>JAAZVW010000002.1 GCA_018623135.1 Pseudomonadota bacterium
CCCTCAGCTAAATTCATCACCCCACGCCACCCAAAAAAGGCATTGGCAAGACCATAAATAGAAAACAGCAAAACAGAAATATGCATCGCCCAGTACCCGTAAATGTACTTTTTAGATTGGCTTGCATAAGCCGCTCCTTCATACACACGAATACTCAATCCAAGATCTTTAGATTTATGAATAAAACCCTCAAAATTGAGACTTGTTTCTACTTGGGTAAATCCTTTTAATAAACTTGCAGGTAAAGCACGTTTTGGTAGTTCTTGCCTTTTCCAAATTTGCCTACCATTATTCCATAAGCAAACAACAATGGATGCCATCAATATTAAAAGTAAATCAATAAACCACCACGACGAATACAAATCAAAAAGCCCTAAATACGAAAAAACTTGGCACCAAAAATCACCAAATAAATTAATGTACTCTTCTTCTGGTCTGTTTTGTAAAATATAAGTCCCCAACACCGATGCAACTGCCAAAAACGACAGTATAAATATAGCTGTAGACATACGAGACAAGACGTAAATAAAGGATTTCATATTTTTATTCTTACAATTTTATGTGCATTACTCATTAGCTCTAAAACTAAGAGATGGATTTAATATCAATGTTAAGTTCTGTAATTTTTTTACGCAACGTATTTCTATTTATACCTAGAATATCCGCAGCGCGCACTTGATTACCACGCGCATATTTTAGTACATGCTCAATTAAAGGCTTCTCAACTTCCGACATGATTTTAGAATGCAGCTTAGGAGCAGGTGCAACACCTTTTAATGTTTTAAAATAACTTGCCAAGCAAGCATCGGCAAGCTCTGGTAAGCAAAAGCTTTGTGCAAAATCAGGTGCTTTTGGCATATGCTCTCTTAACTCCTGAAGCGTTACTTCATCCGCAGCAACATGGCTTGCAACACGTTGAATAACGTTTGTTAATTCATGAATGTTACCCGGCCAAGAGTACTCTTGTAATAAAGCAATAGCTTCTCGCTTAAAACGCATGCGACGCCCTAAGCTTTGAGCAAAGTTATTTAAATAATAAGATGCAATTACCGGAATATCTTCGATACGCTCTCTTAATGAAGGAATACTTAAATGGCGCCCGCCAGAATCCATAGTATATTCACGAATAAAGCCCACTTTATCCGCTTGCACCATTTGGCGAGAAGAGAAAATAAGAAGTGGCGGAACAGAATCAAAAGCACGATTACCAAAAAACACTTTATGCTCTCGTTCTTTAAGTGTTTCAATAATAGAACGTTGAATTGTTTGAGGCAAATCTTCCACACCTTCTAAAAAAAGTGTGCCGCCACGAGATTGTTCATAAAGACCTGGGTTTTGAGCCGTTGAATTACCAAAAAGCTCTCCTTCAATAAAATTAGAAGGAATAGAAAACATGTTAAGGGAAACAAAAGCACCTTCACGACCCGACACCAAATGAATCGCACGTGCAAGCAACTCTTTACCTGTGCCCGCCTCACCATTTAAAAAGAAGGGTTTATCGTTTTTACCGTGCTTAAAAATATCTTCATAAATCTCACTCATCAGATGAGATGAGCCATAAGATGCATGTACCAAACGCATAAAAGAAAGAGCATCATCCGAAAGAAAATTATTTGTTAAACTTTTAACTTCTGCAACCACTTCGCTCATTCCTTTTCATCTTAATCACTTACAATGTTAAGCAACCAGTTTCATCTTTTTCGTTAAGATGCAGATTGCGCAATTGCGCACCCTCTTCTATACGAGATTTATAAAAAGCTTTAATTTCTTCAACAACCTTTTCAGGGTCTGAAATTTTATTAATATCACCACGCCAACCAGCAGATTTTTTAAATCCTTTTGTGTACCAACCAATATGCTTACGCATAACACGTACAGCTTTAGAATCCCCATAAAGTTCACGCGCTAATTGGTAATGCTCTAATACCACAGCCATTTGTTCTTCTAGAGGTGGATCTGGCAGCAATGTACCATCTTTAAGGTAGGCAGCGACCTGCCCTAAAAACCATGGACGACCTTGGCAACCACGACCAATCATAACACCATCACAGCCAGACTGTTCTAGGGCTATTTTAGCATCTTCCAACGTCAAAATATCCCCATTTACAAGAACGGGAATAGACACCGCTTCTTTAATCGCACGTATGGCTTCCCAGTCTGCAGAACCAGAATACATTTGCGCACGTGTACGACCATGAATTGCCAACATTTTAATGCCACAAGCTTCTGCAATTTTAGCAATTTCGACACCGTTTTTTAGAGCATCATCCCAGCCCAAACGTGTTTTAAGCGTAACAGGCACAGTCACAGCTGCAACAACAGCTTCTAATATGTTTTTTACAAGTTCAGGGTCTTTCAATAAGGCTGAACCAGAAAGGGTATTCACAACCTTACGTACTGGGCACCCCATGTTAATATCAATAATATCCGCGCCAGCAAGTTCATTTACTTTAGCTGTTGCTGCCATATTTTCTGGGTTTGCACCAACAATTTGTACAGATACAATGCCTTGCCTTGGATCAAAAGAAGCTTTTTGCATCGCAATGGTATCATTCCTTACCACAGCTTCCGATGCCACCATTTCTGATACAACAAGACCTGCTCCATAGCGTTTACAAAGCAAACGAAATGGGCGATCAGAAATACCTGAAAGCGGTGCGAGAACAACTTGGTTTTCTAGAATAATGTCATCAGTAATACGAAGCTCAGCCACGTTTTAGCCACCTTAAATTAATATTAAATAGAGTTATGCAGCACTTTAAGTGCTGTGACAATTTTACACCAGTGGGGTGATTAGTGAAGCAGTCTACCTGCTTAAAGTTTAGGCATCAAGAAAAAAATGCGTTTTAGATCAAAAATTCTAAAACAACTTTTGAGCCAACAAATCCGAGGCTTAAGAGAGAAAAGACAATAAGGATAAGGCGTGACGCGAATCGCCCTCTAGTCCCCAAGAACAAACGCATAAAAATAAGCATAACGACAAGCGCAAATGCTAAAAGAGTAAAGATAAATTTGTGCGTAAATATCATAAAACTATTTGTAAGGTCGTAATAGTACCAACCACCAGAAATGATAGAAATGGCTAAAAACGTTTGCCCCATAGCCAAAGCGCTAAATTCAAGTTTATCTAAGGTTGCTAAAGAAGGTAGTTTGGAGTGTAGCCCTTTTTTTGTATGGTCTTTAATTTGCGTACTCTTATACAGATAAGAACCTGCGCAAATGGCACTAAACCCAAGAACACCAAAAGAGGCAAGCGCGGAAAGAATATGCGCAAACAACCAATTAGATTCTAGCATAATGAGAGTTTTGCCTGGAAAAAGAACATAAGAAAGAAGAGCAAGTACCAAAATAAGTGGCTGAACAACCGCACCTACCTGCCAAGCATCTTTATGGCTTAAAAAGAACGTTAAATAAGCAGACTGAACAAAAACCAAGCCGACTAATAAATTATCACTCAAAGACACAGGCCATGTTTGATAGTGCTGCCAAGCAACCGGAATCATCAGCATAATAGTAGAAAGAAGCCCTGCGGCATAGGCAAGCCAACGCTTATGGAAAACCCAAGCATTTAAGCAAAGCAAACAGAGTAAAATAATAGCGATTATTCTTATTTCTAACATAACTTAAGCAGATTAAAACATTTAGCTTTAAATAGCAAAAGCTTTATGTTTGCTATTTATTATAAGTTTTCGTATGATGGGGCTATGTTTTCTGAAGTAATTGAACAAAAAGTAAAAAAGCTGATTAGCCTTTATGCAGAACAGGGCTTAAAAGTTGTGACGGTGGAATCTTGCACTGGGGGGTTACTCGGCGCGAGTATTACTCATATTTCTGGTTCTTCCGCTATTTATGAACGTGGCTTTATCACCTATTCAAATACAGAAAAAGAAAACCTGGTTAACATACCCCATAAAACATTAGAGACTTACGGTGCTGTAAGCGATGAAACTGTGCTGGCAATGAGCTTAGGCGCTTATACAAAAGAAAATGAAATTGCTATAAGTATTTCTGGCATTGCAGGGCCTAGCGGTGCAACAAAAAGTAAGCCTGTAGGATTAGTGCATTTTGGATTAAAATCTGCCAAAACCCATATAGCCTTATCTGAAGTTTTTGACGGTAACAGAGAAGACATAAGACTTAAAGCTGTAAATTTTTCTTTAGATTTATTATTAAAAGAGGTTCAAAAAAATGCGTAGAAGCATCTATTATAAAACATTATTACTGGCTTTTATGGGTACAGTAATCTGTTCCTCTTCATCTTTTGCAATGAACAACAATGAAGCACCTGTGGCAAAAGCCGTTACAATTACATCTAAAGAACTTTATCTTAAACACCGCGCACAGCTACAAGCTAAGGCAGATGGGTGTGACCTTATTCTTGCTCAGGAACTTTTAGAAAGCACTTCCCTTTCTTTAGCGGACCTTAAACCACGCATTAAAGGTTTAGAATCATTATTTACAGAAGCAAAAACAAACAGACAAAGCTGCTACTTAGAAACAGCAGAAACTTTTGGGCATTTTTTAGCCAGCGCACACAATAATTATATTTCGAAAATCGCAAATATTCAGATGCAACGACAATATGTGCTAGATAAGGCTTATGCTGAAAGCTTACTCATTAGAGCTCAAAATTCACAAAAACTATTAGACTCCATTTGGCAGGATTTAAACCTTTCTCTTAAACTTGCCGAAGCTCAGGAAAAAGATTTAACAACGCTTTATATTGAAGAATCAGACGAAACTCAAAAATATATTCGCCAAGATGTTTCCCTGATTATGGAACAAGATCGCCGACAAGCAGAACTAGAAGAAATTGATATTTATAATGGTGATAGACATATAAGTTCTGTCGCTTATATCAAGCTCAAAAAATCTCAACTTTATTTTAGTCGTGCTCTTATGGCTTTTGAAGAATCTCGTAAAGATTTTGAAACATTTGCTATTGCGCGTATTTATGCAGAATTTATTTATGCCAGCGCACAGTTTAAAGAGCTCTTTGCTTTTAGCGAAAAATTAAACGGTCTCAATCCACAATACTCAGCACATATTAAAAAGTTATATGACCGTACGGAAGTAATTCGACTAGATATTGAAGGTGCATTACTTGACCTAAGAAATGGCACCTTTACAGAGAACCTAGATCAATGGCTTTCTGTGCTTTATGAAGAACTTTCTTTACTAACATCTGATACACGTAAACTTGCTCAAGAACTAGAAATTGACCGTGTACGCTATTTGAAAGAACAACAACTTTCTGATGCATTAGTAGATAAGCTCGCTAAAGAAGCTGCTAAAATTAGAAAACAGCGCGAAGAGTTTCAAAAGGAGCTTCCGCAAGATTCTGCTGTTTCCGTTGAGCCTGAACCCGTGGCAACAGCAGCTCAGCCACCTAAACCAGAAAAAAGCCTATCCCCACTTGGTGGTCTAAACTAAAAAAAGCTTATTTTTTACATAGGCTCCCTTATTTTTAAGCAAGTATAGTACTTGATCACTGACCTATATCAGTTTTAGGCCTACCAGCGGCAAAATAGATTCATTTTGACAACAATTTATATTTTATTTAAAATTAAATCACATTAAATAACAATAACTTTTAGAGGTTTTAAGCTTATGGGATATCGTCCTCTCTGGGATGGTAAATTAAAGCTAATTACCAGCCCTTCAACCCTAAAAAACGCCCTTTCAGTTTTTTCTCCAGAAAAAAACACACGCCAGCAACAGATGTACTTTATCAATAGATTTTGTATTTCTTATCCTGACTTAAATTTATCAAATAAAGACATTGAAATACTAAAAAAATTACCAGAAAACTGTTATGTTTTTTGCAAAAACCCCTATACCCTAACCTTTGGCGAGATATATAAAGTTTATTTAAAGTGTCTGTTTCATGAAGAAAAACTCATTGATAACATTTTAGATATTTGTGACTTTCTTTTAACTTTAGGTTGCTCATCTCCACAACAGTTGCACAGGGTTTTAACCACCCCAAATACGGCATTAAATTGCATAAGCCCTTACAGCTTTTTAACAGAAAGCCCAGCTAACCAAAACCAAGAAATAATAAAGATTATAGAAGAACAAGGATCCGCCTTTATTCATGATTGCGTCATAAAAAAAGCCACTCATTAAGAGTGGCTTTTTTTATTCAAAAGTTGGTTAAACTTTACCCTGCTCTCTTTTTTCTTTAAGTTCAGCAAAGAATTTATCTGCATGATAAGATGAGCGCGTTAATGGAGAAGATGACACCATTAAAAAGCCTTTCATTTTGGCAATCGTTTCATATTCTTTAAACTGCTCAGGTGTTACATATTCTTTAACAGGATGGTGTTTTTCACTTGGCCTTAAATACTGACCAATGGTTAAAAAGTCCACCCCTGCGGCACGCATATCATTCATAACCTGCAACACTTCTGCACGTGTTTCACCTAAACCAACCATAATCCCTGATTTTGTAAATGTATCTGGATGACGTTCTTTAACACGTTGCAACAAACGCAAACTACTAAAGTAACGTGCTGAAGGACGAACAGTCGCATACAAACGTGGCACTGTTTCTAAGTTATGATTAAAGACGTCTGGTTTAGCATCTGCAACAATATCAATACTACTTTCTGTTTTTCTAAAATCAGGTGTTAAAATTTCAATTGTTGTTTCTGGTGCTTTTTCTTTAATAAGGCGTACACATTCTGCCCAGTGCGCTGCGCCACCATCTTCTAAATCGTCTCGATCTACAGAAGTGATTACAACATGTTTAAGCCCCAGTTCTGCCACCATATTAGAGAGATTTTTAGGCTCTTCAGTATCTAAAGGTAATGGTTTACCTGTTTTAACATTACAAAAAGCACATGACCTTGTGCAAACATCTCCAGCAATCATAACCGTTAAATGGCCAGAGGCCCAACAATCCCCAATATTAGGACAAGCAGCTTCTTGGCAAACAGTATGAAGTTTCTGGTCTTTCACACGGCTTACTAAATCATGGTATGTTTTTGATTGTGGCGCACGCACACGTAGCCAGTCAGGTTTTTTATCTTTAAGATCAACTTCACCAAGAGGTGCGCCCTCTACCCAATCGGTATTGCGCTTGTGGTAAGGCTTAGAAGTTGCCTCTTCTTCTATATGGATTTTTATTGCTTGTTTCATGGAAATTATTATTATCTTATGCGCCTTAAAAAGCAAGATTAAAACTTGCTTTTTGTCTGTTAAAACGTCAGAGTATAGCTCATTATTTAAATCATAATGAACAAAGAACTATTAAATGCAAGAACTCTTAACTCTTATACATGAACACACTGGGAATCATCCCTATCTTTTTGCATTTGTTATTGGTATGATTTTCGCGATGCCTTTAGGTGTTGTTACCGTTATTGCCCTTAAGCAACGTAATCATCATGGTTTTTTTGCAGGTTTCAAAGTGGCTTTAACCTGTGTAAGCGCAGATGCTATTATCGCTTTCATCGTTTTCACCTCATACAACATTATTGTTGATGAATTCAGAAATCATCAAAATCAACTTAACCTTATTATGGGTATTATCTTTTTAATCTTAGGATTAATGATGATACGGCAACATGAAAAAACACCACCCAAAGCGGGACTTAAATTACATTTTTTTGTTTTAAGTATTACACTTTTTAACCCTGGGAACACCCTCGCTCTCATCACATATAAATTATTGGTCTCACCCACTGAAGATGGCATACCTGTATTTAGCAATATCGCTGTTATCGCAACCGGTGCAATATTAACTTGGTTATCTGTACTAAAATTTGTACCAAACCTACGCGAAAAACAAAAAGCTCAAAAGTCATCAGCCAAAAAAATACCTATAGGCGGCATTCTTGTATTAATTATTGGTACAAGCCTTTGTATTAAATATTTTTTCTAAAAGCCTTGCATTTATCATCTCAAAAGAGCATAACGTAGAAGACTTTTCCTTCCTTTGGAGTTCTTATGAACCTACTTAACTCTTTATCAGGCCTTATCACACAAGGCCTTTCTGCAATTGGTAATCCGCATATTCTTATCCAAAATTTTGCATTGGATAACCCTATTATTATCCAGTTTGCGCTGGGTATTGCGCTAAGTTTTCCGCTGGGTGTAAGTTATATTATTGCACTACGACAGCGACAAGAACATGGCTATATTGGCGCAGGTAAAATTGCATCTACCCAAGTTTTAGCGGTGATGTGCCTTACTGCGGCCACGCTCATATTTTTCAAAAATATTCATGAAATTTTTATTGAATATGAATACCAAGCCCAAATTTCTTTTATGATTATACTCTTCTTTTTAGGTGGATTCCTTATTGTGAACCATAATAAACCACCGCAAAAAGCAGGATTTAAAACCCATTGGGGAATTTTTCTATTCAATATTTTTAACCCCAGCAATATCAGCTGGCTTATTGCCTATAAACTTTTGCTATACCCTATTGAAACGGGTGAAATTCTGGATGATATCTGCATTATCTTCCTTGGTAGTTTCTTTACTTGGGTAACGACCTTTATTGTTTACAAAAGACGTGAGTACGAATTAAGTGAAATCTCATCTGGTTATCCCATTGGTGGATATATCCTGATTTGTCTTTCTCTTATTATGGCCATCACAGTATTCTATTAACGACTCTAACCCAAAAAAGCCGCTCATAATTTGAGCGGCTTTTTAATCTATATACCTACTTAATACCCTTAGGCATTAAGGGTGCGACCTTCTGCAGCAAGTACAGACTCATGCAGCATTTCAGAAAGAGTCGGGTGCGGGAAGCATGTCGCAATAAGATCTTCTTCTGTTGTTTCAAGCTGTTTACCTAAAACAAATGTAGAAATCATTTCCGTTGCTTCTGCACCAATAATATGTGCACCCAAAAGCTCGCCACTGTCTTTATCAAAGATAGTTTTTACCATACCATCTTCTTCACCAATTGCTTTAGCTTTACCATTAGCTTGGTACATAAATTTACCAACTTTAATGTTATAACCTTCTGCTTTGGCGCGCTCTTCTGTTAAACCTGTAGAAGCAACTTGTGGCGTACAATAAGTACAGCCCGGCACATTATCGTAGTCCATTTCATGTGTATGATTATATTTACCAATTGCTTCGGCACAAATAACACCTTCATGAGAAGCCACATGTGCAAGCGCCTGACGCCCAACAATATCACCAATTGCCCAAATACCAGGTACATTAGTACGGTATTGGCTATCTACTTTAATAATACCGCGTTCATGCTCTACGCCTAATACTTCTAGGCCTAAAGATTCAACATTCCCCTGAACACCAATGGCGAGAATGGCTTTATCAAATTTGGTCTTCTCTTCTTTACCTTTTGCATTTTCAATTGTAGCAGAAACGTCAGACTTGTTAGATTTCAGCTCTTGTACTTTAGCGCCTGTCATAATTTTAATACCGCGTTTCTTTAATGATTTTTCAAGCATTTTAGAAACTTCTGCATCTTCAACTGGTAAAATACAGTCTAAACCTTCAACAACAGTTACATCAACACCAAATGTTGCATAAAAAGAAGCAAATTCAATACCTATGGCACCTGCACCAATAACCAGTAAAGACTTTGGCATTTTTTCTGGCACCATAGCTTCGTAATATGTCCAAATATTTTTACCATCAGCCTCTAGCACACCAGGGATCTGACGCGGACGCGCACCTGTTGCTACAACAAAGTTTTTAGAAGAAACTGACTCTGTTTTACCATCTTTATCTGTGACTTCAATTTCTGTTTTAGAAACAAATTTAGCGGCACCCATAAGTGTTGTAATATTGTTCTTTTTCATTAAAAAGCCAATACCGCCCGATAGTGTGTCTGCAACACTGCGTGAGCGCTGCACAAGTTCTTTTACGTTAACATCTACATCACCTTTAACATGGATACCAAAATCAGCAGCATGCTGAATGGTTGCATAAGTTTCTGATGCTTTTAAAAGCGCTTTCGTTGGGATACAACCCCAGTTCAAGCAAATGCCACCTAGGTGTTCTTTTTCAATAATAGCGACTTTCTGGCCAAGTTGAGCGGCACGAATTGCTGCAACATAACCACCAGGACCAGCGCCAATAACAACTGTATCAAATTGTTGAGACATATTTTTATCCTTCCTAAAGAACCATCTTAATTGGGTTCTGCAGATAGTCTTTAATAGATGCTAAAACTTCGGCACCCAAAGCACCATCAATAACACGATGATCTACACTTAAAGAAACAGTCATAACTGATGCGACTTTCATATCGCCGTTATCAACAACAACTTTTTCTTCCGACGCACCCACAGCTAAAATACAAGCTTGTGGTGGGTTCACAATCGCCTTAAATTCTTTAACACCGTACATTCCTAAGTTAGAGATAGAAAATCCACCGCCTTGGTATTCGTGCGGTTGCAATTTACCTTCTTTTGCTTTAACGGCAAGCTGTTTCATTTCTGTAGAAAGCACAGGCAATGGTTTTTGGTCTGCTTGACGTAAAATTGGTGTAATAAGACCACCATCAATTGCCACAGCTACAGCCATATCAATATCACCCAAATGCAATAAATGATCACCTTGGAATGATGCATTCGCATGAGGATTATCACGCAGAGCCAAAGCACAAGCTTTAATAATAAAATCATTTACTGTAAGTTTATAAGCACCATTAGCAGCTGCGTTAATTTCTTGACGCATTTCAAGAAGTTTATCCATGCGCACATCTGCTGTTAAATAAAAGTGCGGTACGGATTGCTTAGATTCTGTAAGACGTTGCGCAATTGTACGACGCATCATCGAAAGCTCTTCTTTTGTCTGCGCTTTTGGTGCTGTTGGTGTATAAGAAAGACCAAAACTACCACCAGCTGATGCTGTTTGTGGCAACCCGTTTTCTTTTACATCCATCACATCTTTTTTCACGATGCGACCATTAGGTCCAGAACCTGGAATTTGCTCAAGAGGTAAATTATACCAATCAGCCAAACGCTTAGCTAACGGGCTTGCTGTAACCTTACCATTAGCCGTTGGTGCTGTTGGTGCAATTACAGGTGCAGGAGCCGCCACAGGCTGTACAGCAACGGGAGCTGGTGCAGATACCGCAGCAGGTGCTTCTACCGATGTAGGTGCTGCGGCAGGTGTTTCTTCTGCCTTTTGTTCAACAGGTTCGGCTTTTACTTCCGGCTTATAATCAGCAGGTACATCTTCACCATCTTCTGCAAGTACAGCAATAGGTGCACCTACTGTAATCATATTACCGACTTCACCTAAAATTTGGTGAATTTTACCATCTTCTGTTGCTTCAACTTCCATTGTTGCTTTGTCTGTTTCTACTTCGGCAATAATATCACCCATAGAAACTTCATCGCCCACATTTACAGTCCAGTTTGCCAAACGGCCTTCTGTCATTGTTGGCGAAAGTTTTGGCATTAACACATCAATTGGCATTTTTCTATCCTAATCCTTATAGAGTGTTTTCTTAACTGCTTCCACAATTTCAGCAGGCTGTGGAAGCGCAAGTTGTTCTAAATTTTCTGCATATGGTAAAGGTACATCTTTACCTGTAACACGCTCAACAGGCGCATCTAAATCATCAAAGCTACGTTCCATTACCATTTGGCCAATTTCTGCACCTAAGCCAGCAAATGCCCAACCTTCTTCTGCAATGACAAGACGGTTTGTTTTAGCAACAGAGTTTAAAATAGCTTGTTCATCTAGTGGGCGGATGGTACGTAAATCAATCACTTCGGCATCTATACCTTCTGCTTCTAATGTTTTAGCAGCTTCTAGAGCTTTAATAACCATCATAGAATGAGCAACAATTGTGACATCTGAACCCGTACGTGCAATACGTGCTTTACCAATTTCTACAATAGCGTCATCACCATCTGCTACATCACCTTCTACGCCATATAGCAACTCATTTTCTAGTACAATTACAGGTGCATTGTCACGCACTGCAGCCTTAAGAAGGCCTTTTGCATCTGCCGCAGTTGCAGGAGATACAACTTTTAAACCTGGTACATGTGCGTACCAGCTTGAGTATTCTTGACTATGCTGAGCAGCAACACGCGCCGCCGCACCATTAGGTCCACGAAAGACAATAGGGCAACTTACTAAACCGCCTGACATATAATATGTTTTAGCAGCAGAGTTAATAATTTGGTCAATGGCCTGCATACCAAAGTTCCATGTCATAAACTCAACGATTGGACGTAAACCTGTCATTGCTGCACCTACAGCGATACCAGCAAAACCATGCTCTGTAATAGGTGTATCAATCACACGTTTGGCACCAAATTCTTGTACCAAATCACGAGAACACTTATAAGCACCTTGGTAATCTGCCACCTCTTCTCCCATAAGGAAGACATTTTCATCACGGCGCATTTCTTCTGCCATTCCGTCACGGATAGCATCACGTGTTGGCACTGTACGTAATTCTGTCATATTCTTCTTCCTTACCTTTATTCTGGCATAATATCTGTATAAAGTTCAGACTCATTTGGCAGAGCCGAAGTCGTTGCATGTTCTGCAACCTCTTTAATACGTTTTTTAATTTCAGAATCAATCGCTTTCAAATCTTCTTCTTTAACCGCATGTTCTTCCACAAGCATATTTGTAACTTGCTGAATTGGGTCACGATGCTCTTTCATATTCTGTACTTCTTCTTTACTACGATATGTCGCAGGGTCAGACATTGAATGCCCACGGTAACGATATGTCTTCATTTCTAGCAAATAAGGGCCTTTGCCTGAGCGAATATAATCAGCGGCTTCTTCAACTGCTGCTTTTACCGCTAAAATATCCATACCATCTACTTGCTTGCCTGGTATACCAAAGCTTTCACCACGTTTGTAAAGCTCAACATTACCTGCTGAACGCTGTACAGATGTACCCATCGCGTACTCGTTATTTTCAATAATATAAAGAACTGGTAAATCCCACAACTTAGCCATATTGAATGATTCGTAAACCTGACCTTGATGCAAAGCACCATCACCCATATAAGCCACACAAATTGTGTCATCACCACGGTATTTATTTGCAAAAGCAATACCTGTACCTAAAGAAATTTGCGCACCTACAATACCATGACCACCCCAGAAGTGTTTTTCTGGGTCAAACATATGCATCGAGCCACCTTTACCTTTAGACACGCCCGTTTCTCGGCCTGTGAGCTCAGCCATAACAGCTTCAGGTTCAACACCGCAAGCAATAGCATGTGCGTGGCAGCGGTAAGATGTAATTTGATCATCTTCTGGCTTTGTTGCAGCCTTAATGCCAGTCAGCACAGCTTCTTGGCCAATATATAAATGGCAAAAACCTGCAATTTGACCTTGAGTATATAATTGAGCGGCACGCTCTTCGAAACGACGTAGGAGCAACATTTGCTCATAATAATTCAATAGTTCTTCTTTTGAAGCTCTATGATTGGAAAGCTTTGTAACGGCTGTCATTGTTATTTGTTCTCTTTATATATTTATAGTATTTCTGAACAGCTCAAACATATGCTTTAGCACAGAAAAATGCAAGTCATATAAATGGTGCGCTGCACACAAAAAGAGGATAGTTTTTATTTATCGAGAAAGATAAATAACGCGTTCATTACGACGCAAAACAGGCAAAGACTCACGAACACGTTCATCAAGATAGTCAACATCAAGAGATTCTGGCTTTAAACGCAATACTTTATGCTCTAATTCAGCATGGCGCTCATTTAATAAAGCATTTTCAATCTTCATTTGATTCACCTGCTCATTTAAACCATACCAAACCCACAAACTTCTATCACCAGTAAACAAATGATAATATACATAAGTGAAGACCAGTAGCACCGCTACCGGTAAGAATAAAGTTTTAGAATGTTTAAATAGTTCTCTCAATATCCACATAAAAGCATAGTAGCACCGCTTTTTTTATTTGTGCATATAAAAAAACACAGATTTGAATGTTAAACTTTGCCCCTGTAACAGAGCTGTTACGTCACACAAAAAACACAGTGTTTCATTTTGGCGTATTCATAAAAAAAGCAGCGCAAATTGCGCTGCTTTAAAACAATACAAAAAACCTTTTTAACAAAAAGCTTTAGCTCCTAAATACAAAGCCTCATCACCAAGCTCTTCTTCAATACGCAACAGCTGATTATATTTAGCTGTTCGGTCAGTTCTGCTTAAAGAACCTGTTTTAATTTGCCCTGCATTTGTCGCAACAGCTAAATCTGCAATTGTAGCATCCTCTGTTTCACCACTTCTATGAGAAACAACCGATGTGTAACCCGCATCTTGCGCCATAGCCATCGTTTCTAGAGTTTCTGTAAGTGTGCCAATTTGGTTAACCTTAATTAAAATAGAGTTCGCCATTTTCTTGTCGATACCACGTGCAAGTATTTCTTTATTTGTCACAAACAAATCATCGCCAACAAGCTGAATAGACGCGCCTAGTTTTTCTGTAATCAGTTGCCAACCTTTATCGTCAGACTCATCTAAGCCATCCTCAATGGAAGCAATCGGAAACTTATCACAAAGTTCAACATAGTAATCAACAAGCTCTTGAGCTTTTAAATCCCTGTTTTCATATGCAAAATGGTAACAATCTTTATCTTTATTATAAAATTCAGAAGCTGCAGCATCTAGCGCAAAAACAAAATCTTCTTCTAGCTGATACCCTGCTTGCTCCACGGCACGACATAACCAGCTCAGCGCCTCTTCATTTGTTTTAAAACTTGGTGCAAAACCACCTTCATCCCCTACTGCTGTATTATAACCTTCAGCTTTTAATAGTTTTTTAAGCGTATGGAAGACTTCTGCACCCATTTGCAATGCCTGTTTAAATGTTTCTGCACCTACAGGCACAACCATAAATTCCTGAATATCTAAACTATTATCAGCATGAGAACCACCATTAATCACGTTCATCATTGGTGTTGGTAATGTAATCGCTTTTTCTGTTGTAATCGCTTTATAAAGGGGCACGCCTAAATGCATAGCGCGCGCCTTAGCCACAGCTAAAGAAACACCCAAAATTGCATTCGCACCTAAATTTTCTTTATTTGGTGTATCATCTGCCGCACGTAAAGCATCATCAATATCTTTTTGATTTAAAACAGAGCGACCTAGTACAGCTTGTGCAAGTTCATTATTTACAGCATCTACAGCCTGCGTTACACCCTTACCCAGATAACGACTCTCATCTTCATCTCTTTTTTCAATCGCTTCACGCGACCCAGTTGACGCACCAGAAGGTACTGCTGCACGCCCAAATGCGCCAGAAGATGTTATCACATCAACCTCTACAGTTGGATTCCCACGTGAATCAAGAATTTCTCGACCTAGTACCTTTAATATTTGAGCCATTAGAGCTATATCCTCATACAATTATTGCTTAATTTCAGTCGGTATTTATTTCTTTTATATATAGAATAACCCTACCAAAAAACATTCTATAGAAAGGATTAGCATTATGCAATTAGAGAGCGCTAAAAAATCATTATATGAACAACTCGGCGGAGAACCTGCGGTAAATGCAGCAGTCGATCTTTTCTATAAAAAAGTACTTAATGATGAGCGAATTAACCATTTTTTTACGCATACGGATATGGATAAACTTATCAACAAACAAAAAGAGTTTATGACCTATGCCTTTGGTGGACATTCTAGATACGAAGGTCAATCACTAAGAATGGCGCACAAAGACCTAGATTTAATAGAGGATGATTTTAATGCTGTTGCTGAATGTTTAAATGATACATTAGAGGAACTCAATGTCCCTATTCAATTACAAGCAGAAGTCATGACCATTGTCGGCAGTACAAAAGCAGATATTTTAAATATGTAATACCCCTCCATTGCTTAAGTAGAGCAAAAAAAAATAGCACCTTATTAAGGTGCCATTTTTTATTCGCTTAAAAGCTTAAGGTATCAGATTTATTCAGTATCTGGATTCGTTACTGGCTCTGGTAATTTAGGTTCAGCAATTGTTTCTTGTATTTCTACCTGCATTGCATCAACAACAGATTGGCTCGCACCATCACCTGCAGCACGCATTGCCATAACAAGAGAAAGAACCATAAAAATAGTTGCTGCAATATAAGTTGCACGTGTCATCGCATTACCAGAAGAAGAAGCAGACATAAGACTGTTAGAGTTACCACCACCAGCAAGACCACCTAAACCGCCAGAATCACGCTGTAAAAGAACCAAAATCACAACAGCAACGATTGAAAGCATGTGCATTACAAATAGAAAAGAATCTAGCATTATTTTACCTTAACTTTTTCAAATTAGTTATTTATAGGAGGTCTTTATACATTTATTCCGCCGATTTTGCAATAGCTAAAAAGCTTTCTGCCTTTAAAGATGCTCCACCAACAAGCACGCCATCTACATTTTCAATGGCCATAATATCCGCTGCATTTTCTTCTGTAACAGAACCGCCGTACAATAAATAAATATCATCGGCAATATAGGCATCGTACATCTGCTCTAACGTCTTACGCATAAACCTAAAAATATCTTTAATTGTATTGTTATCTGGCACGTTACCTGTACCAATACACCAAACAGGCTCGTAAGCGACAATAATAGGTGTATTCAGTGTAGGTTTTAAATTTTTTAAGCCCTCCTCTATTTGCTCTTCTAAAATAGGTAAGGTTTGGTGCGCAACACGCTCTGCTTCAGTTTCTCCTATACATAAAATCGGAGAAATACCACTTTCCAAACAAAGAGTTGCCTTTAAATTAATACGACTATTTGTTTCATTATGCCCTAATCGACGCTCAGAATGCCCAATAATAGCGTACTTGCAACCAACGTCTTTTAGCATACCTGCACTTATGTCACCTGTATGTGCACCACCTTCAAAGCGTGCAACATTCTGCGCGCCTACTTTAATAGAGGACTCATTTTCCTCAATTTTATGGATAACTCCACCAATGCCCAAAAAGGGCGGGCAAAGTACAATTTCAGATGTAAAATTTTTTGAGCCATTAATAATGTCTTGCGTTAAAGATTTCCAAATATGGCGGTGGCCATTCATCTTCCAGTTACCAACTATTAATTTATTTTCAGGCATTATTTAAGACTCCATTTTTATTATTTTTACCATGACACATTATTTTATGATGTGGTGCATGAATGGTTTTTCCATTAAAAACTAGCAGATATTATAGCAAAAAAGCAATTAAAGTTTGCTAATTACCCGAAAAATTGGCATTATTTCAGACATTATTAAGTCAAAATACAAGCAACGAGAAAAATAAGGTTTTTATTATGCTAGAGTTTATGCGTCGTCATACTGAATCATGGTTATTTAGAGGCATTCTTGCCCTTGTCATTATTAGCTTTGTCGGCTGGGGTGTCAGCGATATGATCCAAGCACAAGTGCCAACTACTGCTGTTAAAGTCAACAAAGTACAGGTTTCTGTGTATGATTTAGCAAGAGATTACCAAAACCAAACATCTGCTCAAGCAAAACAACTTGCGATGCTACCAGAAGGTATTCGTGATGCGATTCAAGCTGAAACACGCAACCGTATTTTACAACAAAATGTAGACCGCGCACTTATTACCGATATTTCTAAAGAACTTAACCTTGTTGCCAGCAACGACATTATTTTAGACTACATTAAGCAAATGCGTGATTTTGCAAATGAAGAAGGTCAATTTGACCCTACTATTTATAAAAACGTACTTCTTAATGCAGGTTTAACACCAGAAAGCTTTGAAACATCTTTAGCGAAAGATCTTGTCCGTGCACAGCTTCTGTCTATCTTTAATGAAGTTGGCTTTGTGAATGAAAAAGCGCTAGAACGTGGTTTACAAACAGAGTATGAACTACGTGACATCAACATGCTAACACTTACAGAAAAGCATCTTAAAAACAAAGCACAAGCGACAGAAGATCAACTAAAAGGCCACTATGAAGCCACATCTGCGTTATACATGACAGAGGAAAAACGCTCAGGTCAAATGCTTGTTCTTTCTCTAGAACGCTTAGAGCAATCTATTAATATTACAGAAGCTCAAGCACGTGATATGTACGAAAACCATAAAGACCTCTATATTTCTAAAGAACGCCGTCACCTAAGCCGTATTGCTGTAGATAGCAAAGAAAAAGCGCAAAAAGTACGTGCAGAACTAGAGGCTGGTAAAGATTTTGCAGAAGTTGCTAAAAAACATAGCACCGACATTTTAACAAAAGAAAACGGTGGCGATATGGGTCTTATTGCCATGGGCGAACTTTCTCCTAGCTTCGAAAAAGCCGCGTTTGCACTAAAAGAAGGCGAAGTAAGCAAAGCGATTGAAACACCTTTCGGTCTTAATATTATTAAAGTGAAGGAAATTATTCCTGCAAAACCGCAAAGCTTTGACCAAGTACGTGCACAAATTGTAAAAGAACTTAAACTAGAGCAAGCTGAAAACGCTTATGATGATCTTATCGCAACGGTGGAAGATGCTCTTGCCTCAGGTGAAGACCTTGCAAAAGTTGCACAAGAAAATAACCTTGAGCTGACAACAATTAAAGAAACAACACAAGAAGCGGCAACGGACTTCCCTGCAACTGTTGTGAATGAACTCTTTACACTAGATGAAGGAGAAACATCTATCCTACTTACGTTCGATGATAAATCTGAAGGTTATGTAAAAGTATCTTCTGTTACTCCTGCTATGCTCAAGCCATTTACAGAAGTTAAACAAGAAGTGCGTAAAGCATACCTAGAACTGCAAACACAAGAAGCTTTAAAAGGTCTTGCTGAAACAATGGTTAAACAGGTGCAAGCAGGCTCTAGCCTAAAAGCAGTTATGCGCCAACAAGGTATTAAGTCAGGTCTTACTTCTTATCTAGATGTTGCTCGTCAAGCAGGTAGCGACGCTATTGCAGAAAACGTACGCACAGCTGCATTTTCTATTCCTTCTAAGGGGCTTGTAACAACGCCACTTAAAACAGAAAAAGGCTACGCTCTGGTTGAAGTAACAGACACATCTGTTGCAAATATCAGTAAAGAAATGCGCGACGAGTTTGCAGAAAAACTAAAAGCAGATCAGCGTAATGCACTTTACGCACAATTTATGCTTTCTCTTAAAGAGTCAGCAGATATTGACTACAACCAGCGCCTGATCAACCAAGCCTTTAACGTTGTAGAAGAATAAGGATTTACTGATGCGTATTTTTATACTTGCTTTATTAACATCTGTTATTTCCACAGCTGCATTTGCGGGAGAGTATAAAATCCCCTACCGTAAAGACAATCGTTGGATTCATAAAGATGACCGTAAGTTTTTAGATGCGCTTATCGCCATGGCTAAAAAAGAAAACGCGACAGAATTTAAGGTTGTTTTACCTTCTGATCGCCCTAAAATCCAAATAGAACGACTTATCGTTTTAAGGGATACTTTAGCCAAATCTTTGCAAAAATCAATTGTGATTGAGCAAACAAATGGCACAACACAACAAAATACACTTATCTTAAGTTATTAGGCTTAAAAACACAAAAAAGCAGGCATAAGCCTGCTTTTTTGTGTTTCGTTTTATGCTGCTACAACATCAGCCTCTTCTTGCTCTAACAAAGCCTGGAATTCAGCCTCATAAGCAGCTTCGGCATCTGTTTTTTGCCCTTCAGCTTCAAGATCTTGGAGCTCTTCTTCAAGCTCTGGGTATTGACCTTTGGCATGAGCAAAAATCATACTCAACGCTCGAAGAGCAGAAATGCCCACGCTGGTCAAACGATACAGTGTTTGCCAATATTCTGGGTTTTCTAGCTTTTCAACAGCTTTCACGTACTCAATTGATGCACGCGGATCTGTTACCCCGCCAGCAGCAGTCATTGTAAAAATTTCCACAGCTGTATCGGCCTGCTTCTGACCTGTTTTCTGGTCGAATTCAGTCAACAGATTAAACAGTTTTTCTTTATTCATATGAACTCCTAAGAGTCTACCGTAAAGGATTATGCAGAAATTGCTTTTTTAAACGGTAGTAAAGTGGATGTGCATAATCATATTGACACAATAGGTATATTTTACAAGCCTTGGTTTATAAAAAAAGAGATCTTAGTAAAGATCTCTTTTCTACATAGTTTAAAATAACAGCACTTATGCTATTTTAATTGTTACTTTTTGCCCAAAAGTTTCTGCCGCTTCATGGCGCTTTGTTCTAATCCAACCACCACCTAGCATACGATTTTCTTCATAAAAAACAGCCGCCTGCCCAGGGGCTACAAAAGCTTCTGGTTCATACATTTCAACCTCAACACGACTATTGCCAATATCGGTAATACGCGCTAAAGCACCTTCATGAGTTGAGCGTACTTTTACACGTACTTCACGTTCTTTAATATCGCCTTCACCTATCCAGTTCAAATCATCTACATAAAAAGTAGTTGTTCCCAACTCTTCTTTTGTACCCAGCACAACTGATTTTGTATCTTTATCAATCGCTACAACATACATAGGCTCACCTAAAGCAATGCCTAAACCTTTGCGCTGCCCAACAGTAAAATTAATAATACCGGGGTGTTTACCTAAAACTTCGCCTTTAGTATTAATAAAGTTACCTTCTTCAGCCGCTTCAGGTGCAAACTTTGTCACAACTTCACGATAATTACCACCTGGTACAAAGCAAATATCTTGACTATCTTTTTTATTATGAATGTGCAGACCTAAGCTTTTAGCTAATTCACGTGTTTCATCTTTGGTAAGTTCACCTAACGGAAAGTCAGCAAAATCCAACTGATCCTGCGTTGTTGTAAATAAGAAGTAAGATTGGTCTTTTTGCGGATCCAAGCCCGTTTTTAAAGCAGCTTTACCATTTTCAAGCTTATCTTTACGAATATAATGGCCCGTCACTAATACATCTGCCCCCAAGGCTTTTGCCTTATCAAGCAGAGAATCAAATTTAATACGCTGATTACAACGCACACAGGGTATTGGCGTTGCCCCTTGTAAATAAGTATCTACAAAATCATCAACAACCTTTTCCTGAAATTCAGACTCATAATTAAGTACATAATGCGGAATACCAATATCTTGGCACACACGCCTTGCATCATAAACATCATCTAATGCACAGCAAGTACCTGCTTTTTTACCACCTTCAGAAGCGGGTGTGTAATCCCATAGCTGTAGCGTAATACCAATGCAGTTGTAACCTGCATTTTTTAAAAGAGCTGCCACGCATGAGGAATCCACCCCACCAGACATAGCCACTACAACAGTGGTTTCTGCAGGCGTTTTACCGGGTACAAGTTGTTTTACTTTAAAATCCATTATCTTAATATCGCTTTAATTATCGTCTAAATTACTGTAATAACTGGGCTAATGTAGGTTAAAAAAGCCCCTTTTTCAAGGGGCAAATTAAAATAAATAGCTTAAGAAGTTTATTATATATCTTATTCTAACTCTTCCAACCAAGTTGCCTGAATTGCTTCTAAAATCTTTTCATTACAACGCTGAGGGTCATCATCAAACCCATCAAGCTCAAGCACATGCTTTTGCAAATCTGTAAAACGAATATATGTCGGGTCAATATCTTCATGTTTTTCTGCAAGTTCAATTGCAATATCCTGAATATCTGTCCATTTCATTTTACTAACTCTTTCTTTAAATTTTAATTCAAACTAGCTTACCATCATATTACGTGTGGCTCTTGGTACTTCTACAATAATACCGTCCGTCTCTGGTCCTACAATAATTTGACAACCTAAACGAGACGTACTTGTTAAACCAAAAGCATAGTCCAACAAATCTTCTTCCTTTTCAGAAGCTTCATCTAATTTATTAAACCAACCATCTTTAACAACCACATGGCAAGTAGAGCATGCAAGCGCACTTTCGCAAGCACCTTCCAAATTTATATGATTATGGTGGGCAACTTCTAACAGGTTATCGCCCTCATCTGCCATAATTTCTTTTCGCTCACCTGTTGGTAAAATAAAAATTACCTTATACTGATTCGCCATTTTGTACCTCATCTATATTTTTGCCAACCATTGTTTTTTTCAATGCCGCATTTACACGCGCTTCAGCAAATTCTTCAAAATCTTTTTCTAACTGACTTAAGCAAGCATCTACCATATCTTTATCTGTATGCTTTAAGCCTTGTTCTGCGGTTTCAATCGCAGATGCTAATACTTTTTGCTTCTCTATTTCCAAAAGCTCTTTATCTGCACTAAAGGCAGATTTCGCTGCTTCTATTGCACGAGAAAGTTCTAATCTCGCCTCTCTTAGCATACGCTCTTCAACATCATCCTTAGCATGTAAAACAGAAGCTTTTAACATATCTACCATTTTTTCAGGTGATAACCCGTAAGAAGGTTTAACTTCTATCTCTGCTTCTGTACCTGTTGTTTTTTCAAGTGCTTTTACTTTTAAAATACCGTCAGCATCTACAGAATAAACAACCATAATACGGGCTTCGCCCGCTACCATTGGCGGAATACCTTTCAGCGTAAATTTAGCTAAAGATCTACACTCTTCAACCGTCTCACGTTCACCTTGTAATACATGAATCGTCATTGCTGTTTGGCCATCTTTAAAGGTCGTAAACTCTTGCGCACGCGAAATAGGAATCGGTGTATTGCGCTCAATAACCTTTTCAACTAGGCCCCCCATCGTTTCCAATCCTAAAGAAAGTGGTGTCACATCTAACAACAGCATATCTTCACGGCTTCCACCAGAAAGTGCCTGTGCTTGTAATGCAGCTCCTTGGGCAACCACTTCATCGGGGTTAATATCTGTTAAAGGTTTTTGACCAAAATAACGCTCTATCGCATTTCTTACAATTGGCATACGTGTAGAACCGCCAACCATAACAATACCATCAACATCTTCTACATCAAGCTCAGCATCTTCTAGCACTTCTTGTAACATAGATATAGTTTTGCCCAACAAAGGCTCAGCAAGCATTTGCCATTCTGCTTCTGTAAGCTCTTCAGTATCGCCAGAACTTAAGCGTTCTTTAATTTGCTTTGCAACCGTAATCGAACAACCTAATTTTTTAGAAATAATACGATCAAAATCATCACCACCCAACTCAGTATCACCAAGTGTTGCAACAACTTTAAACACACCTTCTGTTAGCTTAAGCACAGAAATATCAAAAGTACCGCCACCTAAGTCATAAATAACATAGGTGCCTTGAGCTTTTTTATCTAATCCATAAGCAAGCGCTGCTGCTGTGGGTTCGTTAATTAAACGCAATACATTTAAGCCAACAAGCTCCGCAGCATCTTTAGTTGCCTGACGTTGTGCATCATTAAAATAGGCTGGTACTGTAATTACCGCTTCTAAAACAGGTTGGTTCAAATCTGCTTCCGCAAGTGTTTTAAGCTCTTTTAAAATATAAGCAGAAGCTTCAATAACAGAAATATTCTCACCATCTAAATCAATTTTCAGTAAATCCTCATTGCTTATTGTATAAGGACAATCTTGCTGAAATTTCTGCACATCTTCATCCTGAAGTGTTTTACCAATAAGCCTTTTAACAGACCTTAAAGCTTTGCCTGTTTCTACAGCTTTGGCGCCAACAACAACTTGCCCTTCTACCAAAGCAAGGGCAGAAGGCACTAACCTTTTACCATTTTCTGCTGTAACAACCTTATGCACACCATCTTTTACATAAGAAATAAGAGAATTCGTTGTGCCTAAATCTATACCCACAGCAAGGCGTTTTTTATGTTGTCCTGGCTCTAAAATATCAAGCATGTTTCAGTTTCTTTTGTTTTATTCTTAGTTCTTTAAAAAAAGTTGCCATAAACTTAAGCTCTACCGTTTTTTCTACCGCTTGTGCAAAAGAAGCATTACGAATATCTGCCGCTAATGCCTCTATCAACTCTTTTTCTTCTGCTTCAATTTGCTTTTTATATGCTCTAAGTGCTTCTAAACTCTCAATATCATCTAAACACTCATGCATTTCAAAACTTTTCATCATAAGCTGAGGTGGCGTGTCGCCCCCTCTTTCTGGTAAAGCATCTATACCTTGTTGTTTCAACAAATAAACAGCCGTTTTTAATGGGCTTTGTAAGGTTTCATAAGCCAGATTCAGTAACGCCGTAAATTCTATTGCTTGCATCTGCTCTGTTAGGCTTTTTAATGCAAAATGATCAGGGTGCGTCTTTTTTTGCAAATCAAGATATGCCGTCTCAAGAGCCATAACATCCACATTCACATCTGCCTCAAGGCCAAAAAGCTCAAAGTAATCTCCAGAATAAGCACCGCAAATTGCCCCACAAGTTGGACAAAAAACAGATGCTTTTTCAAAAGAGCCTTTGCAATTCCAGCAATGATTCATTCAGACACCTACAGAATTACATTTTATACAGTGAAAGATTCACCACAGCCACATTCGCCTTTTTTGTTTGGATTTTCAAACACGAACCCAGAGCGTAGTTTCTCTTCTTTATAATCAACTTCAGTGCCAATAACATAAATTAAAGATTTTGCATCAATCAACACTTTCACATGGGGCGCCACTTCTAACACCTCATCTCCTAACTGCGTTTCATCTGCAAATTCAAGCTTATAGCCTAAGCCCGAGCAGCCCGCTGTTTTTACACCAAATCTAATATAAGCATCTGGCGTACCTCTATTTTCTAGCATAGAACGCATGCGTTCTGCAGCGGCATCACTTACTTTAATTAATGACATCTAACAGGTCTTTCTTTACGACTTAGATTTGTAATCTTCAATCGCGGCTTTAATAGCATCTTCTGCAAGCACAGAACAATGAATTTTAACAGGTGGTAATTCAAGCTCTGTCGCAATATCCATGTTCTTAATTTCTGTTGCTTCTTCTAACGTACGCCCTTTAAGCATTTCTGTTGCCAAAGAAGAACTCGCAATAGCAGAGCCGCAACCAAATGTTTTAAACTTAGCATCTTCAATAATGCCTTCATCGTTTACTTTAATTTGTAGTTTCATCACATCACCACAAGCAGGGGCACCAACAAGTCCTGTACCTACATGGGTATCTGCTTTATCCATGCTGCCTACGTTACGTGGGTTTTCGTAGTGATCAATTACTTTATCTGAGTATGCCATTTTACTTCTCCTTAAAATATTTTAAGTGCGCGCCTTAGTGGCCTGCCCACTCAATTTTTGTAATATCAATACCTTCTTGCGCCATTTCCCAAAGTGGGCTCATTTCACGCAATTTATTTACGGCTGTAATAATTGTTGAACAAGCAGAATCAACTTCTTCTTCTGTTGTAAAACGACCAATACTAATACGTAAAGATGTATGAGCAAGTTCCTCACCTACACCTAAAGCACGTAAAACATAACTTGGCTCTAAAGAGGCCGATGTGCAGGCTGAACCAGAAGACACAGCTAAATCACGTACCGCCATCATTAATGATTCACCTTCTACATAAGCAAAAGAAATATTCAAGTTGCCAGAAATACGGTTCTCTAAATCGCCATTTAAATAAATTTCATCTAGCTCTGCATGTAGTTTGTCGTACATACGTGTGCGCAAAGAAAGCAAGCGCGCTTGCTCTTCTTGCATTTCAGATGCTGCAATTTCAGCCGCTTTACCTAAACCAACAATAAGTGCTGTTGGTAGCGTACCACTTCTCATGCCACGTTCATGGCCACCGCCATGAATAAGAGCTTTTAAACGCACGCGTGGTTTACGACGTACATACAAAGCACCAATACCTTTAGGTGCGTAAATTTTATGACCAGAAATTGAAAGCATATCAATATTCATATCATTCACATCAATAGCAATCTTACCAAAAGCCTGTGCTGCATCTGTATGGAATTTAACACCTTTTTCACGGCAAATTGCACCAATTTCAGAAATAGGTTGCACTACACCAATTTCGTTATTAGCTGTCATCACAGAAACTAAAATCGTATCTTCACGAATACTATCCTTAAGCAACTGTAAATCAATCAAACCACTATCTTGCACAGGTAAATAAGTAATGTCGTAACCTTCATCTTCTAAATGACGGCAAGTATCTAAAACACATTTATGTTCTGTTTGTACGGTAATAATGTGCTTACCTTTTTCTTTTTCAAAAGAAGCTAGGCCCTTAATCGCCAAGTTATTCGATTCTGTCGCGCCAGATGTAAACACAATCTCTTTAGCAGAAGCACCAATTAAAGATGCAATTTGCCCACGTGCTTTTTCAACAGCTTCTTCAGATTCCCAGCCGTAGGCATGAGAACGCGACGCCGCATTACCCGATTTTTCCGTAAAATAAGGTAACATTTCATCCACAACACGTGGATCACATGGCGTAGTTGCCATATAGTCTAAATAAATGGGCATATCTGCACGTTTTTGCATTTTCTTTAACCTTTTATTCTTTTATAAATTTCCGAAAAAGCTTCTATAAACTTATCCGCATCTTCATCTGTATTTTGCCAACTAAAAGCAATTCTTAATCCGCATTTTGCTAAATCGTCTGAATATCCCAGCGCTTTAAGCACATGCGAAGGTTCAATCTTACCACTAGAACAAGCAGAACCATGAGAGACGCAAATGCCCTTCATATCCATACTCATTACAGCAAGCTCACCTTCTAGACCAGGCGTTATCACACTTAAACAATGCGGCATACGTGGGCTATTTTCACCCACAATAATAATTTCATTACTTACATTTTTAAGGGCTTGTTCTGTTTTATCCCTTAACGCTTGCACTCTTGGCATGTCTTTTTGCATGGCTTGCGCTTGTTTTATCGCTTCACCTGCACCTACAATACCTAATGTATTTTCTGTGCCACCACGGCGTCCGCGTTCTTGTCCACCACCAATCACTAGAGGCTCTAACGCTGTTTTACCATCTACAATGAGAGCGCCAACGCCTTTAGGCCCTGCAAATTTATGGCAAGAAAGACTTAGTGTATTACAACCCAATTCCGCAAAGTTAACAGCTTGCTTACCCACAACCTGTACAGCATCGGTATGAAACGGCACAGCGTACTTTTTACACAAAGCAGCAATATCAGCAATTGGCTGAATAATACCCGTTTCATTATTGGCATACATCACTGTTACAACAGCAATATCACCTTCTTTAAGGGTATTTTCTAATGCCTGTAAATCAACCAGCCCTAATTCATTAAGCTTTAAAAAATCAGCCTCTGCACCCTGAGATGCAACCAAAGATGCCACCTGTTTTAAAACAGAGGAATGCTCTGTTGCTGTTAGCACAATTTTACGGGCTTCAGATGCCATAAACGCCCCATAAATAGCCATATTATTAGCTTCAGTACCACCAGCAGTAAAAACAACCTGCTCAGAACGTACGCCAACCAAATCAGCAACCGCCCTACGCGCTTCATCCATCGCCTGGCGTGCAACACGACCATAATGATGGGTAGAAGACGGGTTACCAAACATATTAAGTGCTTGGCTCATCGCTTCTATCACCTCTGGTTTTAGAACTGTTGTTGCGTTGTTATCTAAGTAAACTGGCTGCATATTTTTATACCTTATACGCTAAGGCGTTGTTCTTCCGCATCTGTTAACGGAGCTTCAATCTCCTGAATTTTGACGATAATATCGCTAGTAAACTTATTACGCAATACATCAGCCAAACTAATTTGCTTCAAGAAACTTTCAATATGCTCTGTTAATGCTGCCCATAAATGGTGCGCATTACATTGAGAGTGGTCAGGCCTGCACCCTTGCTTAGTTTTACCGCGCGGCATAATTTTAGTACCGCAGCTTGTTACGTCTACTTTTTCTCTAACCGCCTCAACAACATCAAAAACGCTAATTTCTCCAGCAGCACGAGCAATTAAGTATCCGCCACCAGGGCCACGCATACTTTTAACCAAACCAGCACGACGCAAGTTTGCAAACAACTGCTCAAGATAAGACAAAGAAATTTGCTGATTCTGAGAGATTTCCATAAGTGTTACAGGGCGCATATCTTCTTCTTGCATTTTAGCAAGATCAAGCATAGCCATAACAGCGTAACGACCTTTCGTTGAAAGATGCATGTTCAAAATTCCTGATTTAAATAATTTTATGTTTAAAATGAATACAATAAAAACTTCTACTTTCACCGTATTCTATAAAGAAATATGCTATTCCCGACTTAATTAGTCAAGAATTATTTTAGCCTTTTTTTTCGAAAAGCTTGAATTTTAAACCCCGAATTTGCTAAACTGCCTTTCATACAGCTAAATAGCTATAAAATATTAACCGAATGAAACGGAAATATCCATATCATGCCAGATATTACATTTAACGGCCCAGCAGGCCGTATAGAAGCAAAATACTACCCATCAGAAGATGCTAACGCCCCTATTGCTATTGTTATGCACCCGCACCCAGAAAAGGGTGGCACCATGAACAACAAAGTAACCTACCGTATTTTTGAAGCCTTTGCGCGTTGCGGTTTTTCAGTTCTACGTTTTAACTTCCGTGGTGTTGGTCATTCAGAAGGCTCTTATGATTCAGGTGAAGGTGAGCTTCTCGATGCGATGGCAGCTTTAGATTGGATTCACGCCCAACATCCACACACACAAGGTATTTGGGTCTCAGGCTTTTCTTTTGGTTCTTGGATTGCTATGCAAATGATTATGCGCCGCCCAGATGTAAATCGCTTTGTTGCCGTATCTCCACCAGCAGGCGCTTACGACTTTAACTTCCTAAACCCATGCCCAACATCTGGTTTTGTTGTTGTAGGTTCAGAAGACGAAATCGTTTCTCCAGATTCTGTTAAGGAGCTACTTAAAAAGACGCAACGTCAAAAAGATGTTAAAATTCATTACTCAGAAATTATTGGCGCAGACCATTTCTACACGGTTCAGCAAGATATGCTTACACAACGTCTTTGTCAGTACATCTTAGCCAATACAACATATCGTCCTTCATCTACAGCACGATAAAGCGTATATTTTTCAGGCGCGTGGCGGCAAAACATAAAGCGGCCACGTGCTTTTTCTTTGGCGCCACTATATCTTAAATCCTGAAACACAAAACAGTTATTACCATCAAGCTGTTTAAGGCGTAAATATACGGAGTATCTTGTTAACGCACGGTATTTATCATGCACGCCTGAACGCCAAGCTTCTTTCGCCTGCTCAGGTAAATGCCTACCAAAACGACGATACACCCGCCACACAGCTTTATGCATTGGCTTGTACAGCGCATCTAAACGCTTAGATCTATTAAAATCAGCACGCACTCTAACTTCTTTTTTTCGGAAAATATTCACACGAGTATCGTGTATTTTATCATCTGCCGTTTCAATCATAATACGCCAGTTAAATGTAGAAACAGGCTGAGGCAACACATGGTATTTAACCACATCTAATTGCATCGTTTTAGCATAGTCTTTTGCAAAAGAATAAGCACGTAAATGGTACGTACCTAAAACCACAACATAAATAATAGCACTCAATAAGCCTAGTCGTGCAATATGCACCCTAAATTGCGGAATCATTAAGCCCAAAACAAGCACAATAAGCGCACCGAAAACAAAGTTAACATCAAAACTATTAATCAGGCTTAATCTAAATTTCATATCCCAAAACGGCGCAAAAAGGGCAACACCAGATTCAGTAAGCACCGCCATTAAAGAAATTGCAACCATAGTAATAAGGGTTACAGGCCAAATCGCCTCTAAAGGACGACCCACCAATTTAGAAAAAGAAAATGCCAACGCAAAAGAAGCAAAGGGCGCTAGGAGTAAAGACCAGGTAAATCCATACGCAAACTGATGATACAAACCAAAACTATATAAACTTAATACCTCATCAGCATGTGGGTACAAACCACAAAGAGCACCCAACAAATAGCGCCATTTACCAAGTTGGTCTGCACGCGCATCTTGCGGCTTAGCAAAAGCCCAAGCCAGCAACATACCTATAAAAATATTAATAAAAGGATGCATTTAGTCCATCTTTCCTACTACTTACAGGCCGTGAGTATACCGCCAATTGTTTGCTTTTGGCAAGCAGTGGTTTCTGGCAATGTAATGGGTAAATTTTTCAAGCGTCTCACAGCAAGCCATGCAAAGCATTCAGCCTCCAAAATATCGGGTCTTAACCCTAATTCTTCTACAGAATTTACTTCTGGTAAACGCTCTTTTAACATACGCATCATTAACGGATGATAAACACCCCCACCAGTCACCCAAACCGATTTAGGCTCTAACGGCAATAATTTTAACGATTCTTTTAAGCTCTCCACCGTCAAAGCACTAAGCGTTGCCGCACCATCTGCGGGGCTTAGCATACTCACATCTACACCAGCAAAATCGTAACGATCAGCTGATTTTGGTAAAGGTTCTTTTAAAAAGCTTAATTTAGCCATATTTTGCGCAAGTACTGATTCATTCACCTGACCAGAAAGCGCCATTTTATCATCTTTATCATAAGCGGCATTTAAGTGTTTTTGTGCATGGCTATCAAGTAATCCACAACCAGGGCCAAAATCCCCAGCAAGAATCGCATCGCCCGACCCCAACCATGTGCCATTACTTACACCACCAATATTCACAATAAGTGTTGGCTTTTGTACTTTTTTAAATAACGCCTTATGGTAAAGCGCGGCAAGAGGCGCGCCTTGACCTCCTGCTGCCATATCCGCACGCCTAAAATCACCCGCAACAGCAATACCTGTAAGCACAAATAAACGGTTTACATCGCCCATTTGGCAGGTAATCCCCTCTTCTGGCATATGCCTCACTGTCTGCCCATGAAACCCAATAACAGCAATATCTTTAGCGTCCGTTTCGGTATGTTCTAATAAATCCTGCACCGCTTCAGCGTGCAATTCTGTTAATTTCTTTTCAAGTCTCAAATAACTTTTAAAAGGAATATCCAAACGCGCAGCAGCCGAAAGCTCTCTTCTCATATCTTCAGGATATTCAACATAAGTACTGCCAATAAAATGCACATAGTCTTGACCATCTGTTTCAATCAGCGCTGCATCTATACCGTCTAAAGATGTGCCGCTCATTAAACCTATTGCCAAAAATTTATCAGTTGCTTTAAGCGTTGCCATAGAATAACCTCTTATTTCATGCGTATTTGAATCTATTTCATTTGTAACATACACCGCAAAAAAGCTAAACAAACCCAACTCTTTTAAAGGAATTTAAAGGCAAAGACATGTGTAATAAAGTCACAGCAGAACAAAAGTACCAAAATATTATGATGCAAGATCTCACCGCCGCAAAAGAACTTGCAGCAACAGAAGGATTTTGGCCAGCAGAAGATTTTAAACAGATTTTAAAAGATGTTGAAACAAACCGCCTAAGCCCAGAAGAATTCAAACAAAGCTGCGCCTATTCCTATATTACTAAATACTACAGCGAGCTCCATGCCAAACAATCAGAACAACTTTATTTACAAGGCTTAAGTCCTTTTAATGGGCTAAAAGTTGCTATTAAAGATGAGGTAGAGCTTACAGAATTAATCGGACAAATATGCCCCGAACTCTCCTCAGAAGATATTCTTAACCTCATACAAACATATCAAGTTAAAATCCAACAGGTTGTTGCTTATAATCCTAAAAGCATTTTCCAGCTTGGCGGGCAAGATTTTCACATAGAAATCAACAACCTGCTAAGCACAAATATCAGACTTGTCAAGGCAAAATAAATACATAATACACACAAAAAAAGGTTGCTTTTTTGGAATAAGGCTGTACTATTCGTATACAACAAAGAGGGAAGTTTCAACTTTAATTTTAAGGAACAGACAAATGTCAAAAGATGCACCTAAACGCAACTTAGATGCACTGGTTCGCGAAGATATTCGTGAAAAGATTCTTTCAGGCATCCTATCGGATGGCGCACACCTAAGCGAAATCAAAATTTCGAAAGAATATAATGTATCTCGTACACCTGTACGTGAAGCCCTTTGCGCATTAGCCGCAGATGGTTTAATTGAAATGATTCCAAACCGTGGTTGTTTTGCTAAAACACCATCTGGTCAACAAATCACAGACCTCATGAGCATGTACGCAAACTTACTTGCTATGGGCGCACGTTTAGCAACATCTAGCATTTCACCGACATCTCTTATGTCGTATGAATCAGAGCTACAAGGCCTACGTGAAGCAAGTTCTATCGAAATCTTCAACGAGAAACGCCAAGCGTTAAACAGCATCATTCTTGAATCTGTTTCAAACTCAGCATTTGCTGATACATTTAAAAACATTGAGCAACGCATTCCTTACACAATTATTAATGCCATCTCAATGGAAGCAAAAACAGAAATAGAACAAGGCTACGCAACACTACTTGTTGCTATGAAGCGTGAAAAACCAGAAACAGCAGAAAAATCAATGCGTGAACTTATGTTCGCAAGCTTCTCTGGCTCTTCTTGGTCTTCAGAAACAACATCGCTTGCTTCTTAATACTGCATTATATTTGCGACATAGGGTGCCCTACTAAGGCACCCTTTTTATTGCGTCATAACACCAAAACTGCTATGTTAGGCATATATAAACAAGTTTAATTTACTTAAGGAATATTAACGCCCATGATGATCTACCTCATGCCATATCTAATCGGTATCGGGATTATGATATGGGCAGCAACATTCATTTTTGGCTAATAACTAGCATCAACATTTTTATGTTGCTTCCTTATTGTAAAAAAGCTCCGTATGAACGGAGCTTTTTTATTTGTGGTAGGGTTTTATTTATCTCTAAGTGCTTTTACTGATTTTATCGCAAGTTTTATTGACCCTCTAAAGATAGAAAGCGCAATCACAAAGCTCACAAGCACATCAACCCAAAGCATCCCTGTAAATTTAATCACAAGTGCCGCAACAATAACACCAATAGAACTCACAGCATCATAAATAAGGTGCAAATACACGCCTTTCATATTTAAGTTGCTGTCTTTTACATCATGCAAAACCACAGCGCCTAAAATATTAGCAAGCAAACCTGTAACAGCTATCCATAACATAATACCGCTTAAAATTTCTACAGGTTGCCCAAAGCGTTCATAAGCTTCATAAAAAATCCAGCCCGACGTTAAAATCAACAAGCTTGCATTTATAAGGGCAGAAAAATCTTCCGCACGAGATGTCTTCCCTTTAGCCATTTGCTTTTGCGCGTAATAAGATGCAAAAATCGCAAGCCCAATAGAAAACACATCCGTAAACATATGCCCAGCTTCTGCAAGTAAAGCTAGCGATTTAGAGACAATACCGCCCCAAACCTCTGCCGCAAATAACGAAAAATTAATCAAAAAAGCAATTTTTAAACGATTACGATTCATATGGCGCATCTGTTTATGATCATGGTGATCACAACAATGCCCGTCATCATGAGACGTATGGTGATGGTCTTGGTGCATGTAAATTCCCCTTTACACAAGCTATAAAATAATCAGAAAAAACAGTCTAATATAAATAGGCTTTAATCTCTAGCTCTAATCAGCTGAGTTCTAAATTATCTTTAAATTGCTGTATAAAAGCCTTATAATTCCTTCACTATTAATAATATTGAGAAACATCTATGGATAACCACCAACATCAAGAGCAGCGCCTTTCACAAAAAGCACTCAGCATTTCTGTTTTACTATCGTTTATTTATATCGGTATCCAATTTTATGGTGCACAAATTTCAGGCTCCTTAGCTCTAGCAGCAGATGCCAGCCACATGATCGCCCACGCACTTACCATGGTTATTGCCTTTATTGCTGCAAACATTGCTTACAAACGTAAAGCGACACAAAGCAATGGCTGGAAGATAGAAGTTTTCGGTGGTTTTTTAAATGCCCTTATTCTTATTGTCACAGCACTTATTTTAGCTATAGAAGTCTCTGAACGATTTATAGAACACGAAGCTGTTGACCCTGTCTCTATGGGCATTATGGCATCTATTGGCTTTTTAATTCACCTCACCTCTGTTGCGGTTCTTTTTCCTGTACGTAAAAATAACTTAAATATATACGCCGCTTTTATTCACATTTCATTTGATGTAGCGGCCACCCTTGTAAATATTATAACGTCCATTCTTATTTTTTACACCAAACTGCCAATGTTAGATAACATCGCAACTGTTATTATTGTGCTGCTTATTAGTATAAGCGGCATCAGGCTTATTATAAAAAGCAGCCGTCTTCTTTTAGATACAGTTCCAAGATATCTGACAAAGGATAAAATACGAGAAGCTCTTTTAAATATTGAGCATATACAAGGCGTTCACTCAATCCAAGTACGCCCCAAAGGGCAAGACACACTAGAAATGAGCGCTCACATTGTACTTTGTGACCACTGCCAAGAAGCAAAACACTGGATTGCTTGCCAAGCAAAAGCACAACGGATATTACAAGAAGAATTCGGCATTGCCTATTCAGTATTGCAAATTGAATATGAATCTGCGCATACTATGGATGCAGACTCATAAAACAAAAACACAACCATTTAACGCAAATAATAAAGGGAAATCTTATGGCACAAGTTCCAGAAAAACCACGCAAATGCCTTAGCATTGATGATATACAAGTCGGCCAAAAGTTTGAAAAAGAATACGCCGTTTCATACGAAACTGTTAAAAAGTTTGCTGAAATTTCTGGCGACTGGAATCCTGTTCACCATGACCCAGAATACGCAGAAACAACTATCTTTAAAAAACAAATTGCCCATGGCATGATCTCCGTTGCACAGTTTTCTGGCATTTTTGGTATGGACCTACCAGGCCTTGGCGCGGTATGGACACGCCAAGATACAACATTCTTAAAACCTGTTTACTTAGACCAACCTTACAAAGCCGTTGTCGAAGTAAAAGAAATTCAAGGTCGCCGTGTTGTCTTTACAGTATGGACAGAAAATGCAGATGGTGAAAAAGTACTAGAAGGCGAAGGCGAACTTATGCCTATCCCTGCAAAAGTAAAAGATAAGACAGATCTGACAAATCTTTTAGCCTAATCTTACAAAACAACCAAAAAAAGCCAGTATTTACTGGCTTTTTTTATGTACCTATAAATAAAGCCTAACTATATAGGGTTAAAGTTATTGCTTTTTTGTTAAGCATGATTAAAATTATATTTTAAGTAACGAGAACAAATAAAAAGAGACGGAATCCATGTTTGAAAAACTAGATGAAATAAAAGCTCAAGATGCCGAATTTGTAAAAGTTTTAGTCAGCATGTTTATGGAGCAAGGCCCCGAACTCTATCAAGATGTTCGTAAAGCCTGTTCAACATCTGAGTCAGAAAAAGTTGTGGCAGCCTCCCATTCTTTAAAAGGTGTCTGCATGAACTTAGGTTTTAATGAACTTGCCGATATTTGCAAAGATATAGAAGAACAAAGCCGAAATGGAGAACTTAATTCAGCCTGCGCCCTATTAAATGACTTAGATGTTAAATATCAAGAAGTCTTTAACGGCTTAGCAAGCTATCAATAATTGTACGAGATGGTCTTTACTTGTAGTGTAAGTTTTATACGTAAATAATCCTTCCCCTCTCTTGTATCTCTCTTGTTGTTTGCGTGGTTTCCCACTTAACACACAATTAAAGACCTTAATAAAAAGAAGAAATAAGCCCCGCTCTGGCGGGGCTTTCCTAATCGATAACTTAAGCTATTGGCTATTTTTCTAAACGTGTCATCGCCAAAAACTTCTTACGGCGGTTTTTATGTAAATCTGGTTGCCTCATATGCTTTTCTAGAGACTCTGCAATCGCTTTACGTGCACGCTTAAAGGCTAAATCTTTATCACGGTGTACACCACCAACAGGCTCTTTCACCACTTTATCAATCACCGCTAGTTTTTTCAGATGATCAGAAGTTAGGTTCAAAGCTTCCGCTGCTTGCGGCGCTGCCGCTGCATCTCGCCATAAAATTGAGGCGCAGCCTTCAGGAGAAATCACAGAATATATTGCATGCTCATTCATAAGCACTTCATCTGCCACAGCAATCGCAATCGCACCACCAGAACCACCTTCACCAATAACAAGAGAAACAACAGGTGTTTTCACATTCATAAGCTGTTCAATGCAAGATGCAATCGCTTCCGACTGACCACGTGCTTCAGCTTCAATACCAGGAAAAGCACCAGAAGTATCAACAAATGAAATAATCGGCAAACCAAATTTATCAGCCATCGCCATTAAACGTTTGGCCTTGCGGTAACCTTCTGGTTTCGGCATACCAAAGTTATGTTTCATACGGCTTTTTGTATCAGAACCTTTTTCTGTACCCAGCACAACAACACTTTGGCCGTTAAATTTACCAATGCCGCCAATAAGTGCTTTGTCTTCACCGTACAAACGGTCACCCGCAAGCGGTACAAAATCATCAATCAGACCATCAATATAATCTAAAGCATGCGCACGTTCCGGATGGCGCGCCACTTGCGTTTTTTGCCATGCTGTAAGGTTACGATATAAACGACGTGTCACCGCAAGCTTTTGTAAAGTTAAACGGTCAATTTCTGCATCATAATCGGCAGACTTGTCGGCAGAGCCCTCAAGCTGTTGCGAACGAAGCAGCTCAATCTCTTTAACAATTTCTAAAATTGGTTTTTCAAAATCTAAGTATTGCATAGGCGGTAATTTAGCATGAGTTTTTAAATTGGTCTATTCTTTTTCATCATTCAAATGCATCTTTTCTTGCATAAGCGGATGCTTTTCAAACAAGGCTTCTGTGAGCTCTTTTTGCAAATGATGCGTATAAATTTCTGTCGTCTGAATACTTTTATGCCCAAGCATCAGCTGTACAGCGTGTAAATCTGCGCCATTTTCTAACAAATGTGTGGCAAAACTATGCCTTAATTTATGTGGCGAAACATTCTCTATACCTAAACTATCCGCCGCATCTTTAATAAGCTTATAGGCAGCATTTCTTGTTAGGGGACCCGCACCTTTTGTAGAAGGGAATAAATACAGGCTCCCCTTTTTATCTAACTTTGGTTGAGCCTCGCTTAAATATATTTGCGCCAAATTCACTGTGCTTTCCGCAATTGGCACTTCCCGTATACGTTGGCCTTTACCTTTAATTCTCAATAAAGCTGGCTTGGCATAAATATCTATATCCCCTACTTTTAAGCTTAAGGCTTCGCTTATACGTAACCCTGTTGCATAGAGTAAATTAAGTAATAATTTTAACCGCAAATCCGTTACTTTGTTATCAGAAGAATAGTTTAACAAAGCTTCCACCTGCGTTTTAGATAAAGATTTTGGTACAGGCTTTATTTGTTTTGCACTTTCAATATCAGCAAACGGCGAAAGTTTTATATGCCCTTGCTCAACCGCATAAGCAAAAAAGCCTTTTAAAGCTGTTAATTTACGATTTTGAGAAGAAGCCGCAACCTGCGCCCTTAAGGCAGAAACATAATGAAAACACATATCTTTTGTAAAATAAGAAAGGCTCTTATTATCACCAGCGGTCTGTTCTAAAAACTTTATTACATCACTTTGGTAAGCTTCAACAGTATGTGCAGATAACCCCTTACGGAAAGACAAAAAGGCTAAATAAGCATCTAAGACTTCTATAGCTTTCATGACCATAGCCTCCTTAATTTTTGCCTATTTAGCCTTTATTAAAATACATCATCCAAGCCTTAAAAAAGCCTAGTTTACTTCTGCATATTCCTCATGCAAAAGTGTTTCTAATGCTAAACTCATTGCATCTTCTTTTAACCCTGCAAAAGTAAGACCAGCCACAATATTAGCAGCCGATTGTGGTGCAATATTTACAGGATGCCTATACATCATCGGCTCAACAAGTAGCAACAAAGCTTCTGCCTGTTTATTTTTACTTAAACGATCCCCAAGCATACGCAACCACATTGGGCCTGGGCCGTAGCCTCGGTTAATATGCGCATCTTCAAAACTACGATGCATCTGCTCCCACATATTATATGGCACAGACATATTTAAAGCATCTAACACAGCCAAAGTACGTAAAGCTTGTTTCTTATCTTTTGTTGTGTCTAATGTCTGAGACGCCCACCAACGATCTAAATCTTGCAAATCTAATTTTTGAGATAGCACAGAAAAGCCTAAACGCAAGCTTGTACGTTCTGCATTAATATCACGAGATAGCGATCTATTAGATGAAAGCACTTTCCACCAGTCTTCTGCCATTGGTAGGTTACCACTTCTTAGAGCCACACGCACAACATAGGTAGAGAACCAAGCCAACTTAGATGCAGGTTGAATACCCTTTAAATCTGGCGTGAGCGCAGAAGGCAAATCTTTTAACCCATCACTTTCAGCGCGTTGCCAAAGTACTTTTAACACAAGCGCTTTAGAAGATGCATGCTCAGCTAAATCTATTGCTTGCCACAGCAAAGCACGCGCTAAAGAACCATCTATTTCTTTTTTCTCAAATTGCAAAGGCTGCTCAAGATCAGATTTGCTAAAACGCACACTTTGGTATAAACCTGTCAGCGCCTGAATGTCTCTTAAGTTTGCATAATCTGCAACTAACTTTTCACCCGCTTGTAAGCGTTTAGAAATAGATAACCCACCATCCATCATCATGCCACGCAACACAACATCTGGTAATTTTAAAATAACCTGTGGTGTAATAAGCTGATCAAAATGACGGTAAACAACAGCATGCAATGGCTTAATATTTTGGTTTGGTGTTAAACGCGGGCTTTTACCATTTTGCACAGCGTCTAAAAGCTTAATCAAAAATGGATCTGCTTTTTTTACAGAATCAGCTGCAACTTCTAGCCCAAGCCTTAATGCATCTTTATTTGTATCAACCGACTGGCAAACAAGCAAAGCATGGCGCCAAAAAACTTCATCAGAATTCAAAATATTTTCTTTAATAAAAGAGCAAGCTTCTTTTATGTTACCCGCCATTAAAGACATTTCGACCCAAGGCTTATCTAACTGATAATCAATAAGGTGCTTTTCAGGAATCGCTGTTATTAATTCACGCGCTGCATCCACATAACCTAAAGAAACAAGCGTCTCAACACGTGTACGAATCCAAGTTTTACCACTATCCGTTTGACCTTGTGGTTCAGTAGCCTGTGTCAAAAGCATACGCTGCACAATACGTCTTGCTGTTGGGCTCTTAACCCCCTTAGAGGCTAAACGTTCAAGCATAAGTTCTGCATCTTGCCTAGAAAGGCCTTGCCATAATTGTTCAGAAAAACCACCCGTAGCAGATGTTAATAAACCCATTTTGTTGACTTGCTCTAAGCTTAGGCGCTGTTCTCCAAGCTCTTCACTTTCAGAAATAACAGGCATAATATCATTAAATCCTGGTGCTTTTGTTGTTTGCGCAACCCCTTGAGTTACAACAGAAGTTGCTTGAGCAATTTCTTCAGCTGTTACAGAGCCTTTAAGTGCGCCATCAGAAGCAGTATTATTTTGCTGAGCTGCAGAAGAAGAACCTTCTCCTAAAAGAGCATTCATACGGCGGTCTAATTCAGAATCATTCAACATTTCAGATTCATCCTGAACCTGATTCATGATCGCAGAAAGCGCCTCATTTGTCATTTGGCTTTGTGCATGCGCCTCTATCGCCAAAGTCACACCCAATAGTGTCATGAGTATTTTATGTTCTGTCTTCATTACTTTTTCCTAACTCAACAATCCGTATATCTCTATATCGCAAAGGTATTATTTAGTTTAACGAACCACTTTAGCACGTGGATAAATTGGCTCTTCTTTAATATCTTGTTTAATTTCAGGTGTGTTATCAAACCACACAAAAAAGCCACCAAATACAATAACAATAGCAGCTAGAATTACATATGTTTTTTTCATCGATCGATTAATCCGATTATTTTGTTTTTAATAAATTTCTATTTAGAACATCTAGCACAATAGCAAATAGGCTTTTTAATGTCCATATTATATATTAGTTGTCTATTTTGTATAAATTTGCTTTTTTGTTCAAGCAGATTTATAATGCGCCCAACTCTTAAAACTTAAGTCAGGTAAATTAAGGATATTAACAAGCCTCATGTTCACCATTGCATTTGTTCTTATGGCTATAAGCACCATTGCCTTATTGTGGATACACATCCGCGAAGAAAAGCGACGTGCGAAAAGATATGCCGAACTTTTTATGCGTAAACAAGAACAAGAAGAGCAAGAACAACAACAAGCAGCAGAAGAACAAAAAGCCCAACAAGCAGACGAAAATAAACACCCCCAGTCTCTAGACGAGTTAGCAGAAAGCATTAAGCAAGAACTTTCTGAACCAGAAACAGAACAAGAAAGTGAACTTAATGAAGCTATGAAAGCCATTAAAGAAGCGCGTCAAGAAAAACAACCAACAACACAAGAAATACAATTAGATAATTAACCATGTTCAGTACAAAACTTTTTAAACATAAGTATGATATAGATGATGTTCTTCGCGCACTTTGCGGAGACGACTTTAACGGTACTTGGTGGCTACACACAGCCCCTAAAGAAACCGAAGGCGAGCAAGGCAAAGGGGAACTTATTCCTGTCGCTCAAAACAATAAAGATACATATGAAGAATCTGAATTCTGGTTTAAGGTAGAACCTCTTCCCTTCACCCCTATTCAGCAAGAATTAAAAAATCATCACGAGCGTGCACGCCTAACAGAAGAGCAACAAGCAGAACTTGATACTATTCTTCATGCATCTCATTCTATGTTTGATCTTTTCACAGCCTTCAATAAAGGCGTTGTTGGCGGTTGGCTGAGAGAACGCATTAAAGAAGAAGCTTTAGAATGGCTAGATGAACGACAAATGATTCCACCATCTATGCGCCACGTCCGTGCGTTAGAAGATCAGCCCGAAGACTTAACCCTGCATATTAATACCAATAAACCAGTTCAATAGATTAATTTATTATAAAGAGACAACAAACCTATGCTTACATCCATTATTATTATTTTTATTCTTATTTGCTGCTCTGCCTTTTTCTCCAGCTCAGAAACAGCACTTATGGGGTCTTCTAAAGCAAAGCTACACGCCCTACAAAAAGAAGGTGATACCAACGCCACACGCGTTATAGGTCTTATCTCTAACCCAGAGCGTTTATTAGGCACTATACTTTTAGGTAACAACCTTGTTAATATTGCGGCCTCTTCTATTGCTGCAGGCTTATTTTTAAAACTCTTTGGTGATGCAGGCCTTGCCTACGCAACCCTTATCATGACTTTCATTGTCCTTATATTTGCAGAAGTCTTACCTAAAACACTCGCCGCACGTAACCCAGAAGGTTTCTCTAAAGGTATTAGCCTACCTATGGCTTTTTTAGTTATTATCCTTAAGCCTTTTACAGCTTTTATTCGTGTACTTACACGTGGCGGCATGCGCCTTATCGGTATTAAACCAGATGATGACGCCCCTAACTTTGGCGAAGATGATGTAAAAGGTGCTATTGGCTTAGGTCTACACCACGGGGTGCTAGATTCAGGCGAACACCGCATGCTTGATTCCGTACTGCAACTAGATGAGCTAACAGTAAAAGACGTTATGACACACCGTAGCATGATTGTTTCTATGGATGCAGATACCCCCGACCATGATGTTAAAGAATTTTTAGCAAACTCACCATACAGCCGCATGCCTGTCTGGAAAGAAGACCAAGATAACATTATTGGTACTCTACACATTAAAGATTACTATCGCGCTATCCGTGAAGCAAAAAAATCTGGCGAGCGTTTCGAAATTGCCGATATTGTATCAGAACCCTTCTTCATTCCAGAAACAGCAAACGTTGCCAATCTACTTAAAGAATTCAGAACAAAACGTAAACACCTTGCCCTTGTTGTCGATGAATATGGCGACCTTCAAGGTATTATAAGCCTAGAAGATATCCTAGAAGAAATTGTCGGCGATATTGAAGATGAACACGATCAAATCACTGCAAGTTACACAACAGGCAAAAATAATAGCATTATCGCATCTGCTGATTATCCTGTAAGGGATATTAATAAAGAGCTCGATCTTGAAATTCCAGATGATGCCGTTACCCTTGGTGGTTTAGTCACCGATACTCTCGGGCGCATCCCCTCTGTTGCCGAAAAAGTAGAAGTCGGTAACTACGAGCTTACTGTGCTTGCCAAACGTCGCCAGTCTCTGCTAAAAGTACGTATTCGACCTGTAAAACAAGAACAACAAGATGACGCTTAAAAATATGAAACAAGAAGCTCCGCAACTTACGCCACAGCAAATAGATGAAAAGAAAAGCCAAATCGCGAATGAACTTTTATTTAGCTTTTGGCTTCTACCTTTAGGTTTTGCGTTAGGTATTGCTTTGTGCTTTTCACCTATCTTCTTTTTTATGCTTAATATAGACCCTATCGCTCTAAACTATGTCTATGGCATCATCACAGAGGCGGATCTGAAAGAAGCCGTTCTTCTTAATAAGTGGCATTTTGCACCAGAAGAAATTGCTCATTTACAAGATGTTAAACGCGTTGTTTCAGCTCTTTTATCTACAGGCGCTATTATGGGGTTTTTTGCCCTTATTTGGTACAAACTGCGTAAGCCTAACCTTTACTATACTGCTATTCATCTTAATGGGCTTATTGCAGCACTTGTTTTGGTGCATGGCATTGTCGCAGTGGTTAATTTTAAGTTTTTATCTGATATGTGGCATGGCTTTTTATTCCCTGCAGGTAGCTGGTCGTTTCCTAAACACAGCTATGTAATGACACATCTTTACCCATTTTCTGTTATGAAAATTGGCGCAACAGTTATCCTTGCATCGGCAGCTCTTTTTGCGATAAGCTTGTTTATTATTGGCTATCAGCAAGAAAAGAAAAAAAAGAAAGCATAAAACACCATGCGTATATTTTGGGCTGTCGCACTTAGCTTGGCACTTACCGCTTGTAAACCTAATACAGCAAAACAAGAACAAGATTTCAGCTCAGATTCTGGCCCTATAAAAGGGGATATTCTTATGCATGCTACATTAGGGGATACCTCAAGCCTTGTACCTATGCTTTCTGGTGATGTCACCTCTTCTTACGTGGCAGGACTTATTTACACAAGCTTGCTTACTTACGATAAAAACATTAATCTTGTTCCTAAAGCAGCAGAAAATTACCACATTTCAAATAACGGTAAAACAATTACATTCAAACTAAAAAAAGATATTAAATTTGAAGATGGTACCCCTCTAACAGCTCATGATGTTATGGCAACCTATCAATTTATTATCGATGAAAAAACACGCACGCCTTATGCCAGTAAATACAAAATGGTTCAAAAAGCAGAAGTGCTAGATGATTACACCTTCCGCGTAAACTATGCAGAACCTTTTGCCCCTGCGCTAAGTTCTTGGGCTATGCTTATTTTACCTAAGCATATTCTAGAAAAATCTAAAGATGACTATAACAAGACAGAACTTAAAGAAACACCTTTAGGCGTCGGCCCTTACAAACTTTATAAGTGGCGCCGCGGGCAAGATCTTTCTTTAAAATCAACCTCAGACCGCCCTCATATCGCAGGTCAGCGTATGCGTATCATCCCCGATGCCGATGCCACATTTTTGGAACTTAAAGCCGGTAATTTAGACCACAGCGGTCTTAAACCTCTTCAGTATCTGCTCTATAAAGATAAAGAAAGCTTCACAAATAGATTCAACCTATTTTCTTATCTCAGTAATGCCTATACTTATATGGGTTTTAACCTTAAAAACCCTTTATTTCAGGATATAAAAGTCCGCCAAGCCTTATCCTTCGCAACACCACGCGATGCTCTTGTTAAAGGCGTTCTCCATGGCCAAGGTCAACCTGCTTCTACTATTTTTAAGCCTGGTACATGGGCATATAACAACAGCATAAAACCTTATCCTTATAACCTTGAAAAAGCAAAAGAGCTGTTAAAAGAAGCCGGCTGGGTTGATACCAATAACGACGGCATTTTAGATAAAGATGGGCAAGATTTTCGCTTTACAATTATCACCAACCAAGGCAACAGCCTGCGCCTACGCACGGCAGAAATTTTGCAATACGCCTTTAGCCAACTGGGTATAGAAGTTAAAATCAGAACTCAAGAATGGTCTACATTTATTACAAATACTATCAATAAAAGCCAGTTTGATGCCATTATTATGGGCTGGTCATTATCTGCCGAGCCCGATCCTTACAGCATTTGGCACTCTAGCCAAACAAAAGAAGGCCAGTTCAATTTTATTCATTATAAAAATAAAGAAGTTGATCAGCTTATAGAAGATGCTCGCACCGAAATGGTTCAAGAAAAACGTAAAGTTCACTTAGATCGCCTACAAGAAATTTTACACCAAGAGCAACCTTATTTATTTTTGTACGTACCCTACAGCAACATTGCTGTGCATAAGCGTATTAAAAATGTTTATGCCGCCCCTTCAGGGATAGATCATAACATGGAAGATTGGTACGTCCCTCAAGAACTTCAGCGTTATTCAATTAACCAACTTATGCCATAAAAGGAACATAAAACATGCTTTATTACATTGGTAAACGCCTTCTTTCTATGCTTCCTTTACTTTTTGGTATCACGCTTATTTGTTTTGCTGTTATTCAACTTAGCCCTGGTGACCCTGTCACCCTAGGCACAAGCCTCAACCAAGAAGCAGATGCAGATGCCCATCAAAAACTCCGTGAAGCTTACGGGCTTAATAAACCCTTACATGAGCAATACTTAACTTGGCTTAAAGGGCTTATTCAGCTAGATTTTGGCACATCTTTTGCGCCAGATAACCGCCCTGTTATTGATAAGATAACAGAAAGCCTCCCCGTTACCTTATGGATGAATATTATCGGGCTGTTTTTTGTCTTCCTCATCGCCATTCCATTAGGGGTTATGTCCGCCAAGTATCAAGATTCATTTTTTGATAAAACATCTACAGTTATTCTTTTTATAGCCTTCGCAGCCCCAAGCTTTTGGGTCGCCCTTATGGGAATGATCTACTTCGGCCTTCACCTCGAATGGTTACCGATTTCAGGCATTTCTACTTACGGGTCCGAATCTTGGCCCCTACACGAACGCATTCTAGACTGGGCAAAACACCTTATTTTACCTATTGGTATTGGTGTTTTAGGCTCCATTGCGGGTATGAGCCGTTATATGCGATCTTCTATGCTAGAAGTCATCCGCCAAGATTACATCACCACAGCAAAATCAAAAGGCCTTACAAACACTAAAGTCTTTTATAAACATGGTTTACGTAACGCTCTTTTACCCGTTATTACTATCCTTGGTCTTTCTATTCCGGGCCTTATTGGCGGTTCTGTTATTTTTGAATCTATGTTCTCCATTCCAGGTATGGGGCGTTTGTTCTTTGATGCGGTGATGATGCGTGACTACCCTGTTATTATGGGTATTCTTACCATAGGTGCGCTCCTTACACTTATTGGTAATTTGCTGGCCGATGTTGCCTACAGTTTTGCAGACCCGCGTATCCGTTTCGGAGGACAAAAAAATGCCTAAAAAAAATAAGTTTATGTACATCGGCCTAACACTTGTACTTTGCATGGCTTTTGGCGCTTTATTTGCACCAATACTTACGCCTTACAGCCCCACAGAACTTGACCTTAATAATATTTTAAGTGCCCCAAGCGTTCTACACCCCTTAGGGACAGATCAACTTGGCAGAGACGTTCTCTCACGCCTTTTATACGGTGCTCGTGTTTCTTTACTTGTGGGTTTTATTGCTGTAGGCATTTCTGCCGCTATTGGTATTTTCCTAGGGGCTGTTTCAGCCTTTTATGGCGGACGTGTGGATCAATTCATTATGCGCTTTCTAGATGTTATGCTCTGCTTCCCATCTTTTTTCCTTATTCTTGCCGTTATTGCCTTTTTAGAACCTTCATTGGTTAACATTATGGTTGTCATCGGGCTTACGAGTTGGATGGGCATTACCCGTCTCTTACGTGCAGAATTTTTAAAACTTAAAGAACAAGATTTTATTCTTGCAGCTAAAGCCCAGGGCCTTAAAGATAGCACGATCATTTGGCGCTATTTACTACCAAATGCTATGGCACCTGTTCTTGTAAATATGACCTTAAGTGTGGCTGCGGCCATTTTAATAGAATCTGGTCTATCATTTTTAGGTATTGGCGTGCAAGCACCTAACCCAAGTTGGGGTAATATGCTAACTGATGGTAAAGAAAACATTGAAATCGCATGGTGGCTTGCCCTCTACCCAGGGCTTGCAATTCTTATTACTGTTTTAGGCTATAACTTACTCGGTGAAGGCCTGCGTGATAAGCTAGACCCAAGACTACGCAAATAAAAAAGCCCCCACATGGGGGCTTTCTGACAAAAAGTCGCAATTAAGCTACAGCAAAATTTGCCAAAACAAAATCCTGTGAAATACGGTTTTTCACCATTAAATCACGCCACTCGTCCAAGGTTTTCAGCTGTAGCACAGCTAAAAGCAACATCACAGATCGCGCTTCATAAAAATGGCTATTTGTATGGTATTCTTTTGCAATCTGTAGCAAATTTTCATACGTCGGATCACATTCAAAAGAAAAAGCTCTTAATAAGCGCTCATTCTTCCACTGGTAATCCTTAAAAACAGGATGTGTCCATACAGAAAATTTCTGTCGCTGAATATCTGTCATCAACGTGTATAAAAACCGCACAGAATAGTGCTCTTTATTTCGCCTTGTTTTATGCAAGCGCAATTTACGTGCATAACCGGCCCAAAGCAGCCCATCTTGTAACGAAATCAGGTAAAACGCCCATTCTCGTATGGCGCGTGGCGTCATTTTTGTTGCCTGAAACCCTTCACCCTGTTTATACAGCAAAGGCTCTTCTTTCAGTACTTCCATGTTGATCTTTTTGTAATCTGTAAACAGAAAAACGACAAAAGACATCATCGAATGATACAGCTTCATAAGTGTCGTCATAGCGACCCCCTCTAAACGTAAGTAAAGTGTGTATTTTACAACGTTTGAGAGTATACAACGTTAAGAAGTTACTGCAAGGTATTTTTGCCAGCTTTCGTGTATTTCTTGTGTTTCAAGCTGATGCGCCTTTCTAAGTAACTCCCAATAACCAGGCTTATGGGGTGCTTCCTTTAAAGGCATATGCGCTTGTTCTGGGGTTCTACCACCTTTTTTAGAGTTACAGTTTTGGCAGCATGCTACAATGTTTTCCCAACTTGTATCCCCACCTTTACAGCGTGGCAACACATGGTCAAAAGTAAGGGGTACGCCATCACGCAAACCACGTACTCTTCCTTTTACACCGCAATATTGGCATTCAAACATATCTCGTAAATACAAATTAAATCTGTTAAATGCTGGGCCACCTTTAAAATGCACAAACTCTTTAAGCACAATCACACTAGGCAATTTCATAGCTAAATTAGGGGAATGTACATAATCATCATAATAATCCACAGCTTCGGCTTTGCCGCTAAAAACAGCTTTAATCGCCTCTTGCCACGGAATAACAGAAAGTGGAAAATGACTCAATGGACGGTAATCCGCATTAAGTAACAGCACTTTATGGTGTCTTGAACTAATGAAAGCCCACCTCCTTTATCTCGTGTATTTTACACGCAGTTAAAGAAACCCCACTCGTAATAGGCTGCGGTTTTATGTAAAGTTTGAGTCCTTATACTATAAATATAGGTACTTTTTACTTTATTTTCAAAATGTTAACATGTTGCCGTGCCATAAAAAAGCCCCTCTTAAGGGTATCTGTCACTTAAAAACCGCAACATAATTACCCCTCCTTTTGCTTGAACATTAAGCCGTATAATTATAAAATATGAAAAAAAGATAAAAGAGATTCCATATGCCCCAAAGTAGCTTAATTGATCAATACACCCAAATACATGCAACGCACAGCTGGGGCAACACTTCTGTGGGTTTACATAGCAAATATATACAACTTCTGCTTCAAGATCATCAACCACAAAGCATTCTTGATTTTGGCTGCGGACAAAGCAAACTGGCACCTTACCTTCAATCTCAAATAGAATCTATCAAACAAGCCTATAGGTACGATCCATCTATTCCAGAGATTAAAAACAAACCTAAAGCTACAGTCGACTGGGTTTTAAATACCGATGTCCTAGAACATATCCCGGAAGAGCAGCTAGATGATATCCTTACCGATATCAAATCCCTATCTAACAAGGTTATTTTTATGATTCACCTTAAAGAAGCAACTCTCATTCTACCAAATGGTCAAAACGCACACTGCACCATAAAACCGCCAGTTTGGTGGCAGAACAAAATAAATCAGCACTTTTCTCATACAACACTTTTAGGGCACCATAGCGGTAAACATTGCTGTATTGTTACTCAAGATGTACCCTTAAAAAACCGTTACAAATATAGTATTTTAAAAAGCTATTTGTTTATCATCCGCTGTTTTAAATTTATATACCGCAAGGTTAAACAAAAATGCCTCAAACAAAATTAGCAGAGTTCTGCTCTCATATTTACCAGTTAGAGCAAGAGCTTAATCTCCCACAATTGCGTATTCAAAACTGCTATTTTTGGCAGCTTATTCGTATGGATTTTTACTATCAAACAGCCCAAAAACTAAATATTTTAAATAACCCACATCCCAAACTTCTACAAAGCTCAAAAACAAAGGTTTTGTGGCGTGCTTTATGTAAATTTCCATGGCAGCATCTTTTATTAAGCAACAATAAAATAACAGATCTTATTGTTTGCCATAGCCGAAAACACCAAGGTAAAGATATGTATAGTGAGAAAATCATCCAACAAAACCCTCACATCTGTATTGCCGATAAATGCATTTCTGCGAGCTTCCAAAAAAATGCCATAACAATAGATACACCTCAGTTTATCGGTCTTTTTTGTGCAAAAATTTTCAAACCCCGCTTTTCCCAAACAGAAGAACAAAAGATAGCCGAAATATCTCAAGCATTTTCAGAAAAGTTTCAAATTTCAATTAACTTAAAACCTCTTATTGAAAAAAGACTCACGAGCTTTAAAATATCCAAAAAAATCTATAAGCTTTTCTTTAAAAACATGCCCTGTTTGCAAAAAGTTTATATCACTGTGGGGCATAGCCACCTGAGCCTTATTTCAGCATTAAAAGAACTGCAGATTTCAACAACAGAAGTCCAGCATGCTGTTTTGAGCCCTTATCATCTTGGCTACCATTTTCCTAAATGGCCAGAAGTGCCTTATGCGACAGATAACATGCTCACCTTTGGTAGATTTTGGCAAACCGCGGTTGACCATCCTAAATCAATGCGTTTTGAAGTTATTGGCAGCCCTCCCCCTCTACAAAAAGCAGCAAAACACCTAAGCACAAACAAACAAAAGCAGATTATCTTTATCTCCCAAGGCATTGTTTCTAAAAAACTTTATCAATTTGCCGTGGCATTAAGTAAATGTAATATTGGCTGCGATATTATTTACAGACTGCACCCAAGTGAATCTATAAACGATTACCCTCTTAATGCAAACATACAACTTTCACAAACAACGCCAGATACCTACAGCCTATTAGCAGAAGCAGAATATGCCGTAGGTGTGGCATCCACAGCTATTTACGAAGCCTGCTTACTCGGCTGTAAACCTATATTATTTAACACAGAAGGGGTAGAATATTTACAACCGCTTATCGACCAATACAACATCCCCCTCGTCTCAACAACAGATGACTTTATAAAAGCCTTAAAAGAAGCAAAAAAAATAAGCGCAGAAGATTTCTACGCTTAATATTCATAACTTCTTCACAGAGCAACTTAATGGTCTGTACGTAAAAATTGCAGTTCAGCCAAGCTTTTATAAAGAGCAGAAGACTCAAGCAAATCTTCATGCTTACCTTCATCAACAATTTGGCCTTTATTCATAACAATAATTCTATCTGCACTTTTTACAGTCGCAAGCCTATGGGCAATCACAAGCGTTGTACGCTCTTTGGCAACTTCTTCTATCGCTTGCTGAATTTTTTGTTCCGATTTCGCATCTAAGTTCGATGTTGCTTCATCCAACAATAACACATCAGGGTTTCTTAAAATGGTACGCGCAATAGCAATACGTTGTTTCTGACCACCAGAAAGACGCACGCCCTTCTCACCTAAATATGTATCGTAACCATTTTCAAATTCCTGTACAAATGCATGCACCTGAGCAAGTTTCGCCGCTTCTATAACCTCATCATCTGTCGCATCTGGCTTACCGTAACGGATATTCTCCATCACCGATGTTGCAAATACAGTACTTTCTTGAGCCACCATCGCAACCGATTTACGAATTGCTTGCAAATCAACCTCTGTTAGTTTCTCGCCATCTAATACAATACTTCCCTTAATAGGGTCATAAAACCTTAAAAGTAAATGGAATAAAGTGGATTTACCTGCACCAGAAGGGCCAACAATAGCCAAGGTTTCCCCCGCTTTAATATGTAAATTCAAATCTTTCAAAATAGCTTCATGTTCATTCGCAGGGTAGGCAAAGCTCACCTTATCAAAAATAATTTCACGACCTTTTTGCGCTTCTTTTAAACTTTTTGGTTCTTTAGGTTGGCGTACATCTGTACGTGCATCTAATAAATCAAACAAACGTTCCGCCGCCCCAGCAGCAGATTGTAAAGACGAATAAAACTGTGAAATAGACCCCAAGGCATCCCCTAAAAAGAGCACATACATTAAGTAAGCAAGTAAGGTACCTGCTGTCATTTTATCGGCAATCACTTCGCTACCACCAAGCCATAACACACCAATAACACCGGCAAAAGCAATCGCCACACTTACCGAGAAGAATAAAGCAGTCGAACGAATTTGTAACTTAGCCGCATCAATAGATTCATCCACACTACGGGCATAACGTGCCACTTCAAACTCTTCTTGCGTAAAAGCCTGTACCGTACGCACAGCACTAATGGATTCTTCCACCTGTACACTTAAATCCGCCACTTTATCTTGCTGGTTTTTAGAATGCTTACGCATAGATTTACCCAACATTAACGAAATAACCATAACAGGCGGCACAACAACCAATAAAATAAGCGTCAGTTTAACAGATGTATAAAAAAGCAAGCCTAAACCAGCAAATAACATTAACAGACCACGCACAACGTAAGGAATTTGCATTCCCCAAGTAATACGTAAAATAGCAACATCTGCCGTTAATCTAGAGATAATTTCACCCGTACGGCGTTTATCATAAAATGTTGGTGATAAATATAAAATATGGCGGTAAACCTTATTACGAATATCCGCAACCATTAACACACCAAGCATACGGCTATAAATATTACGCGCATAGATACTTAAACCTAAAACGACAACCAAACCCACCATTAAAAGCACAGCTTTATTTAATAATGCTGTGGATTTGGTAGACATCGCCTCATCAACTAAGGTTTTAATACCTTGCGGAATAGCAAGCACAGCAGCGGTGCTAAACAACATAGCAATTAATGAAAGTATAATGTATTTTTTATACGGCAGTAAAAAGCTAAACAGCAGTTTTACACTCCTGATATCTTGTGCTTTTTCTCTGTTTGGAAGTCCTGTTTTTCTCATAATGAAGTTAAAATGACGCATTTTAATCAAAAAGGCAAGAGACAAAAAAGCCTCCTGCCTTCTTGACTAAATTTTTACAAGCTCAACAACATCAGCCAAAATATCAGCCGTGGATTTAGCAAGGTCTCCCTTACCTAATTCAGAATCCACTAAATGGCCCGCATCTTCAACAATATCACAGCGCTGAGCTTTAAGTATTTTTGCAAATTCTTTTACTTTTTCTGGTGGGCTTATCTCATCATTACTACCACTTACCACAAAAATAGGTGCCTCAAAATTATGTGCCGTTACCTTCTCTAAAAACGGATACTCAAACACAAAATTATTCATAAACCAGTTTGCCATAACAGCCCCGGTATTTAAAAACATACGCGACATATTCATATCTACAGCTTCAGGGTGCGTATATAAATGATGCGCCAAAGTATAAGGCTCACCCTGTATATTTTTCATAGGCTTTAAACTATCCGCCATATGAAAGCACAATAAACTTAATACAGCCTTCACCCTCACTTTAGAATTTGGCAACCTACCATATAACTTACCCCAATAAAAATAAGGATTTTCCTCAAAATCTTTCGGCACTTGGCCCGATGCATAAGTCACCCAATGGGTTTTAACAAAATGCTTAAACAAAGCAAAAGAAGCCGGATACTTTTTTGCTTTTTCTTTAAACCAATACTCTTGTTCACCTAAAGAGGCAGAATTCGGGGCAACAAGCACAATCGCTTTAGGCTTTATATAACCTTCCATCACCGCAGCAAGTACTGGCAAAGCCCCTAAAGAATGCGCCATCACAATATCGGCTTGTGGCAAGCTTGATAAATCTTCCGCACGTTTTAAAAGCGAATCATCCCATAAATCGTTACTTTCTGTGCGCGCTTGTCCAACACCGCAACCACGGCTCATAACCGCCTGCAATTTCACATTTGCAGAACGTTCATCTAAATATTTATGTAGTTGAGAAATTTCTGATTCTTTCCAGTAATAGCCTGGACCACCATGATGCAAAGCAACAGTAATATCTGCTTCACCTTTTTCTATTACAGCAAATTTATGCTTTTTGCCCTGTACAAATTTGATCGTCATCTGTATCCCTCTTCTCTATCGCATACTCTAATAGATAGGAGTAGAATACTCAAAAATCAATATTTCTAACCTTAAGAGTCTATTTTGAGCTTTTCCAAAGCATACAAAGCTTCCGATTGGCTAAAACCTCTGCGCAATAAAAAGTTAATGCGCCTGGCTTTTTCTTTAGGTTCTAAATAACCCTCATAAGTACCAAATCGTTTTTCCAGAAGCAGGTAAGCATTTTCTGCCCAATTCACTTCTTGCTCATCAGAACTCAAACTGCCCTGCTCATACAAACTTAACGCCTTATCCGCCAAATCAGATGAAAGTCCTTTTTTATAGAAGTCTTGTTTAATGCGGGTTTTTCCCCAACGAGAGAGTTCTGCGCGATAGCGCACAAGAGATTCAGAAAACCGCTGATCATTCAAGTAATTTAATTCCTCTAGATGATCCAAAGCCGCGTCAATTTCTGCCTGAGTATATTCTTTTTTATAAAGCTTATCCTTAAGCATCTGCCTAGAATAATCGCGCTTAGCCAAAAGACTAAGCGCGACATCTAAAGCTTTACGTTTAGGCATAAAATAAAATCCCTAAACCTAAATGATTATGCAGAAGCTTCTGTAGCTTCTTCTGCCATTTCGGCTGTACCAGAAATTTTAGCCATAATAGTATCAACCATTTCTGGGTTATCTTTCAAGTACTGAATCGCATTGTTACGACCTTGGCCAATACGTGTACCATTTGCACTAAACCAAGCACCCGCTTTTTCAACAATACCATCAGCTAAACCAAAATCTAATAACTCACCATAGTAGTTAATACCTTGGCCGTACATAATTTCAAACTCAACTTGTTTAAATGGCGGTGCAACTTTGTTTTTAACAACTTTCACACGCGTTTGGTTACCAATAATTTCTTCTTTGTCTTTTACAGCGCCAATACGACGAATATCTAAACGCACAGAAGAATAGAATTTAAGAGCATTACCACCCGTTGTTGTTTCAGGGTTACCAAACATAACACCAATTTTCATACGAATTTGGTTAATAAACATAACAGAACAGTGTGTACGGTTAATAGAAGCAGTAACTTTACGCAATGCCTGAGACATTAAGCGCGCTTGCAAACCAACGTGCGCATCACCCATTTCACCTTCAAGCTCAGCTTTAGGTGTAAGTGCCGCAACAGAGTCTACAATAATTAAATCAACAGCACCCGAACGCACAAGCGTATCTAAAATTTCTAGCGCTTGTTCACCACTATCTGGCTGAGAAATAAGCAAATCACCTACATTTACACCTAGCTTTTCAGCATAAATTGTATCTAAAGCATGCTCCGCATCAATAAACGCACAAACACCACCTTGCTTTTGGCATTCAGCAATGGCATGTAATGTTAATGTTGTTTTACCAGAAGATTCTGGGCCAAAAATCTCAATAATACGGCCTTTAGGGTAGCCACCCACACCTAGGGCTTTGTCTAAGCTCAAAGAACCAGTTGGGATAACCTCAACCTTCTCGACTTGCTTTTCAGACATTTTAAATACTGTACCCTTACCGAAAGAACGCTCAATCTGAGCTAAAGCGGCATCTAATGCTTTTTGCTTATCCATTTTATGTAAAACTCCTCACTGAAAAATGTAGCTTAAGGCTAACAAAAATTATACATAAGCGCAACAAAAAGCACCCGCATTCATCACTTTATAAAAAGGCGTACATTTTAAATCATATGAAAGACAGCTTCCACTTTTCTAACAGTAATCCGCCCCTTTTCAGTGTTCCACATCATTTTACACATCACATACCTCTATAGATTGCGCATAATAGCCCTATAGAACGTATCTACACCTAAATAGATGTATGCAAGAAACCACGGAGCCTTATATAAATGAGTACGCCAGAAATTAAGCTCGAAGAATTAAAAACACTTACAAAAGTGCATGTTTTGCCAGAACTCTCTGCAACTTCTGTGCAAGCGCTCTACAATGCATTGCAACAAGCTATAGAGCTTAACAAGCCCATTAAAATAGATGCGCGAAAACTACAACATATAGATAGCACCTGCGTGCAAACACTTATTGCCGCAAAATATAAAGCTGAGCAAGAAAACTTAAAAATAGAAATGAGCGAACCACCGCATCATATTACAGAAATATTCACCCTTTTAGGATTACAAAAAGAATTATCTGATCTGGTACAAAATTAATGAACATAAAAACAATATTAACCTTCAACGCTATCAATACATACAAAGCTAAGAGAATTTTAATTACCTTAGTTTCTGGCTTACCCATGCTTTTAGTTATGTCTTTTATTACGCCTTTAAGTATTGCCTTACTCTCTGTGTTCGCTTATTACCTTTGTTTAGGATTTTGCTGGTTCTTACTCATGAATTTTTCTTCTATTAATGGGCATGAAGAAAAATGGGGCATTTTTTCAAACACGCATGAGAAAAGCCTTAATATTTTATCTGCCCACCTAGAAGATATATCCGATGATATTGAAGTCGCTATTAATGAAATTATTAGCCAATTTCTTATTATTGCTGATTCAACCCATAAGCAAAGTCAAATGATTAAAGATGCGGCTCATAATGCAGATACTGTTGCCGATGAAGATGGTGAGATTTCAACCGAAGACTTTGTTGATATTATTAATAATAAAATTGAAGAAATTATTAATTCTTTGGTTTGGATTTCTAGTCAAATGATGCAAGTTACATTCGACTTAGAAGAGCTTAAGCAACATTCTAGTCGTATTAATAGCTTTATTGATGAAATTAACTTTATTTCAGAACAAACAAATCTACTTGCCTTAAATGCAACAATTGAAGCCGCACGTGCAGGTGAAGCTGGTAGTGGTTTTATGGTGGTCGCCGAAGAAGTACGCAAACTTTCTCAACAATCTACCAAATTTAATGAAAATATTGAACGTGAACTTAAAGCCATTTCTAAAGGTCTAGATAAATCTTACGCCGGCGTGCAAGCGGTTGCGACTAAAGATATGACACCTATGCTTATTCATAAAACACGTATTCAACAGCTTGTTACATATCTACTCGAACAGAAAAACCGTATTAATGAACTTTTAGAAGATGCTGGTTCTCATAGCCAAGAGGTTTCTAAAAACATTTTTGAAATTGTACAAGAAATGCAATTTCAAGACCGTAACAAGCAGCGTATCAGCCACATTATTGAACCGCTAAAAGATATAGCAAATCTACTTATTAGCCTTAAAACAGAAACAGGCTTAAGCCATATCTCAGCATTAGATGATAATTTTATTAATACAATGAACGCCTCTTACACCATGCAGGCAGAAAACAAAGTACATAATGCAGAAATGACAGAACATCTACACCTTCACACACACGATGATTTTGAAGAAGCTGGTGAAATTCAGTTCTTTGATGATTTTAATAATGACATTGTACAAAACGATGCCGCTTTACATGCAGAATCAGACATAAACGTACCCCTGCAAACAACAGCAAAAGAAGAACCTAAAGAAAAAGAAACAAAAGAAGCAGATAATTTTGAAGATATTTTCTTCGATGCCCCAGAGCCAGAACCTGAGCATGAAGATATCCCCGAAACAACAGCTGAAGAAAAAAATACATCATCAGGGAATATAGAAGATGATATTTCCTTTGAAGATGAACCTCTGTACGGCAAACAGACCCAGAAAAAAGAATCCAAGCCACAAGCAGAGAAAAAAGAAGACCCCTTAGGTGACAATATAGACCTTTTTTAACACGTAAAATGTAGGAAGAAAACATGGCTAAAAAAATACTCGCAGTAGATGACTCAGCTTCTATCAGACAGATGGTGACCTTTACGCTGCAACAAGCAGGGTACGAAGTTCTATCTGCAGAAGATGGTCAAAAAGGGCTAAGCGTTGCACAAAGCAGCCAGGCAGATCTTGTCATCACAGATTTAAACATGCCTAACATGGATGGTATTGAACTTATTCGCCAGCTACGCACGCTGGGTAACTATAAGTTCACCCCCATTCTTATGCTAACAACAGAAACAGACCCCACTAAAAAAATGCAAGGCAAAGAAGCAGGCGCAACAGGTTGGATTGTAAAACCCTTCAACCCAGAACAATTGCTTAAAGTTATTGCCAAAGTATTACCAAATTAAGTCGTATCAATAGATGCTCGTAAAGAGTTAAGGAGTTAACACAATGCCAGTAGATATGTCCCAATTCAACGAGACTTTTCTTGAAGAAGCCGTTGAAAATATCTCAGATTTAGAAGCAGGTTTACTGGAGCTTGAAGCCGGAGACCAAACAGACCTCAACGCCATTTTCAGGGCTGCACACAGCCTTAAAGGTGGTGCCTCTACTTTTGGTTTTTCAGATATTGCAGATTTTACCCACGTCCTCGAAACACTTCTAGATAAAGCACGCGATGGTGATATCACCATCACCTCCCCTATTGTGGATGTCCTTTTGCAATCTGTTGATGTGTTAAACAACCTTGTAGAAGCCGCACGCGGAGATGCCGAGGCGAAAGACTATCAACCCTGCCTTAAAAAGCTAGAAAGCTTCCTCACAGAAGGTGATGAGCAACAAGAAACACCCCATACCTCACAAACAGCAGAAGCAGAAACTCAAGCCCATGGCCAAGGGCACTGGCATATTACATTTTACCCAAAACCGCATTTTCCACTTACAGGTAATGACCCTATTATGCTGCTTAAAGAACTTAAGCTCCTTGGCGAATGCACCATTAAACCGCTTACAGATAAACTTCCTAAGTTTGATGAGTTAACACCAGAATATTTGTATTTAGGTTTTGATGTTATTTTAGCTTCTGATTGCTCTCAAGATGATATTGATGACGTCTTTATGTTTGTAGAAGATGATGCTCATATCACCATTAAACATGAAGAAGATGCCCCAACAGAAACAGCTGAAGAAAGAGTAGCAGAAGCAACATCTGCACAAGCATCTACAGCTAAAGAAGAAGTTTTAGAGGCAGAACCTTTTGAAGATCGCCGACAAGGCGACCGCCGCAGTACAGACCGTCGCCAACAAAATACCACAGCTCAAACCCAAAGCGGTGGTTCCCTACGCGTAGCAACAGAAAAAGTAGATATGCTTATTGATATGGTCGGCGAACTTGTTACCACAAACGCTATGGTGCTCCAAGCATCAGGAAGCCTGCAAGAAGAAAGCACCCAAAAGCTCACCAATGCTATTAATGATATGAACCGCCATACCCGCACCCTGCAAGAAGCCATTATGGCCATTCGTATGCTGCCTATTAGCTTTGCCTTTAACCGATTCCCTCGTATGATCCGTGATACTGCACAAAAACTAGGTAAAAAGGTAGATCTTATTACAGCAGGTGACCAAACAGAACTTGATAAAACCGTTATCGAGCGTATTTCCGACCCACTTACACACATTGTCCGCAATGCTGTAGACCATGGTATTGAATCTCCAGAAGATCGCCGTGCAATTGGCAAGCCAGAAACCGCCACCGTTAAACTTAATGCCTTTTATAAAGGTGGTACTGTTGTTATTGAAGTAAGCGATGATGGCCGTGGACTCGACCCTGAAAAACTCCTTAAAAAAGCCATCGAAAAAGGTGTTGCCCAACCTCATGAAAACTACTCAAATCAAGATATCTATCACTTTATTTTTGAGCCAGGTTTTTCTACCGCACAAGAAGTGACCGACGTTTCTGGCCGTGGTGTAGGTATGGATATTGTCATGAAAAACATTAAAGCCCTTGGCGGTAGTGTCGCTATAGAAACAGAGCTCGGCAAAGGTTCTACCTTTAGCATTAGCCTGCCACTTACTCTTGCCATTGTCGATGGTATGGCTGTACGTGTCGGCGCACAAACTTATATTATTCCACTGCTTAGCATTATCGAATCTCTCTATCCAACAGATGAAATGCTCTATTCCGTAAATAAAGAGGTGCAAGTGCTTAATATACGTGGCACTTATATACCTTTATTACAGCTCGAAAAAGTTTTCCACAACGACAAGAGCAAATCCACCAAGAGCATTAAAGATGGCATTGCCGTTATTGTAGAATCAGAAGATAAACAAATCGCTTTGTTTGTAGATGAACTTTTAGGCGAACGCCAAGTCGTTATTAAAAGTGTCGAAAAAAACTATAAGGCGATAGAAGGTATTTCTGGCGCTACTATATTAGGTGATGGCACCGTCTCTCTTATTCTTGACTTACCAGGCATTGTGCAAATAGCCAACCGAGAAGGTTTATATAACTACATGCCTACACATAAAAAACAAACACATGACGCAACCAGCTTAAAAGGATAACAAACCATGAAACAAGAGCTGACAACTGTAGAAGCACAACAACTACTCGCAAATGAAACAACACAAGCAACCGATAGTGAAAATCAGTACCTCACCTTCCAACTCGGCGAAGAAATTTACGGTATCGAAATTCTTAAAGTGCAAGAAATTAAAGGCTGGGAAGGTGCAACCCCTCTCCCTAATAGCCCTAAGTATATTCGTGGTATCATGAACTTACGTGGCGCTATTGTACCTATTTTAGATTTGCGCCGACGCTTTAATATGGAGGAAGTGGCATTCACCCCATACACCGTTGTGGTGGTTGTACAAGTACGCGGTCGCACTATTGGTATGATTGTGGATTCTGTTTCCGATGTTGTTAACTTTAAAGCCGATGCCGTGCGTAACGCCCCCGACTTCGGTACATCTATTGATACTGCCTTTATTCAGGGCCTTATCCCACTAGAAGATGAAATGATCATTCTTTTGAATATAGATGAAATGCTCAAGCATTCCGAACTTCTACAAATAGATGAATTAACAGAATAATCAGCATTATAAGCAGCTATACTATATATAAAAAGGCATACACAATGACACAAGAATCGCTCGTAAAAAACGAATTTCCATTTTCTGATCAAGACTTTGATCGCATCAGGTCTTTACTGCTAGAACATACTGGTATTTCTCTACCAGATAGTAAACGCAATATGATGTACTCTCGCCTTGTTAGAAGGCTGCGTAGCCTACAGCTCGAAAGTTTTGCAAACTATATCAGCCATGTAGAACAAGAAGTATCAGCTGGCACATCAGCAGAAATGCTGCAGATGATTAATGCCCTTACAACAAATGTTACAAACTTTTTTAGGGAGCACCATCATTTTGATACTCTTATTATGGAACTGGAAAAACGCATAGAGCAACAGCAAGAAATTCGCATCTGGTCGGCAGGTTGTTCAACGGGGCAAGAACCCTATACCATTGCCATGGTGGTAGATGCATTTTGTAAACAGCACCCAAATGTTAAGGTATCTATCTTAGCAACAGATCTCGATACAGCCGTTATAGAACAAGCCAAGCAAGGCGTCTATACTCTTGATAAAATAGAGGTCGAAAAACACCCCTACCTCAGCCAATATATGGAATTTATAGAACCATCAGGGTCAACCATTACCCCAAACGATGCCGTCTTCAAAGTAACTGAAAGTCTCAGACCTTATATTTCATTTGATCAAATAAACCTTGTAAAGCATTGGAATCACGTTAAAAAATTTGATTTTATCTTCTGTCGTAACGTCATGATCTACTTTAATACTGAGACTAAAAACGACTTATGCCGCCGCTACGCAGATACTCTAAATTCACAAGGTTTGCTTTTTATCGGACACTCCGAAGCTATTAAAACAACCATACCAAGTTTAGAACCTCTTGGCGGTACAACGTACAGGAAACTTTAATGGATTCTTTAAAAAAAGAGCTACAACCCGAAAGCTCAAAAAGTTATTTAGATCCAGAAACCAAACTCCCGACAACAAAAATTCTGCCGGGTGAGTTTCATATTGCCAATGGTGAAGAAATGATTGTCACCACACTTGGTTCCTGTATTTGTGCCTGCATCCGCGATAAAGAACTCGGTATCGGTGGCATGAATCATTTTATGCTCCCTCACGAAAAATCAAGCCATCATATAGACCGTAAAGCCACGGCTTATGGACAATATGCAATGGAGCACCTCATTAATGAAATTCTTAAGAAAAACCAATACAACCGTAAAAACCTAGAAGCCAAAATTTTTGGTGGCGGTGCGGTAGTTGATTCTAACATCAGTGTAGGCGATGAAAATATACGTTTTGTAAAAACCTACTTAAAGCTAGAGGGCATTCCTATTTTAGCTGAAGATTTAGGAGAAGATGTAGCACGTAAAATTTACTTCCAACCTGCAACAGGTAAAGTAACATGCAAGCGCTTCCAAGCAATGAACAACCGCATGATTGAAGAACGAGAAAAAGCTTATCTAGAAAACATTGAACAACGCATAGAAACAGAAGACACAGAAGTGGAGCTATTTTCATGAAAACGAAACGAGATATAAAAGTTTTAATTATTGATGATTCTGTCAGCATTCGTATTATGCTCGAAAATATTTTATCTAAAGGTAAAAACCTTGTTGTTGTTGGCTCTGCTAGTGACCCTGTAGAAGCAGATGAAATGATTAAAGCTTATAAACCCGATATTGTTACGCTTGATGTTGAAATGCCTCATATGGATGGTGTGACATATCTTAAAAAACTTCGTACAGAAATGAAGCTTAATGATATGGCTGTGGTAATGATTTCTACCCTCACTCAAAAAGGCTCAAATATTGCCATGAAATGTTATGAGTTAGGTGCTGTCGAAGTTGTCGGCAAACCTTCTTCCAAAGGTTCGAGCTTAACTCAAATATCAGAAGAAATTTTAACAAAAGTCTATGCAGCTGCCTCTTCTTTAGGACTAGAAACAGAAAACATACGTAGTTTAGATGAAGTTGTAGAAACACAACAAGGTTCAGATATTGCAATTGAGCTTTCACCAAACCATTCTGTCGATACAATTTTACCACTTAAAAAAATAAATCATTCCATGGCAGATAAACCTATTATTGCCATAGGCTCTTCTACAGGTGGGCCGCAAGCTCTTTCAACTTTATTTGAAAACCTAACAAGTACAATGCCCCCTATTTTAATTGCACAACATATGCCACCGCAATTTACAACCTCTCTAGCAAAACGTTTGGATGATCTTTCAAATGTCACAGTTGTAGAGGTAAAAGACAAAGTGGAGCTTCAACAGGGTTATGCTTATATTAGCGCTGGCGATAAACATTTAACCGTTATTAAATCACGTGATACTTACTATGCACGGGCAATTGACGGACATCGTATTAACAGACATATACCCTCTGTAGATGTTTTATTTAGGTCTGTGCTTAATGAATTTGGCCCAAATGCTATTGCTGTTATGCTAACTGGTATGGGCGATGATGGTACTAAGTGTATGAAGGAATTACATGATGCTGGCGCCTTTACAATTGCAGAAGATGCCTCCACATGTACCGTATTTGGCATGCCTCGTGTAGCCATAGAAATAGGAGCTGTAAACGAAGTTGTTGCACTACCTAAAATAGCTGATAAACTAAAACAAAAAATAGAAGGAAGTAAACCATGGCACAAATTGACACATCAACATCAGGCGTTCACACAATCATTCTAGATGAGTCTTTTGACTTTGAAAATCACCGTGAATTCCGTGAATTTTGGAAAAATGCTCTTTCTCAAAAAGTGAAAAAAATTGTTGTTGATTTTACACACGTAAAATATATCGACTCTTCAGCATTAGGCATGCTTATGCTTGTTAAAAATGAAGTTGAAGGTGTGGATTGTAAAATCGAACTTACAAATGTAAGCGGGCATGCACGTAACATTCTGCAACTTGTAAAATTTGATAGTAAATTTGATCTAAAATAAATTTTATTCAAAGCAGATGTCCATACATATACATTCTGGTCAGCAGCTGATTCAGGGGGATAAACAGAAACAAATTATAGAGCGTATTCAACAAAGGATAGGCTCCTTTCAGGATGATTTAATCATTATTTTTGAAAACCTGATTCCCCCACCTAAATCAACGATTTCTGCGCAACTCAATAAAGAAGCGCAAGTGTATGTATTAAGTTCAGATATTGAAGATAGTTTTGAAAAGCTTAATATGCTTAGCCTCCCTGAAGGGCATATTATTACTATTTTAAGTGATTCTTGTTTGCTTTATTACCTTTCTTTACCAAAAGTATTAAGTGAATTTTTACAAGAACATCATATCGATTCTGAAAGCGCTGTCATGTACTTAAGGCTTTTGCTAGATGAGGCTATTAAAAACGCTATAGAGCATGGCAACTTAGATTTATCTATTGTTAAAGATGGTTTTATAGAAGGCTCTGAAGATTTTGAAGATTACTTGGCAATTATACAAGACCGCCTCATGGACCCTAGATGGGGCAAAAAAAAGGTTATCTTACAAATACACCAAGAAAATGATAAACTTATATGCTGTATAGAAGATGAAGGTTTAGGTTTTGATTGGGAGGATGTTCTCCAAAAATCTGAATCTGTACATCACGGTCGTGGTTTAAAACTTGTCCAGCAAATTGCCGAAGACATTAAGTTTGAAAATAATGGTCGTAAACATTCCTTTAGCATAAAACTATCCAATTAGGAGATAAGAAGAATGATCGCTTTTGATGGTGATGTTAAATATAACAGCAAAATTCTTATTGTGGATGACCAAAAAGTCAACCGCGAGCTTTCTAAATTCTTCCTAAAAAATGCTGGCTATCAAAAATTTGCCGAAGCTTCTAATGGTGTTGAAGCGCTGAATAAAGTCAGCGAATTTAAGCCTGATATTATTCTGTTAGATATTCTTATGCCCGAAATGAATGGCTTTGATGTTTGCGAAAAATTAAAAAGCGACCCCGAAACAGCCTCTATACCTATCATTTTTCTTTCGAGCCTTTCTGATTTAGAAAACAGAACCAAAGGCTACCGCCTAGGTGCTGTAGATTATGTAAACAAACCTATTGACCAATATGAAATGACCGCCCGTGTTGATGTGCATTTACTCAATGGCGTCTATTTAAAACAATTAAGCGAGTACCACAACCGTGTTTCTGATGAATTAAACCGAGCACGACGCTTGCAGCAAGACTTACTTCCCTCTTCTCAACAGCTTATTGATTTAAAAACATCTTCTGGTATTACCATTGATCAGTTATACCGTGCATCTCAAGAACTTGCAGGTGATTACTGGAATATTTACCCATTAAAAGATGGAAAATACGCATTTGTCATTATGGATTTTACAGGCCATGGAGTTGTTGCAGCCCTTAACACGGTGCGCGCGCATAGCTTATTTTTAGAAATGGAAGATATTTTAGATAAACCAGAAGAACTTGTTAAAAGGCTTAATGACCGTTTGCATCTACAACTTCCTGCTGGCACCTTTGCCACACTTGTTTATGCAGTACTAGACCCTGAAGAAGATAGTTTTACCTACATTGGCTGCGGGCACCCTGCTTTTGCTCATTGTACAGAAAAAGGTATTCAGATGGTGGATTGCTCAGGCTTCCCTGTCGGTTTAGGGGATAGCTCCGACTTACAGCTTACTGAAAAAACAATTAAGCTTTCTAAGGGAGATCAAATATTTTTCTATTCAGATGCACTGATTGAAACAGAACATGAAGACGGGACAATGTGGCTAGATCAAGACCTATCTCTGCTCATTAAAGACGCATTGGCACAGCCTGCGCCACTTATTCCATCTTTATTAAGTAAATTCAAAGAAACCTCTAAAGAAATTAAAGATGACCTTACAATGGTCAACATCACCTACTAAGATACAAATGCCATAAAAAAGCCGCCGGCTTGTTGTTATTATTACCGGCGGTCGAGTTGTGAAACGGTATCCCGGCCTAACATGGCCGAGGAAAATTGCTTTTCAGTGAACTCGACCGCCGGTAATTAAGGGTAATTTATATATGTGAATGATTTACCTAAAAAACAACTGATGTATTTTTGCAACTTTCTATACAGCATCAAAAAGCCACTCTTTAAAGTGGCTTTTTTTAAAATCATAAGTCTTTTATTTTTTCTCTAGTGCTTCAACAAGTTTTTGATGCACATTACCAAAGGCACCGTTAGACATGCAAATAATGTGGTCTCCGGCATGAGATTGCTGAGAAAGCGCCGTAACCATTTCATCTATTTGTTCAAAACAGAGCGCTTTATCGCCAATTTGCTCTGCAACTTCGCTTACATGCCAACTAATATTAGGCGGTTGAAACAAAAATACTTTATCTGCGTATTTTAAAGATTCTGGTAACTGCGCCTTCATTGTGCCCATCTTCATCGTATTGGACCTTGGCTCTAACACAGCAATAATACGCTCTTGTTTTACAGTTTTGCGTAATCCATCTAACGTGGTTTCAATAGCGGTAGGATGGTGGGCAAAGTCATCATACACACGCACATTATTTACTTCACCTTTAAGTTCCATACGGCATTTTACATTAGCAAAAGTATTTAACGCCGTGCAGGCTTGCGCCAAATCTAAACCTAATTGTTCGGCCGTACCAATCGCCATAAGTGCATTACGCACATTGTGTTCACCTAATAACTGCCAATTGACTTCACCAACAGTAGCCCCTTTAAAAAGTACTTTAAACTGGCTGCCATTTTCTTTTAGTAACTCTGCTGTAAAATCGGCTTGTTCATTCTGTACGCCTGTGGTCATACATTCAGACCAACAACCCATATCAAGCGTATCTTTAATATTTTGATCTATGCTTGGATATAAAATACGCCCCTTACCCGGCACGGTTCGCACCGTATGATGAAATTGTTTTTGAATATCTGCCAAGCTTGCAAAAATATCTGCATGATCAAATTCAAGGTTATTAATAACAAAAGTTTTAGGGTTGTAATGCACCATTTTTGAGCGTTTATCAAAAAATGCCGTATCGTACTCATCCGCTTCTACAACAAAAGTTTCACCTTTACCGCAACGTGCAGAAATACCAAAATTATTAGGCACGCCACCAACTAAAAAGCCTGGTTGTTGTCCTAATTCTTCTAGCATCCAAGCAATCATGGCCGTTGTTGTTGTTTTACCATGTGTGCCCGATACCGCCACAACATGCTTATGTTTAAGTACAGCTTCAGACAACCACTGCGGGCCAGAAGCATAAGGAATTTTGCTATTAAGTACATATTCCACCGCCTCATTACCACGAGAAAGCGCATTACCAATAACAACAACATCTGGTTTTATTGCTTCAATATCAGCTGCTTTATAGCCTTCATAAAGCTTAATGCCCTGCTCTTCTAGTTGTGTGCTCATCGGCGGGAAACAATTTTGGTCCGAACCTGTTACAGTAAACCCAAATTCTTTAGCAATAACAGCTACGCCACCCATAAATTTGCCACAAATACCAAGTATATGTACGTGCATTTTTTTATCCATTCGTTGTTGTCTTAATTAAAAAAGATCCCGTTTACACTATCATAAACGAGACCTTTTCTTAAGTAGAATTAAAGATTAATTTTTAATCTTTACGCCGCTTCAGATGATAAGCGACCATCTAACCATTTTAGAACAACTTCTGCTGTTTCCTCAGGTGTCTGTGTCGAATTATCCACAATATAATCTGCAAACTCTGGGTTTTGGTAACCTTTTTCGTACATATCGCGGATACGTGTACGTTCCCAGTTAGAAAGAATACGATCCCCACGATCATTTGAACACACCTCTGCAGAAGGCGCCATAACGATACAATAAAAGTCATGTCCGTTTGCTTCGTAAGCGGCTTTCATGTTGTCAAAATCTTGTTCATAAACAACACCAGAAAGAATAACATCATGACCAATAGCTGCTGATTTCAAACCAGATTCTGTTAAGTAAGCCATTGTTTTTTCAATAAGTTCAGAAAGTTCTGCCGATTGATGCTTACGTGATTCTTGGTCTGCATCATAGTAAGAACAACCTTCTAGCTTTTCTGCTAAAATTTGTGCAACTGTTGTTTTGCCTGAGTTCATTGGGCCGTTAATTAATACGATTGTGCTCATTGCTGTATCCTTAAATTCTCTGTCTAATTTTGACTTAAAATATTATAACACTCTTCAGTTCATCTTAGCAAATATTGCTTATTGCTTACGCCTTTGCCTTTCTTAATATTTTCAACAAAATAAGAGTGATAGAGCTTAAGGTAATAACACAGCCTGCCAAAATACTTGGCAAACTCATATGAAAAGGTAAAAGCCCTAAAGATGGGATTAAAGAAGCGACACTTTCAAAAAACAATGTTGAAAACGGAATAAACGTAAGCACAAGCATATAGTTTTCCGTTTTAAGCAATCTTAAGCTTAGTAAAGAAGCGTAAAAAGCAGGTGCACGTAAAACAAGCCCCACAACAACAGCTGCAATAAGTAACTCTTTAGATAAAAACATATCTAGTGTTGGCAAACCTTCAATGGCCGAGGCGATCAGCGGCATGTTTTCTGGCACAGGCGCAAATTTAAAGCAAAAAACAGCAAGCATCATAATAAGAGAGGTGACGAGCATAACAATACCCGTAAATAAGCTTCGGCCTCTAAAGCCAATAGAGGTTTGTGCTTCTGGATGTTTTTCCATAAGACCTGTCATAATAGAAAAAAGCAAAGAAGAACACACCAGCACAATTACATGAGAGCTCATAAATCCATTTGGTTGTACATAAGCAAGCCAAGCTACAGCGGCCGTAATAAGCAGGTATATAGGTAAGTCTTGTAGTTTTGGCACACGTTTAAACATAAAGTAACCAACAAACAAACTCATAACAACATTAATGCAATTAATGAAAGTCGCCTCAGTCGCACTCATACCTTTTAAAGCGTACATAAACATAATAATAGCGCAAAGCCTTAAAAAGCCGTATGCCCATGTGTAACCATTTTTAAGTGTTTTAAGTGCTTTAATTTTACTATGACTCTGAAAGCCAATAACTGTAAGAAATAAACCTGCCACAAGCATATGTGTTAAAGCAAAAGCCCAAACATTTAAATCATACACCACAAACAAGTGGCGTGTTGAAGCATTAAATGCGCCCCACAGCATAACCGCTAATAAACCGATATAAATTCCACGTTCCAAAATAAAATTCCCTTAATACAGCCTCAATAACACATCAATAATTTATGTGCTAAAAGCATAAGAACAAACAGAGTAAATTACAAGGCATAAAAAAAGCGCCAAACGGCGCTTTTTTAAGAATAAATGACTGTAAACTATCTGCAGTATCTAAATTCTGCACGCTTACATGTTTTATAACCACATCTAATTCGTGTAGAGCCTGCATAACATTTACTACCTTTTAAGCAATAAGTACCGCCTTGAGCATCACAATCGGCACGCCCATCTCGGCTACTACCGCCTGAACGGTCTTTACCACTCCAAGTACCAATATCACAAGAAACTTTAGTTGAACCCTTATAACAACCTCTTGGGATACCAGCAAGGTTCAATACCGTACCTGTTGTACAAGTCGCATTTTTTGTATAAGTATCTGCATAGCTAGAAGCTGGTACATTCTTATAGCGCGTTACTTTTATACTAGAGCTAGTCCCTGCTTGTATTTGAAAGTAATCCGCATATACATAGCCTTCTTGTATCGTACCTGTAGAGTTATTAAACTTAGCATAATGCCACTGGCCTTTAGAATAGTTACCACTTTTAGCAGAGGCATAACAAAAAGCATTTTCAGCTGAAATATCTTCACCTGTTACAGGGTTATAGTACGTACATTCATTACTTGTTAAACCTAATTTTCTGCAAAGTAATGCCATCTGACGCGTCAGCATATTAATCGCTTCATCTTTACGCGTAATTTCAGTACGCATCGTTTCTAGATTATCTCTAACATCGTTCACTTTACCATCAATAGCGCCACGTTCTTGCGCATCTCTTTCTTGGCGAATTTTATTTAATGCTTCCAAATTCACACGTTCATTTACAGCTTGCCCACCTGTCATCACAAATGCAAAGCCTGAAATACTACAAAAAATAAATGCAGCTAATAATAAGCTGAACCTGATAGAACCCATAACCTTAGTCTCCCTTTACGGTTTGTTACCTAATTATATATAAAACTTCCCAGGCAAATAAACAAGACTTTCCTTGACCTTAATCCTAAAAAAACGCATATTTAAGCCATCTAATGATGTAGGAGATAAATATTTATGATTACAACAGAACAAGTTGCATCACTTATTCAAAGCGGCATGCCTAATGCCCAAGTTAAAGTGTTAGACCCTCATAACGACCAAACTCACTTACAAGCCATTGTTATAAGTGATGATTTTAAAGGCCTAAACCGTGTCCAACAACACCGTTTAGTGTATAAAGCACTTGGTGACGCTTTTAGCGGCCCTCTACATGCATTACAATTGCAAACTCTTACACCAGAAGAAGCTGAAAAGCTTATTAAATAATAAATAAGGATAAAAAAATGGCTCCAGAACTTAAACAAGTATTTGATGAACTCATTCAAAACCATAAAGTCGTTCTTTTCATGAAAGGTGACCTTAACTTCCCTATGTGCGGTTTTTCAGCACGCGCCGTACAAGCCCTGCAAGTAGCTGGCGCAAAAGATATTAAAGCCATTAATGTGCTAGAAGATGATGACATCCGTGAAGGCGTTAAAGAATATTCTAACTGGCCAACAATTCCTCAGCTTTATCTAGATGGTGAATTTATCGGCGGTAGCGATATTATTATTGAAATGCTACAAAATGGTGAACTTAACACAGCAATTGAAAAGCTAAATTAACCTCACCTCTTTACAAAAAAGGCTCGCCATTTGCGAGCCTTTTTTATTTTGTTTAGTTCATAAAACACCCCTAATTAGAAGCACTTACAAATTTCCAGGTGCCATCCTTACACGTAGCAACACAATTTGTATAATTGGTTGTTGAATAGTTATAGGTGTATGAACAACTAGATGTTCTCTGTCCGTCATGAAATGCCAGATCCAAACTCGTAAATGTATAATTTTTCCTAAACCATACATTGTTATCAGAAAGGGTTATATTTGTTGTAGCTGCGCATTTTGCATAAGTTGTATAGCTAACACTGTACACACCACCCCAAGTCTCATTATCTCTACAATCAACTTTCCCACTGTATTTTCTACTACCATAATCACATGAAAACGTATACGTATTACCTACAGTATAATAAACACCGGCTGAAGGTCCTGATGATGAAGCGGTGCAAGCACCTAAATTAAAGGTTCTAGGGGCAGGACAAGTAACTAGCTGTTGATTTGTTGCTTCAGAAAAGACCTGATTTGAACAATTCACTGTACCTCTCATTTTAGGCCCACTCGTTGTAGGACCTGTATAAACAGAAGATGATGTATGAGTCGCATCACATTCTATTGTTTTACTCGTACCATTTAGTGCTGTACCCGTATTCGCATCGCAAGTAGTTGTCACAGGGAAATATCCACCAGTATTAAATGTTAAAGTACGTGTAGTAGCAGAACAACCTGATGGCACACAAGCATTAGCAACCTGAGTAAAGCTTCCATCTGTACAACTATAAGAGCAACTGCCGGTATAACCGCTACGGCAACTGCCTGATTTTGTTTCTAAATGGTTTGTTGCACCCATTGTACAGTTACTTATTGTCGCACCCGAACAGTTGCTTGGCGGCGTACAATAGGCACTGCTTACACCACTTACAGTAC
>JAAZVW010000022.1 GCA_018623135.1 Pseudomonadota bacterium
ATTTCACACGCATTAATAACAAGGTTTACGAGCTGCCACGTGAAGATGTTATTCATATACCGGGTTTCTCATTATCGGGTGCAAATGGTGCTGATCCTATTGCATATTTAAATGAAAGCTTAGGCTTAACTCTTTCTGCTCAAAGTTTCGGTGCTGAGTTCTTTGGTAATGGTGGCTCCTTGTCAGGTGTTTTAGAAACAGAAAAAGATTTATCGTCAGATAAGCAACGTAATTTGGCAGCCGCTTGGGTTAATGCATATACGGGTTCAGGAAATCAGCATAAGACAGCAGTTCTCACTAATGGCTTAACTTATAAAGCGGTAGGTTCATCACCTGATAAGGCGCAATTTATCGAAACTCGTAAATACCAGACTATAGAGGTCTGTCGTATCTTTCGTGTATCACCACACCTTATTTACGATTTAGAAAAAGCTACATTTTCCAATATTGAAAATCAGGGGCTTGATTTTGTTAAGTACACGTTGGCTCCACAGGTTAAGCGAATAGAAGAAGCTTTACTTTATGGGTTAATGAAAACTACAGAACAGGCTTCATTTAAGATCAAGTTTAATTTTGATGATCTTCTTCAGGGCGATGCAAAGTCTCGTGCGGATTTCTATAGTTCAGGTATTCAAAATGGTTGGATGTCAAAAAATGAGGTTCGCCGTCGTGAAGGATTGCCTCCGGTAGATGGTGGAGATCGTTTTTATACACCTCTTAATATGGTTTCTGATGAAGAGCTAGAACGCCACCGCAAAGTTGATGACAAAATATCAGAAGAAACAAAAGAGGAGTAATTCTTATGAAAAAAGAGATTCGTACCTTTTCTTCCAATATGGAGGTTGAGCGTCGTTCAGAAGAACAAGGCGGGGGTGCTGTAATTCGTGGTTACGCCTCTGTGTTTAATTCAGATTCAGAAAATCTAGGTGGGTTTGTTGAACGTATTGATCCTCATGCTTTTGATGATGTTCTTACAGATGATGTGCGTTGTTTATTTAATCATAATCCAGACCATTTATTAGCTCGCACAAAATCAGGAACGCTGACTCTGTCTGTGGATCAAAAGGGGCTTATGTATGAGTGTGAATTACCAAACACTCGACTAGGTCAAGACTTACTAGAATTAATAGAACGTGGCGATATTGCAGAATCTTCTTTTGCTTTTGCTGTTGATGTTCAGGAATGGGATGAGCAAGAAGATGCTCCAGCCATACGTACGATTAAAAAGGTTAAACGCCTTTATGATGTATCGCCTGTAACTTATCCGGCTTATCCGGATGCAACCGTCGCCAAACGTTCTTTAGAAGAATTCCAAAAGCATCAGCATGACGAAGCTGATTTGCAATTGGATGTATATCGTAGGCGTTTACGTCTAATTGATTTGGATAAATAGAAGGAAAAGTAAATGGATATTAAAGCATTACTTGAATTACGTGCTAAAAATCAGCAAGAAATGCAAAACATTGTAGCTGTTGCTGGTACAGAAACACGTGCACTGACTAAAGAAGAGCAAGATCGTTTTGATGAACTTGAAGATTCAATTAAGGATCTAGATTCAACAATTGAGCGTATGAAGAAAATGCAGGCGAATAACCCTGTTGTTCCTTTTGAGCCTCAGGCTCGCTCTGGTGGCAATGATTATGAAGAAATTATCGGTGATCAACTTATGACTGATGCAGAGTGTCGTAAATATAGTTTTGCGAAGCTTGCACGTTATTTGGCAGATCCAAATAAGCAGCATTTGCAAAAAGAAGCAGAATTTGAGCTTGAAATTTCCAAGCGTGCGCAGGAACGCTATGGTAAAGAAGATGCTAAAGGGGTTTATGTTCCACTAGATGAAGTATTAACACGCTCGGTTTCAGCAACAGCAGGTAACGGTGCAGAGTTGATTTCGCACACAAACCGTGCAGATATGCTTATTGAAATGCTGAAGCCATACTCGGCATTCTTACAAAAAGTAAATACGTTTAGTGGCCTTAAAGGCGATGTATCTATTCCACGCCATATTTCAGGTGCAGTTGTAAGCTGGATTTCTGAAGACGGATCAGCTCCTGAGTCTAGCCCTGAATGGGATAGCGTAGATTTAACAGCTAAGACGATGACTGCACGTACGTATGTGACTCGTAAGATGATGAAACAGTCTGATGTTAATTTAGAAACATTTATTCGTAATCAGCTATTAGAAGCTTTAGGTCAAGAATTAGACCGCGCCATTGTATATGGTACAGGTGGTGATCAACCTACAGGTATTATGAACCAGACTGGTGTGCCAGTTGTATCAATGGGTACAGACGGTGGTCCTTTAAATCATAATAAAGCTATTGAAATGGAAACAATTGTAGCAGTCGATGATGCTATTGAAGATAACCTGCTTTATGTTTCAAACTCAAAAGTGCGTGGTTACCTTAAGACGACTGAAAAAGCTGCAGGTTCTGGTCGTTTCTTGATGGATGAGAAGAGTAAAGAGCTTAATGGTTATGGCTTTGTCACTTCTCGTAAGATGCTATCTAATCGTACAAAAGGGAATGGTGAAAACTTATCAGATGTTTTATTTGGTAACTTTAATGACATTATCCTAGGTCTATGGGGTGTTATCGATCTAACAGCTAACCCTTATAAACATTCTGAAAAAGGCGGTGTTGAATATACAGCATTTCAAGATGCAGACATTATTGTTCGCCATCCTGAAAGCTTCGTAGTAGCGCAGGATGTTGATACTGCCGCAGTCTAATTAATGTGTGTGAAGTAGTTAAAGCTACTTCACCTTTTTAGTCTAATTGAAATTATAGAAGGTAAAACCATGAGTAAAATGACAAAAGTAAAAGTTCTAAAATCTTGCATTATTGAACAAGAAATTGCTGAAGTTGGCGATGTTGTTGAACTGAAAAACCCTAAGTATTTGATGTCACGTGGAATTGTGACAACAAATCTTAAAGCAGATGTGCCTGATGCTAAAAAAGAAAAAGCAGCAGCTAAATCTAAAGCCTAAAGAAAGTATGAATGATGGTGACACTTGCAGAACTTAAAACGCACTTGCGTATAGATGATGATTTAACAGCGGAAGATACGCTGATTGAAGCTTATCAGAGTGCCGCCATCGCTCATATTCAGAATTTAACAGAGCAAGATTTCTCAACGCTCATGCCTGAACCCATTAAACACGCTGTTAAGTTATTAGTGGGCCATTGGTATAAAAACAGAGAAGCAACAACAGAAACGAAACAGCAAGAAATTCCCCATGCTGTAGATGCTCTTATTCAACCTTATAAGAAAGTAACCATTTCAGGTTTGGAGGTTGAGTAGATGAGAGCGGGGTTACTTAATAAACAAATTAAATTACAACGCATGGCAACAACTACCGATGATTACGGCGTAGAGGCTTTAAGCGTTGCAGAAGAAAAGACAGTCTGGGCCTCAGTTAACCATAAACCGAGTGAAGAGCTTTTAGCTAATACAGCAGAGGAGCTGATAAAAGCTTGTGTTTTTAAAATGCGTAAACGCCCTATTGATGAAAGCTGGCTTATTGTTTATCAGGGTGAAAGTTATAACATTAAATCCATTTACCCAATGAGAGAGGATGGATTAGAGGTTCTTGCTTCCGCGGGTGGGCATGATGGTTCTTAAGACCAGGTTTAGAATAGAAGGTGCAAAAGAACTGGATAAGGTTCTTAAAGGATTACCAGATCATATTGCAAAACGAGATTTAAACTTTGCGGTACGTAAAGGTGCAAACCTTTTACGTGATGAAGCGATAAACCGTGCGCCTGAGCGTACAGGTTATGCTAAAAAGAATATTAAAACGCGCCAGTATAAAAAGTCTGGTCATTCTTCAACAATGCTTGTGGGTGTCTTCCGCAAAGCTTACTACATGATGTTTATGGAATTTGGAACAGAAGATACAGCGGCACAGCCATGGCTTCGTCCTGCCTTCGACGCCACTAAAAGTGCGGTGCTAAAGTTGATAGCAGATACCTTAGCAAAGAGACTGCAGCAATCAGCTAAAAAGCTTGCTGGCTCGTATAGTAAATCAGGTGCAGGTGTAAGGCGGAGACGTAAAAAGTGAATTTAAAAGAATTTGTAAAAACGCTTAAAGATAATGGGTATCCAGTCTATCTACAAACAATTCCCCATAAGGTAGATGATGATGTTGTGCTTTCGTATCAGCTGATTTCATCTACGCCTGATTATACGAGTTTGGGTGTGAGCAAAGAAGAGCTGAGAGTTCAACTTAATATTCATGCAAAAACCCCTGAAAAAATTGAGCAAACATATAGAGATATAAGTAATATCTTATTTGTTAAAGCTGCTTTTGTTGATAGTGGGCGAGATGATCCTGTGCATCAAATTAAAGGTATTAAAAAGAAATATTACCGTCGCATTGTCGATATAAAATTTTGGGAGAGAGTTCAATGACAATATTACGTAGTCCGCAAATCTTTTGGGGTGGTGTTTATGTATCTGCTTTATCCTCTGCTGTTTCTATTGAGAGTGAAGTAGAAACACAGGATGCAACAAATTTTGCAAGTCAAGGCACGCGCAATATGGCCGCAAGCTTTATTAATAATGCTGCTTCTTTTGAGGGGCAGGTTTATGCTGATACTTACGAAAAGTTAGATCTTCTTACTCAGGATACAAACGACATTCAGCCTTTTACTGTTGCTATTGAAGACTATGAAGGTGCGGTGGCTTATTCGGTACTGGCGCATCAACAAAGTTTCTCACATGGTGGGGCAGTAGGCGAGCTTGTAAATCTTTCTGTTGGTATGTTTACCAAGGGTAAGTGTAAGCGCGGAATTATGGCTTTTAACCGTGAAATTGATTCAAGTGATGTAGGCGCAGGTTTCCGCCTTGAAAATATTGCCGCAGGAGGTGAAATTGAGGTTATTTCGCACGTACATGATATTGATTCGGGTATTACGTTAACGCTTGAGTTATCTGATGTATCTGATTTTTCAAATATTGTCGATTCAGTAGATGTTATGAATCAAACAACAGTAGGTGCCGCAATGGTTAAAGTCACATCTTCAATTGCTAAGCCTTATGCCCGTATTACAGCCTATGCAAACCTCAGTGCAGATGCTGCTGTATTCTTATTTCAGTAATTAATAAATGTGGAGCTTAAATAGATGAGCGTAGTTGTTTTAAAAGACCCTTATGTGTCTCTAAACGGTGTTGAGTTTCCTGTGAAGTCTGTAGAGCTTACACATGAAGTAGAAACACAGGATGTAACGGATTCAGGTAGCGAGGGTACTCGTAACCAAGCGGCAAGCTTTAAGGCATGGAGTCTCGCTGTAACTTTTAACCAAGAATTTGGTGCAGATAAAATTGATCAATTTATGTTTGATAATCTTGGACAGCCTATTGCTTTTGTTGTGAGGCAAAGTGCGGATGCTGTATCTGCGACAAATCCAGAATATTATGCGGATGGTTTATCGACAAACCACTCACCATTTAACGGCTCTGTTGGTGATGCATTAGAGGCAAGTCTAAATCTTGTGCCATGTAAGGGTGGTGCGGGTACGCATGTGCTACAACGCCGTACGTCATAAAGGGATAAAACATGAAGTTTTCTAAAAAGATGTTAAGTCGTGAGGATGTTCTTTCTCAAGTAAAAAATATTAAGAATACGCCTGTTGATATAGAAGAATGGGGCGGCACTGTTTTTGTTCGTGAAATGACTGCAGGTGATTTTTGCGAATGGCAAGGTTATTTGCTAAACGCATCATCAGATAAAAGTCAAGCGCGTGCATTTCTTATTTATTTAACGGTCGTTAATGATAAGAACGAGAGGTTATTTACTAAAGATGATATTGCAACATTAAGTAATTTATCATTCTTAACTACTCAGCTTATTAGCGATGCTATTGATAAGATGAATGGTTTTAAAGAGGCAGATGAGCAGGAGGAAACCTCAAAAAACTAGAAAGCCGTCCTGCTAAGTTTTTTGTTTATAGATTGGCAGAGCACCTTAACAAGTTTGTTTATGAAGTTGAGGCTCTGCCGTTATCTGAACTTAAGGGCTGGATGGCATATTTTGAATATAAAGATTTGCGTAGCTTGCAAGAAGAGCAGGCGCAAAAAGCAGAAGCTAATACAAAGCGGGTGCTACAAAATAAAGGGGTTTAATTATGGGTATTAATATTGGTGGCTTATTTATTGATTTGTCTGCTAACTCAGCCGCTTTTAAAAAGGATATGGCGGAAGCCCAAAAGGCTGTTAAATCTTCTTCTGCTCGTATGAATAAAAACATTGGTAAGCTTGAGCGAGCTTTTTATAGCGCATCAAAATCATCTAAAAAATTTATCAAAGGCACAAGTGGCCTTAAAGTTGCTTTAGGCGGTGTTTTGGGTGGTGCTGGTATTATTGCTGTAACTAAAGCTTCTCTTGATATGGCAGATGCTACTGCAAAGACAGCTGATAAGCTTGGTGTGACAACTGATATGTTGCAAGAGATGCGTTATGCAGCAGAACTTACGGGCGTGGCACAAAATAATTTAGATGTTGGCTTACAGCGTTTTACGCGCCGTGCATCAGATGCGGCAAATGGTAATAAGCAACTTGCCGATACTTTTAATGCTTTAGGAGTAAGTTTACGTGATGGTAACGGCAATATGCGCTCAACAGATGCCATTTTATATGATGTGGCGGATGGCCTTAATGGTATTGAAAATCAAACAGACAAAGTAGCAATGACTTTTAAGCTTTTTGATTCAGAGGGTGTCGCTTTGGTTAATACATTGGGTAATGGTTCTCAAGCTTTACAAGGTATGCGTCAAGAAGCGCGTGATCTTGGTATTGTTATGGAAGAGAGCTTACTTCGTCAGGCAGAGCGTACCAATGATCAATTAAGCCGTATGGGTCTTATTCTTAAAACACGTGTCGCATCTTCTATTATTGAAGTTACACCACAAATTGAACAACTTTCACAACGTTTTATTGATTCTGTACCTCATATTGTCGAAGGTACAGAAGCCTTTTTAGATTTCTTTGGTGTCTTAGCACCTGAAAAAAGTAAACAGCTTGTTATGGTGAATCAGGAGTTAGAGCGTACTAAGGCAATACTTGCGGGTGGTAAGTGGAATGGCTCTATGTTTGATAAGAGTAAAGAGTTCTTTAAATCTCTTGATTCAGACTACGAAGCTACACTTAAGTCTAAGATCGCTAATCTTACACAAGAAAAAGAACGTCTTGAAGCCGCTATTTCTAAAGAGAGTAACCGTAGCCCATTAAATGTAGCTGTAAAAGCAAATATAACGTCTAACAATGATGAAGCTGTTCAGCAGATGATGATGAAACGATCTCAGATAGAAGCTGCAGCTAATCGTGTTGTTTCTCAAGTACAAACACCGCAAGAAACTTTTGCCGCACGCCAAACAGAGCTTAATATGCTTTTAGAGCAGGGGGCTTTAAGTCAAGAACATTATAACCGTGCTATGAAGCAGGCCGAGCTTGATATGCAAAACCAAACAGACGCTGTTAATTCACAAGAAATTGCAATGTCTAAGCTTGAGAATGCGGCCGGTTCTGCAATGGATCAAGCCTTAAATGGCCAGATTAGAAGCTGGAAAGACTTGGGTTCGGCGGCTATGGGTGTTCTTAATGATATGATGTCAGCTATGGCAAAAGCGCAGGCTAAAGCAGCAATCATGAAAGCAGTTAGCTCAAGTTCTGGTGGCAGTGGTGGTTTTTTTGCGAGTATGTTTTCATCCGGCCAAGCGCATAGTGGTGCGCTAATTGGTTCTGATAAAATGAAAATGCACGCTCCAGTTCCGGCATCTGTCTTTAATGGTGCGTCTAAGTTCCACACAGGTGGTATGCCTGGTCTTAAACATAATGAAGTGCCGGCTATTTTAGAAAAAGGTGAAGGGGTTTTTACACAAGGCCAAATGAAGGCCTTGGGTGTTGAAATGAACAAAGGCTCTAATACAGCGAGTAAAATTATCATTAATGTAAATAATATGGCCGAGGGCACAAAAGCCAGCGCCGAATCTAAACAAGAAAACGGTGTGAATATGATCGATATTCTTATTGAGAAGGTTACTTCTAAAATGAGCGATGATATTGGACGTAATAAAGGGCTTTATGGTGCTTTAGAATCAAAGTTTGCTAAAACAAGTGGAGGGTTAAGATAATGGCTTTACCTAAATATCCGTACGAAGCACCATCGTTATTACCTTTACCCTCTGTTGTTGATAGCTATGCGATATCTCCGCAAGAGAACTTGCAACGTACAGAAATGGAAAATGGCCCTGCCTTACAAAGAAGTAAAACAGATTCGCCCATTTATGAGATTAGCTTTGCGTTTAACTTTACGGATGCAGAAAACTTGCTGTTTGAATCTTGGTATAAGCATATTTTAAATAACGGTGTTGATTGGTTTTTAATTCCACTTGCTGTAGGTGATGAATTAAGAGAGCAAGAGGCGCGTTTTAGCAGTAGTTATCAATCGGCCATGTCGGGTGCTGGTTTATGGAAAATTACAGCATCTTTAGAAATTAGGCAAAGGGAGCTTTATTCTAAGGATGAGATGGTTATTTTAGAACAGTATGATCAGCCCAGCTTGGTACGCGACGCAAATGACTTTGCTATACTCATTAATGAAGATTTTAAAACTTTAAAGGTGAGTTAAATGGCGTTAAAAGATGATTTCCAACAAGCAATAAGCAGTACTGTGTCAAATTCAGGGAAACTTGATACTTTTGTAAATGGTAATGATACTGCAACTTACACAACAGATGATGGTTTTTTGGTTGATTCGCTACAAACGACTTTGCGTAAAGTTGGTGAATATGTAGACCTTGAAATTGCCGATGTAACTCAGGCTAAAGATGCTGCAGAAACAGCCGCAAATAATGCACAGCAAGTAGCTACAAACATAAGTGCGTTAGAAACAACTGTTTTGGATGCAATTGATAATGCAGAGCAAAATTTAGGTGCAACAAAACTCGACAGAAATATTGATTTAACAGCAGATAATGATTTTGCCGTTGGTGATTTTGCCTATGTTTCTGATACAGGTTGTTCTGCTTTAATTGAAGATGTTAATAAGCTAAGGCTTGAAAATAGCTTTGGCTTATCTGACCAAGTTAAAGGAAACAGAGAGGGGCACCCAAACGCCTTTTTTATGGCAGATAATTTGATTGGTGTGCTTACAGATGCGGGTAGTGATCAAAATAATCTTCATTTTTCGTTATATGAAAAAGATGGCAGTATTTTAAAAAGAAGATCAACGCCGGTCACTTTTAATTCATCAGGTACTATTAATGATACTTTTCAAGATGATTTTGGCAATATTTTCATGTCTGATTGTTATGAACAAGAAGATGGTCGTGTGTATAGGTATATAAGAGCTTTTTCTTTGCTAGAAGGTACAATAGATTACAGGTTGTCAGCATGGCAGGAAAATGTAAGTACAGGGGGCCGGTTTAGGACAAAAACAGCCATGGCTTTCGATGCTTCAAAGGGTATACTTGCTGTGTTTTCTGCCCATCTTGTAACGAACAGTTCTTATGAAGTTATTCTTTTTAAAGTTGAATATGATGGTTATGCTGTTTCTTCTATTTCTGAAATAAATAGATTTAATGTAGCTAATTATAATTGGGTTAATTTGGGCGATTCCACTAAAATTGCTTATAGCCAAAATGATGACGCGTTTGTTTTGGCGACTAACCTGGGTAATGATATTTATTATGCAAGTTTTAGAGTTGATTCTTCAGCGACTGTGACCAGTTATTCTAGCCTTAAAACCGAGATGGATTTTTCAACTAATAATATTATAAAATTTCACCTTGTTTCAAACAATGGTGACGTTTTTATTGGTGCAAATGAGAATGTGAGCGCGAACCCGACAATTGCATGTTTTAATGCTGACCCAGCAAGCTTGTCCATTGCTCAGAAAAGAGAATTTGATTTAAGTGCAACAGCTGAGCTTAGTGGGCAAGATTTAAGCGGCGGTACAAATCGCTTAAGTAATTTGCTTTATGATACTTATTCTGACCGCATTATTGCCAGTATTTACGCGGTTGGGTTAACGCATGTTGAAAACTTTTCAATGCTTATTGCCTTTGATGATTTATCTGATTTACAGCAAACGAATATTGATGTTCTTAAATTTTCTCAGGGACAATATTATGAAGTCTATACTTTAAGCGGTTTTGGATTTGGTAAAATGTTAAACCAAAACAGCGGATTTGACATTCTTGAATATGAAAATAATTTCCGTAATTTTTTAGGTCAATCAGCTTCTGTTGTTAGCTCTGGCCAAGATGCATCTATTCAAGCTCATGGCATAATCACAATAGCTGCGCAAAATTTTGAAATTGGCAAAATGTATTATTTAAACAGATCAGGCACACTTACGACTGTAACAACAGATGTTCGTGTAGGGCAGGCGATTGCTACTGATAAGATTTTGATTATGAGGTAAGGGATATGCCAATTAGTCATTCAGATGCTATAAAAGAAGCTATGGCAGTTAACCCGACAGATCAAAAGATATTTTATACCATTGAGTTTTTGAATGAGTCGTTTAAGGACTCGGAGGGTAATCAAACATCGGTGCGCATTGTTCAAGATCATGAGAATTTAATGGCATTTTTAGAAGATGATGCACCTTTAAATGCAGGAGAAGAAGTGGAGTTTACTGCTCTTGCTTTTGATTTAACATTGCCCGAAATGACAGAGTCGGCCGCACCTACGCTTAATCTTACAATTGATAATGCAACATCAATACTTGAGCCTTATTTACGAGAGGCTGTAAATTACAGTTCACGCACGACATTAATTTATCGCCCTTATTTATCGGGGCAGTTAGATAAACCGCATATGGACCCTGTGCTGGAATTAGATATTGTTTCGGCTGCAGCCAGTGCTTCGTCAATTACACTGACGGCACAGCCTAGTAACTTAGCAAGTAGGGCTTTTCCGCGTCGTAAATATACGATTAAAGATTTTCCGGCATTGGGTAATTAAAGATGTTTGAATATGAACGTTATTTAGGTAAGCCTTGGGAATCTGGTGCATCGGGCGATGATGCTTATGATTGTTGGGGATTGTTTAGAGCTGTAAGACGAGACATTTTTAAAGAAGATGTAGCGGATATTGTTTTTGAAGAACGCCCTAGTATTAAAGAAGTGATTAAAGCTTATCAAGATCACCCAGTCCGCCAGTTGTTAAAGCCTATTACACTAGAGGGTGCAAAGACTGGTGATTTGGTATTTTTAAGAAAAGGTCTGTACGCTTGCCATTGTGGTGTGTTGATTAAAGATGATTATAGAAATTACCTTTTGCACTCTGTTGAAGAAACGGGTGTCTGTTGTCAGCTTTTGCGAGATGTTAAAAAGTTTGGCTTTCAGATAGAGGGGTTTTATAAAATTGAATTTGCCGCAGGTACAGACAACAAGTAACTTTAATTTAACACCTAAAAAAGGTCTTTTAGGTGTTAAATGTACTTGTGAAGGTACAACTGTTGCAGACCATGCTACTGAATTAGATAAGCGTGGTTTAACCTATTACGCAACCCTTAACGGGGAAGCCCTCTCAAAAAAAGAATATGAAACAACAGTTTTAAAGAATGGCGATCGTCTCGCATTTATTATCCTCCCTAAAGGTGGGGGTGGTGGTTCGGATGTTATGGATGTTGTTATTTTGGTTGTTGCTGTTGCGCTTGGTGTGTTTTTCTCCCCAAGCGTAGGTATGACTTTTTATGGTATTGCTAGCACAATTAAAAGCGTGCTGACACCACTACCTAGTTTTGATAGTCCTATTTCGCCCAAGGAAGCTAGTTCGACATATAATGTTGGCGCACAAGGAAACCAAGCACGTTTAGGAGCTGCTATACCTAGTATTTATGGCGTTCATCAAGTCTACCCAGATTTTGCAGCATCACCTTATGTTAGATATCAGAATAATGAGCAGTACGTATATCAGCTTATGGCAATTGGCTATGGTTATTATGAATTAGAAGATTTTAGACTTGCCGGCACCGGTATTGATCAGTTTGAAGAAGTTACTTATGAAATTATAGAACCTGGCCAAAATATTACATTATTTGACCATAATGTTGTTACTGCTGTAGAGGTCTCTGGCTTGGAGCTTTCTTATAATGTACCTAAGGGCGCGTTTACTGTAAATCCTGCAGGCACAGAAATTAATAAGATTGAAATAGATATTGTTTTCCCTCGTGGTTTGTATGAAGCGGGTGGAAGTACTTTTGGAGATGTTACGGTAACTTGGAAAGTTGAAGCGCGTAGGGTAGACGATGATGGTATACCGATAGATGCTCAATTTACTGTTTTAGGTAATGAAACTAAGACAGCTAACGATAATACACCTTTAAGATTTACTTATACATATAACTTAACAAATGCTGGCCGTTATGAGGTGCGTCTTACCCGTACAAGTGAAGAGTCTGACGAGGCAAAGATTATTGAAGATATTACATGGGAACGCTGTAAGGGCTATGTAACAGAAAAGCCTGTTTATGAAGATATTACTTTGGTCGCTTTAAAGATGAGAGCTACAAATAACCTTTCGCAACGAAGCTCAAGGGAATTTAACTGTATTGCTAAACGTAAAATCCCTACATGGTCACCAGATAACGGGTGGACAGAGCCACAGCTTACATCATCTATTGCATGGGCTATTGCCGATGTTTGCCGTTCAGCTAACGGGGGTGGATTGCGGGACAGCCGAATTGACCTTGATCGGTTATATGAATTAGATCAAATATGGCAATCCCGTGGTGATTACTTTAATGGTGTGTTTGATACTACAAGATCAATTCATGAAGCCTTGCAAATGATCGCGCAAGTAGGGCGCGCTAAGGTTTATTCTCAAGGCGGATTGATTACTTTATTTAGAGATCAGGCAGAATCTATTGTTAAATTTAAGTTTGATGAACGCTCTATTGTTAAAGATTCTTTTAACGTGACTTATAGCCTACCAAGTGAGGATATGGCCGATAGTATTTTGGTTGAATACTTTGATGCCCGCACATGGAAGATGCAAGATGTAGAGGCCGCTTTGCCTGATAGCCCTAAACAAAATCAAACCACATTGCAACTGTTTGGCTGTACAAGTAAAGAGCAAGCCCTTAGAGAGGGGTTGTATATGTGCGCCGCGAATAAGTACCGCAGGATACAAGTAACCTTTGACACGGAGCTTTTAGGGGCGTTGCCAGAATTGGGCGATAAGGTTGCTATTTCCCATCAGATGCCTAACTGGGGTAAGTCAGGTGATGTTGCAAAAGTAGATGGCAATACTCTGACTCTTTCTGAACGTGTGGCATTTATAGAAGGTGAGACGCATGTGGTTGCCTTTAATGATGAGCATGGCAAGCTTGTTGGCCCATTTAGAGTAACAGAAGGTTACACGGAGTATGAGGTTGTTTTAGATGAAGAGATTGGCGAGTTCCATATTTCAACAAATGAGAATAGGGAGCGTACACGCTTTAGCTTTGGTACTCAAGATAACTGGGCGCAGTATGCGCGTATTATCAGTATAAAACCCCGCTCGCAATATAGGTTTACTATTACAGCTGTAGTTGAAAATGAATTGGTTCATACAGCGGATCAGGTAAGTTAGGTAGGTTTATGGAAACAAGAGATGTTGTTTTAGCCCTTTTAAGTATCATTATGTTTCTTTTAGGCATAATCCAAAGGGCTATGGCTAATCGCTTAAATAAGCAAGATGATCTGATGCGTGATACCCGTGAAAACTATATTCATAAAGATGATTTAAAAGAGGTCAAAGATATATTGCATCGTATTGATGATAAGTTAGACCGAAAGGTTGATAAAGAATGAGAAAGATTAACAAACATATTGTGCATTGCTCAGATAGTAACTTTGGTGATGCTCAGACAATAGACCGTTGGCATAAAGAGTTTGGTTGGTCTGGTATTGGTTATCATTTTGTTATTAGACCCGATGGTACTATTGAGCTAGGTCGTGCGTTAGAAGAACCGGGTGCGCATTGCCGTGGACATAATCATGATTCTATCGGTACTTGTTTAATTGGTCGTGATGAGTTTACTGATGAACAGTTTGCTGCATTACAGAAGCTACATAAAACGCAGGAGGCTATTTTTGGTGAGTTAGATATTTATGGCCATAATGAATTTGACTCAGGAAAGACATGCCCAAACTTTGATGTACAAGCTTTATTTAAAGGAGATGCATAATGGGATGGTTAACTGCTGATGGCGCATTTAGCTTAATTAAAGATCTTGCAAAACGTGTAACTACAGATAAAGACCTGCAGCTTAAATTTGAAGGCGAGATGCAACAAATGGTGCTTAATGGTGATATTAGGAAATACGAAGCCGATGTAGAAGACCGTAAATCAGCTCGTGAGCGTGAGATGAAAATGGGTGGTACTATGACAGCCTTTTTAGGCGGTTCTATTGTTATAGGCTTTTTTGGGGTTCTGTTCTTTGTTATTTCTGGGCGTGTGCCTGCTGATGTTGACCAAATGTATGTAGGCGCATTATTGGGTACATTAGGCACAATGGCCGTGCAAGTAATGAATTATTACTTCGGCTCTTCGCAAGGAAGTAAGCTTAAAACTGAGTTTATGGGTAAGAAATAAACCCTTGCAAATTATATACATAATGTATATATACAACACACAACCGTAAAGATGTATTTTTGTTATTGAAAAACCGTAAGGTTGTAGATACAATGAAGATACAAAAATAAAAAGGGCACAAATAATTATGTCTTACGATCCAAGTATCATTGCTAATGCTTTTATTAAATTAAGCGAAGATGGCTTATCTAATGTTCAGTTACAAAAACTTATGTACCTAGCACATGGTACGTATCTTGTTACTGCAGGTAAACCTCTTTTAGATAATGGTTTCCAAGCTTGGGATTACGGCCCTGTTTCCGTTGACTTCTATCAAATGGCTAAAAGTTACGGTCGTGATAAAATCAATGAAGAACTTTCTTTGTGTTTTTTTGAAAATTTAGATGGTCCAACACAAGCTGAAGTTTTAGCAAAAGATGAAAAAGCTCTAGAAGCTATTAAGAATGTATATGATACTTTTAAAGATTTTACACCAGCACAGCTTATCCAATATACCCATCAAATAGGAAGTCCTTGGCAGAAGTCATATCAGCCTGGTGTTAAAGACATTAAATTAAATGATGAAGATATTAAGCAATATTTTGCTGATGAGATTTTAATTATTAACTAACACAAAGAGTTTTTAAATGTCAGGCCTTCACTTTAAATCATTGGATGAGATGAATGAATCTTATAAAAAGCTTCCAGACAACCCTGAACAACTAAAACACCATGTATCAATTCTTCTGTCTCAGCAAGGCTCTTTAATGGATGAAATCGAAACGATAAAACAAAAAGCGTCATTGTGTACTTGTGGTGCTATGATTCAATTTGGTGGCAGTCATAGGAATCTGTTTAAGGCAATATTATTGTTTTTAGTAATAAAATTTATTCAATTTATTTTGTCACTATTAGGGTTGTCTTTGATTTTTTTATCTTGGTCTCCTATCGTTATAGAAAAAATAGAAACATACCCGGATTGTTTTAGTTATTTCAAAGAACTGCCGCAACCTTTACTAATGCTTATAACGGTTATTTCTTTTTGCTTAGTATTCTTTTCTTGGAAGCCTGATTCAGGATTAAATTTACTTGAAAGACTTGCTTATAGTTGGTTAGATCCTAGATCATGGATAGACGCGTGGAAAAACAGAGGAGAAAAGGCCCCCAACTAGGAGGGCTTTTCTTTTTTAATAGAACTCATGAATTGAGTTTATTCATTTCTTTTCTTTTAGTTTCGTTTCTATTAAACATGTATATAGCCTTGCTTAATTCATCTTTTGCATATTTTCTTTTATTACCCGTATAATCACTTTCATAAACATCACCTAAATATTTATTTGCATTTAAAATACGTTCTTTTAGCATTTGATTTTCAGCCTCAAGTTCTTGCTCACGAGGACGGTTGTTCCATTCGTCTAGGCTTTTACTAGCGTCACAGTAGCTGCAATGAACCTCTTTATGTATTCTTCTACCACTCATAGGGTGTTCGGAAATAGCTAAATTACCTTCTGCGCTACCACAAAATGGGCAGGGTTTTAAGTTAGTACCCATGTTACCTAGCCTCCTTTGACTTTTCTTTTTCTAGAAATTCAATAGCTTCATCAATCGTTTTTTCATTATCAGACAGGTTAGAAATCAATACACCCAAAATGGTAATAATTGTCATTGTTACTAAAAAAGTACTGAGAGTAGCATTCCCTAAATATGTTTTGTTGACATAAAATGAGAATAGTAAGCAGCCAAAAGTATATGTGTCCTTAATAACAGATTGGGTGATACTCTCTTTAATCGTGATTGCGTATTTTTTCATATTACACATCCTCCACGACTTTAAACTCAACAACCCAGACCCAAGGGTTATCATCCCATGATGCTTCGCCGTTGATTGATTGCCAGAGGCTCTTGAACTCATTGCGAGAGTCAACACCTTCAGCTTTTGCATCAGCTTCTGAAATATCGTTTAAACGTTCTACACGAATATCGGTTATTTCAAGAACAAGGCGACAAGCCCAACGCGGCATGTGGATGTTTGGTGAAAACCCGTTCTTTTGGGAAATTCTTATTGCTTGTGCTATCTGATCGACACCAGCATCGTTATCAATATAAAGGTCTTCACAAACCTTTTTGTTACCATCTGCATAATTTACGATAGCGATAAACTGATCATCTTCACCATGGCATTGCGACTCATTAGCGAAAGTTTTAGCCTCTGATGTCTCAACTACTTTAAAGTTTTCACGCACCCACAAACGATCGCCTATTTGACCGAATGGATTATATGTGATGGCAAGGTTCGGCTGTCTTTTCATTGTATCGCAATCAAGAGGGCAGATTTTTTTATTGTTATTATCTCTTATATGAACAATCTGCTCACCATTAAAGACCTCTTTAACAATACGGCGAGTCTGTGTTTTATTACCAGATAGAATGGCTTTCACCATCTCTGTATTAAATAGAATTGGACGTTCTTTCATTTTATTATTCCTTTATTTGTTCACAGTCGTGTATGTAAAATTCTTGTATTTCTGATTTGGTGCACTTGCGCTGTGAAAGTGTTTCGTTAAAGTGGGAGAGGCTTTTATGCCTCCCCATCTTATTTGTGGCGCGACGGAATGCCTGCTCGCGATCTTTTGCTTCTATTTCTATCGTTCCGCTTCGGGTGGTTTCGGTGATGTACTCAACGGTGATTTTAAATAGAGGCATGGCAAAAGCCTTTCTGCTTCTTCTCTTGGTCCACATACTCTTTTGCAAAGTATTTAATGAGGCTCATTGTTTCGGTATTTATAAAACCGTAATATGTACAAGAGCCACCTGTTTTGAGATAACAGTGGACATAGCCTGTTAGAAAAAAAGACAGCTTAACGAGTAGGACGGTGAAGATGATAGGTTTAATCATTTTTCCACGTCCCTATTTATAAATTTAAAGCCTACAAATTGATTGCGCTCGTAGTATTTCGCGATTTTATTGTTGTAGGCTCTATGGATTTGAGCGATGCGTCTGCCTACAAAATCTGGTTGGCAGACGAGAAGAAACGATAATAAGTAAATCCAAAACATATTTACTTGCCTTTCTTTATGCATGTAGCTTTGTATTTGGTGAATTTAGATTCCACGTCATTAATAATCTTAATGCCTGTTTGCTTACATTTTTCGTAGCTTGATAAGCCTTCCACTTCTAATGCTGTGACACCTGAAGGCATACCTGATAAAGGGTTTGTTACAACGGTAATAACGAGGATTAAGCTATACATCGGCTTGCTCCTTATTTGCTTTTATTTGCTCCCAACAAAGAGACGATACTTCTTCTGTCATCGAATGAAATTCTGCCCAGAGCATGTTTAACTCTGAAAGTTTGTCGAAAAAGGCAGATAGACCACTAAATAACAAAGATATTAAAGAGATTGGAAGCCCTAACAATATGAAGGCTTGATGCATAGGAATTAGCGTAATTAGGATCATAACGCTTGCGAATTTTTTAAGGATTAGAGTTAACATTATTTTACCTTTGCGTTTTTGCGAATGTTTTAATCATTTCAAGAAACTTCTTGCGGACGATTGGGTCTTCAATCGTGTAATAGGCACGTACCAGGTCGACAGTTTCTTTCTTATTAAGCATGTTTGATGCTTCTAAGCCCTTTGGTTGTTCTTCTGAATTCTGCTCTAAACCTTCATAGAAGAAGCTCACAGGTACTTTAAGAACTTTAGCGGCATGGAAGAGGCGGCTTGCGCCTACACGGTTAGAGCCATTTTCGTATTTCTGCACCTGTTGGAATGTAATACCTAGAGCCGAAGCCAGCTTTTCTTGAGTGATACCGAGTAGGGTACGGCGTAAACGAATACGCCCACCTACATGAATATCAATTGGATCAGGGTTTGCTGATGAGTGGATTTTAAGATGTTTCATTTTAATGCTCCTTGTTTAGAGTACGCCAGCAATAGTTGGCCATGTTGTAGGGGGCTTGCATTGTGTCTTTAAGGTTTTCAGGAATATCTGTTAGTACCCCAAAAAAGCCAACAAAAGCTGTGAATATTGCCGCTAAAAACATAAAGATTATGTTCAGTAAAAAATAAACGATAGTAATTGGCGCAAGTGATAACAGTAAAAATAAACAGATCACTTTTTTAAGAGTTGAGTTTTTCATATTATTTATTCCCATAATCTTTTTCTAAAATTAAATAGTGTTTGGCTAGGTTCAGTAGATCTTCACGGCTTACAGGTTGGTTGTTGTGCAAACGTACGGCTGTATGGACAGCTCGCCCGTGAATATCGGTATCTGGAGCAGAAGAGGCGAGATACTCGGCCTCTGTTGCTGTTAGGGGCTTCTGCTCGTGTTTATTTACATAGACCATCAAACCAGCCTTTCATCTGATAAATGAAGCTTAGTAGGAGAATCTGGAGAATCATGAACATCCCCATGAAAATATCCATTTGAAAGCTAATGATGGCCCCATGTATGAGTAGCGTGACAAAGGGTATAAATGTGATCTGCATTAGTTTTTTAATTTGTTGTTCGGTTATCATTGTGATATTCCTTATTTTATAGTGTTGAACTGCTATTTGCAGTTTGAGAGGCGTTACGAAGGTGGAAATTGGTAACGCCTTTTTTATGCATCTAGGCCCATTTCGGTTTTTCTTTTGTTGAATTCATCTTCCGAAATTTTCCCACTTATTCTTTGCCCTAAGAGCTCAAAAGCTCCGGCAGGAAGCTCTGCTGTTTCTCGTTTAACCTTTCGGCGTGAGAGCAGGAGTTCTAGCTGTTCTTTTTCTCTGCGGATTTTTGCAACGGCTTGTTCGGCCAGTGCAACAAGGTCAGCAGGGTTAGGACGGAACTTGTTTGTGCGGGCGTGCTCTTTACAGGCGAATTGTGCGGCCCATGCAGGGTAGGGCATGATGTTCTTGTTTAGAGCAAACATTTGCATTTCTAAGTCTGTTTCGCTAAAGCCTCTATTGTCATAACCAGATAAAAGCTCTGTAATGGCCTCGTCTAATGTTTCTCCTTTGTCTTTTTGGTTGAAAGAAAAGTCGATGCGTAGAATGTGGTTGTAGATGTTAATCGCCTCTTTAAGCACATTTGCCTCATCGTCTGTTAATTCAGATTCAAAATTGTTTGACCAGTAACCTTGTTGGCTATTACGCAGTTTTGCGAGCTGTGAGATTACGTCTTGCGGCAAGCAGTTTTGAACCTGATTGACCACCTGTAGAACATTGCTGTTGTTGAGGATTGTCGTTGGTAAACTTGCGCACCCAGTTTGCCCACTGTGATTCAAAGTCTTTGATGCGAGGGTCTTTTGCTTTGATCCAGTCGCAGTACTTATCGAATTCTGCTTTAAGCTGTTGCTCTGTTGGGGTGTAGTCGATTGTTTCGATTTCTTGAGCGAGTTGACAATATCTTGGGAATAAGCCCCAACGTGTTTGTTTGTCTTTGAGGTTAGATTTTTCATTGGCTAAACCTTTTTTTTGTGAAGAAGATTTATCTTCTTCTTTTTTTACTTGTGATTGTAATTGTGATTGGCTCGAAGTTCGCTCGCTGTTTTGCTCTAGCGGTCGCTTTGCTCTTGCTTGAGCGGTCGCTTGGTGTTCGCTTAAGCGGTCGCTTGCTTTTTGCTCTTTGCGTTTGCGTGCGGACGCTTCCCATGCTGCTTTGCGTTGATCTTTCTTTTTACGCAGTTCGATAATCTCTAAATCGGCACGGTGGTTACGGTATTCGCCTTTCTCTGCGTCATAGTCGAAGAACTCGTCTAAAACATAATTTAAAGCTTTAATATCCTGCGCTGATTCGATTTGAAGCATGCGTTTTAAGCGTTGTTGATTATCTTGAATCGGCTTTTCTTTTTCGTAGTAGTGCATAAGTAGGCGTATATAAATACCCATTTCTGCATTACTCAAAATTTGAGTTGCCGTGGTCATATCTGCGATAAACAGAGGAAACCATATAGCTTTTTTGTTGTTGCTCATTTTATTAACCTTAAAAATAAATAATAAAATTATAAAAGACTCGGTTCTTCTAGTTGTTCCTCATCTTGTGACTCATATTCGCCTGGCACAAAAAGCTGTGGATCACTCCAATCTAGCTCTGCGCGCACTTCTTTGTATGTTTGCCTGCCTGCCTCTTTAAGTGTTGAACCTAGTAAGTCATTGGTACATTCATTTACGTAACGTAGAGGCGTTGTTGCTAATTGTTTATAGGCTTGCTCTGCCCATACCTTAAGAAGCTCTTCAGATACTTGGCAGCACTCTGCAAATGCAGCTCTATGTTTGGCATATTCTTCTTCTTCAGAAGTGAAGAGTTCATAGTCAATTTGCCAATCTTCGGCGCGGGTACGTATATCGTGCAAAGCGTACAAAACAGCTTTTCTGTAGAGAATAACCATTCGATACATATCTTCATCAATGCACTCTGTTGGTCTAATGAACAGAAGCTCTGAATAGTTGCGAATGTTGTAGTATTCATCATTAGTGAATAAATCCATTTGAGACATGGCTTGTCACCTTATACAGCGGGAAAATCACTATTTGATTGTCTAAGCAACGCACCCATGCATTATTGTTTTGAATGTAGATAATCTGCATCTAAGAAGCCTCCTTTAGGTTGCTTTTAAGCAGGTGGCTTTTATCATGCATTTTCTTACTGTATAGAATTGCAAGCTCGTGGATGCTTAAAACACTTTCATTACAAAGCTTCTGAAAACGAGGTAATTTACCTTTTGCTTGATAAACACGCATAGTTTCAGGAGAAAGGTTAAAAACCTTTGCAGATTCTTCCTTTGTCAAAAAGCCTGAATAAAAAGGAGGCTTTTTTAAGGTTGTACAAGCTTTTTTTAATAGACTGTCATAAACAGATTGTTGATGTTCGTTGAGAATTTTTATTGTTTCCATTTTTGTCCCTTACTACAAAGAAACAAGCTTTAAGACGTAAAAAAACGCTCTGTATGATAAGCATACAAATAGACTTTATTTAACTAAATGTTAATAAAATGTTAATTAGTTATTTACAAGATTATCAAATAGGTGCATATTACGAATTAAGCTTACTCCTGTTAAGTTATGTTGTTTATCAATTCACACCTACATCATAACTCGATAGGCGTAAGTGTCAATATAAAAAGTTAACTAATAGTTATAAAATTGTTATTAAAAAGATAGCGAGTTATGAAAAACGCCAGTTTTGCTGAAAATTTTGTAAGAATCCTTGAGGAAAAAAATATTAGCCGTTATAGGTTGTCTAAAGATATTGGTATTCCTGCACCCTCTTTGCAGCGTTATGTAAATGGAGAAGGTGAGCCAACTTTGGGTAATCTTATTAAGATTTCTGAATATTTATCTGTTTCAATGGATGAACTTGTGTATGGAGAAAAACAAGATTTCATTTATGAAAACAGCGATGAGCTGAAGATCGCGGAAGAACTAAGTGAGGCCTTTACAAAACATGAGGTTTCTGCTGATCCACTAAAATTTTATAAAATTGTGAAAGCACTGCTTGTTGAAATGCAACAAGATTCAGCTCTAGACACAAAAAAAGCTGTTGAAAACACAGTAAGAATAATGAAAATTGCATCTTAATTGTTAAAAGTCTCCAAAAGAAGGAGGCTTTTATACATTGGTAGAATGTCATTAAATTATTTGAACATTTATCTATAAGCTTTTGTGTTGTTAAAAATAAAAGTTTATTTAAGGGTATTTAACAAGTGGACTATCAGAATAAAAAAGCAGAGCTAAAGATTGTTCAATCTAATTGTTCTAATAAGCAAGTTTCAAAAGCTAAACAGCTTCTTGAGGAAGTGGTACAAGAATCAAATAAGCAAAAAATCGCTGTCGACAGCAATGATAAACCTACATATGCAGGTGATCATGTTGAAGGGCCTAAATTTGAACAAAATGAGGGGACGGTTACGCATAACCATCACCATTATTATGGGGCAGGGTCTTATCCTATGGGGAAGAGCGGTACAATTAATAAACGCTGGCAAGAAGAAGAGCCAGTAAAGGCAGAACGCCGTAAAAACACGGCATCTGTTGAACAATCTCAAAAAACAACAGAGCAAAAGCCGTTAGAGTTCTATGTTGTAGAATCTCAGGAAGACGAAGCTATTGCTGACTCTAAAGATATTATCCATTCTTCTTTACAGCACTTTGCTAATGATAAAGAGGCTGTTGCAATAGCATTAGAAATTCCAGAAGAAGCACTAAATGCTATTTTAGGTAATGACCATATAGCTTTTACAGCTAATATTCTTAAAAAATCAGGCCGACTTTATCGTAACCGTATTACAACATCAGACCCTCTTACTGGGCTTTTAAATCGTAATGCTTTTATAATGAAATTAGATCAGATGACCGTAAATACAGATTTGGTTACGGTTTTATTTATTGATTTGGATAAATTTAAGCCTGTAAACGATACTTACGGCCATAAGATAGGCGATAAGCTTTTGCAGTCGGTTGGTAATCGTATTAAAGAAAATGTACCTGTTAACTCAATCGTATGCCGTCTAGGTGGTGATGAATTTGCAGTGGCAATACCTGGTCTTAAAAATAATGCCGCGGGTGGTGCTTTTGCTAAAGCTGTTGAATCTTGCCTATCGTTACCATTTCATTTTAATGAAGTAGATGAACCGATTATGATTGGTGGTTCTGCAGGTATTTCACGTTATGGCCAGAATGGTAAAACAGCCGAAGAACTAATAGATGCAGCAGATAAGCTTATGTACATCGCTAAAAGTAGCTTTGATAAGCCGCCAACAAAAGCTGATTATATTTATTATTACTTGCTTACAGTTGGTGTTGTTTTTTTCTATATTATCTGGGCTTTAGCAGCCTTTAACTACGAGGTCTAATAAGATGAATAAAAATTGGCTTATCGCGCTTTCAGTTATTCCATGCTGGTCATTTTGTAATGTGTTTTATCGCTATATCAGTATTGAGTATAATATCCATACGCTTGTTTATGCTTCATCTGTAATGTTAGCAGCATCTGTTGGCATGTTGATGATTGCACAGGTTGGTGCTTTAACGAAAGATACCATTGCAGATAAATCTACTTGGGTGTGGGGTATTTGTCAGGTTCTTTCAAATGTTGTCCTTATAGCATTGTTTACTCTTATTACATCTACAGAAGGTGCTTTAATGACGCGCATTAGTGTTTTGGCTGGTTTTGTTATTTCGTTCTTCTATGCCAACCGCATACCTTCAAGGCACGATATTGTTTCTATTTTGCTTATTGTTGGTGGTGTTATTGCTATTGCAGTGAATTTACCAGAAGAGGTTAAGGCTCAATCCATTACCCTTATGCTACTTGCCGGATTAATTCAAGCAATACGTTTATATGTGGCTGAAAACCATAAACAGAATATTAAAGCTATTAAAACAAGAGACCGTGTGCGGGTTACAGGCCTTATTTTAGGTATTACAAGCCTTATGTTTTTAGCGGTGTCTTTTGCTTTTGCACTGATTAAAGACTATAGCGGTTTAGATACTGCATTGGTTCAGGCATTCCCAAGTATGGCTGATATGCTTAACCCTTGGATGATTTTAGCTTCTATCCCTGTTGGTTTAATTATTGTTGGCTATATGAAGTACGCAGAGTTCCACGCCTCTAAGCACATTAAGTCAGAAAACTTTTTAGTGCTTACTGCTCTTGTGCCGGTTGTGACTTTGGCCTTTGAGTGGATTGGTTCAAAGCTAGCCCCAGAAGTACTTCAGCTAAGTGAGATTAGCAATACAGATATGATTGCGGGTGGTTTGATGACGCTAGGCGTTGTTTATGCGGCCCTCATGAATCATGATAAAAAAATAGAAGTTGCAGTAGCAACGTCGAGTAGGTAAGTGACATGTTTGATGATGTAAAACTTTATGACGGGCTTAAAACAGGTTTAGATACAGATCAGCTTTTAGAA
>JAAZVW010000003.1 GCA_018623135.1 Pseudomonadota bacterium
CCAGCACCGATAAAGCCTGCTGCGCCTGTTACAAGTACTTTCATGTTATTTACCTTTAAAAGCCGATACGGTTGTAGTTAAAGCCAAGTTTTTGTGCTTGTTCTGGGCTATAGAGGTTGCGCAAGTCAACAAGGTTTGTTTCGGCAAGTTTTTCTTTAATATGGCTAAGTTCTAAATTACGGATTTCTTGCCATTCTGTTAGCGCAACAGCGCAGTGCGCTTGCTCAAGTGCTTCATCTGCAGATGCACAGAAGTGAACTTCTTGAGGGAGTGCGCGTTTTGCTTGTTCCGTTGCTTCAGGGTCGTAAGCTTTCACTTTTGCGCCACGGCTTAAAAGCTCTGGAATAATGGTAAGGGCAGGTGCATCGCGCATATCATCAGTATCTGCCTTAAAGGCAAGACCAAGAATAGAAATTGTTTTGCCTGTTAGGCTGCCGCAAGTTTGTTCAATTTTATCGGCCATACGGCGTTTAATATCTTCATTGCGGTTAAGAGCCGCTTCAACAATGGCAACTTGTTCGCCATATTCTGCGGCAATTTTTGTAAGTGCTTTGGTATCTTTCGGGAAACAAGAACCACCCCAACCTGGGCCTGCTTGTAAAAATTTTGAGCCAATGCGGCTATCCATACCAATACCCTTTGCAACATCTTCAACGTTTGCACCGTCAATCTTTTCACAAAGAGCGGCGATTTCGTTAATAAAGGTAATTTTGGTCGCAAGAAAAGCATTTGCGGCGTATTTAATCATTTCAGCAGACTCAACATCTGTGATTAAAAGAGGGTAGCCTTTTTCAGTAAGTGGCTTGTAAACAGCTTCCATGACCTGTTTAGCTTGTTCAGAACGTGCACCTACAACAACACGATCAGGCTTGATAAAATCTTCAATAGCGTGCCCTTCACGTAAAAACTCTGGGTTAGATGTGACTTCAAAACGTGCAGAAGGATTTGTTTGTTTAACAACATCTGTTACTTTACGCGCAGTACCTACAGGTACTGTGGATTTATCAACAATTACAGTGAATTTATCACCTAGGTTTTTAGCGATAGATTCTGCTGCAGAAAGTACATATTGTAAGTCTGCCGATCCATCTTCACCTTCAGGTGTACCAACAGCAATAAAAACAGCGTCAGACGTAGGTACTGAGTCACTCAAATTTGTTGTAAAATGTAGGCGACCTGCCTTTGTGTTTTCGGCAACCATTTCTTGCAATCCAGGCTCGTAAATAGGGATAAGACCTTGGTTGTTAAGTTTATCAATTTTACTTTGGTCTGTATCTACACAAGTGACATTATGACCAAGTTCTGCAAAAATTGTACCCGATACAAGGCCCACATAGCCTGTACCAATCATCGTAATATTCATGATGCGTTATCCATTTTTGTTAGTTGTTTTGTATAGCCAAGTTCGGCAATAAATTCGGTAAGTTCTTGTTTGATTTCTTGGCGTTGCATGGCAAAAAAGAAGTTTGCTTTTTGCATGCCGGCTTTGTCGCCACAGTCAAAACGGCGGCCATCAAGCACCCAAGCATTAAAGCCTTGCTGTTTAAGTAGCGTTGTCATGGCATCTGTAAGCTGAATTTCACCGCCTGCACCTGGTTTTTGCTTATCGAGCACATTCATAATTTCAGGTGTAAAAATATAACGACCAACACAGGCAAGATTTGATGGTGCGTTTTCTTTTGGTTTTTCTACAAAGTTTTTTGCAACAATAGCACGTCCGCGCTGTGCCTCAATATCTACAATACCGTAACGATGGCAGTGTTCTTCTGGCACTTGCATTGTTAGAGTAATAGATTGGCCTGTATCTTGGTAAAGGTTAATCATTTCCTCTAAAGGATTGTCGCCTTCTGAGTAAATAATATCATCTGGTAATAATACGGCAAAAGGTTCGTTGCCGATAAGGGCTTTAGCGCAGTGTACAGCATGGCCTAGGCCTAAAGCTTCCCCTTGGCGAGTGTAAAATATACGTGCAGAAGCGGGAATGATATTTGTGACAATATCGTAGAGCTCTTCTTTTTGTCTATTTAAAAGGGTTTGCTCTAGTTCGTAAGATCTATCAAAGTGGTTTTCAATAGCTTCTTTTCCTCGACCTGTTACAAAAATAAATTCTTCGATACCAGCTTTTACAGCTTCTTCTACGGCATACTGAATAATGGGTTTGTCTACAACGGTAAGCATTTCTTTAGGCATTGCTTTTGTTGCGGGTAAAAAACGCGTGCCTAGCCCAGCAACGGGGAAGACAGCTTTCCTGACTTTTGGAGGCATCAATAAATTCCTTACTTTCTACTCTCTCATTGATAGGAAGGGCATTATAGCTTTCTTTTAAGAAAAAATAAAGGTTTCCCTTCTAGGTACCTGATTCGTAAAGCAATTAAAGATAAAAAGCCGAGGCAATATGTAAAGTAAGATTTCCCGTAGCCGCTAAGACCAATAAGCGCACAGCTAAATAAAACAGCATTAATAAGCAGAGCTCTTTTAAAAATGGCATCATGACTCATGCCTAAGTTGTAACAACGATGGAACCAAAAATCCCGATGAGGAACCCAAGGTTTGTGTCCTTGTAAAGAACGTCTAACGACAGAATGGCTAATATCTAGTGTAAATAAAAGTGTAAGAGTTAGGAATGAGAAGGCATTATGAATGGTCGCAACGCTTAGCATAAGCCCTGCAAGCATAAACCCAAGGTAAGTTGAGCCAATATCTCCCATAAAAAGAGAAGCTGGATGGTAGTTATGCCTTAAAAACCCCATGGTGGCACCGCAAATGATAAAAGCAATAGGCGCAACAGGCGGAAAGAAAAGGGCGAGAAAAATACAGATAAATATACTCTGTTGACTTGCATAGCCATCTGTACCATCGGCAAAGTTAAATAAATTCACAAACCAAGCCCAGCCCAAAAGAATAAGAATTTTTTCTGCCCAAAGCGGCATAAATTCACCTAGAGTTTGTGGTGCAAAATAAAGGCAAATAGCAATACTTATAAGATGCACAGCAAGACGCAGCTTTGCTGATAAGTTTTCTTGATCATCTTTCCAGCCAACATAGGCGACAGCTAAAGATGTGGTGAGCAGAGCAATTAAAAAGTCTTTATGAGGTAAATCATATAAAAAGATAGCCAATAAGGCTAAGGGTGTGGTGACAAGTACAATAGAAAGGCCACCACCTACAGGTACGGGTTTTTGATGTAAAGACCTACTATTGACCTGAGCTACCATGCCCTTTTTTTTGCACAAATATGCCGAATAGGGGGCAAAAAAAAGCGCTACGAGTAAAAAGGGGATGATAACAAAAAGGCTATCCATCGTGGCTTATACCCATGAGCGTTTTTATTTTTGTGCTGTATCTGCTTGCTAATTTAGAGTGTAAAAAGTAAAAACTCACAAAGGTTCTTGCATTGTTTCCAAGCTTTTCACAAACATCGGGTTGTTCAAGTAATGCGCTCACTGCCCTGCTCATAGAACCTTTATCGGCAGGCTTTACAAAAGCTGCGCATTTGGCACGTTCTAAAATCTCTCTTGATTCACCTTGTAACGAGCTAATAATAGGTTTGCCTGCGGCCATCATTTCAAACATATAGGCGCGTAAGCTACCTGTGTCTTGTTCTGATGCTGGTAATAAGCAAATATCTGCTAATGCATATATACCCCAAAGGTCGTTACCCTCAGGCAGGTCTGTAAAAAAGACATTAGGGTTGTTGGAGGCCATGCTTTCAATAACCCCACGCTTTGAGCCTTGTCCACAGAATAAAAACACAGTATCTGTTACATCTGTAATAATGGAGGCTGTCTCTACAAGTGTTTCTAAACCTTCTTCAGGTTCAAAATCGCCTGCATATAGAATAACTTTTTTGTTTTTAGGAATACCAAGTTTTTCTTGCAGAGCTTCTTTTGTAAACTCATTATGCGCTTCTTTTGCTCGGGCAAGACAACTATCGCTAATACCGTTATAGACAATAGAAATTTTATCTTTAACAACGCCCATATTTTTAAGGTGCTGTGCCAGTGTTTTTGAGTTAACCACGCATAGATCAGCCTTTTGGGCAAGAAACTTCATCGATTTATGCCCCATACCTTCCGCAAAAGGTAGATGCTCTTGTAAAAAATATACCCAGTTACGGCGTATTTCTAAAACAAAAGGCACTTTATAGTATTTAGCCATGTAGTAAGCAGTAAAACAAGGTAAGATACGCGGGCTTGTTGCAATAATCACTTCGGGCTTTTCTTCTCTGTGAACAAAAGAACGTAATAAGCTTAAAGCAAAACTAATACTTTGTGCAAAAGGATGAAAGGGTAGTGCAAAGTGGTACCAAATCTCAAACCCTTTGTGGTGCTTCTTTTTAAAGCTAAAAGGTTCAGCCGAAGGGCTAGGTCTGAGTAAAAAAACATTATGGTTGGCAGCCCAATTTCTGGCAAAGCCTTGTATGCGTCTTTTACCAGGGGATGTTTCTAAATAAGCGCCAATAATCCAAATATTCATCGTATTAAAGCTTTAATATCTGTCCGTTCTCAAAATGAACTTCTTTAATTTCTACATCAGCAGAAACACCTAAGTTCCCTTTAAGGGCTGCCTCTATAAGGGCTGTTTCATCACTAAGCGGTTCAAAGTGAATATTGTATGTTTTTTCAACAAGCTGCGCAGGTGCAATAGGGTCTGTATCTAAGATCTGCTGTGCTTTAATGTATTGCACACCTCGTTTAAGAACAATATCGCCCTTAATTTGAATAATTGTCTCTTCCGTAAGGTTTTCAAGGCCAATACCTACGAAGATATTACGACCTTCACCCCAAGAACCTTCAGATGCAGAGGGTTCAGTTGTTGTTATTTTAAGGCTTTCTTTTATTTGTTGCTCTATGCGTGCTTTATAAAATTTTTCGCGCTCTTTGCGTAACGGCTCAAAAGAAGCTAAAAATTGAGCTAAATTCGGCAAAGAAGCAAGTTTTAAGCCTTCATCTGTTTCTTTAAAGCCAATAACAAGGTTATAAATGCGTTCAGGGTTTTCAGGGAAAGACATCTCCAAGCTTACATAAGGTTTGTCGTCTGTATTTTTAAGTTTGATTTTATAGACAACTTCTTCAGAACCTAAGGTTTCTGACCAAATACGCTCGACAAAAGATAAATTTTGTTGCCAAGGCGTTAACAAATCTCGTTGTTCAGGGTTGCTGACAATATCACGAATTTGCACAGTAATGGCTTTTTTTAGGTCAGGCGCCATTTGTTGTAGCATAGAAAGAGAGTCTATATTTTCAATATTATCGGTGTTTTTAAACGCTTCTTTGTAGGCATTTGTAACAATATAGTCAGCTAAAGAGGGTACATCTACCACAGCTTCAAATTGAGCTAAGTCACCTTTTTGAGCAGCTGTCATTGCTTGTACAACTAATGTTTTTGGTGTGCTATTTGTGCCTTGATGTTGCCAGTAAAGGTAAGAAAAACCAAAAAGAGCACTTAGTGCAACGATGAGCCAAATTAGATTGTTTTTTAGTTTTTGTGTCATATTTATTTATCCTTTACAAAGCGCAAGCCCCACTTAATCGTGGCCTTACCTTTTTCCCAGTTTGCACGTACAACTAAGGCGCGTCTATCTTTTTTTACACCAAAAACAGGGGCGTAAAGAGAGTCGCTATCATATAAATAACCACCAGAGACGCGAAACTCTAATTTCCAGCCTTGGCCTGTCTCAAGGATAGCAACTTTTTTGTTTTTTATCTGGTATGTGACATCAGGGTGCAAATGAAAATAGCTATGCACCAGCTGTTCTTTACTAGATGAAACAACATCTTCAGCTCTAATATCTGTACCAGCATCATTCATAAAAATACGGCGTGTGTGTTTTGCTTTTTTAAAGCGCCAGCTATCATCCTGGGCTTCCACACCAATGCCCATAGTTTCAACATCTTTAAGGCTGTAAGTGACTTTTTTTGTGCGCCTACCAAGCTGGAAAGGGGCAAGGAGCTCAGATGTATTATCATGGTTAAGGGTTATACTATTATGTGCTGCTGTGCGCCTAAAGACAGAACGCCACTTAGGTAAATAGCTAAAGCTACCAGAATTCATAATGACTTTTTCATGACCTATCGAAAGCTCAAAAGAAAGTGTATCCGCATGGGCAAAAGTATCGGGGGCATCTTTAGCAGCTGTGCCTGCGTTCATAATGAGGCACATTTGCCCACGGTGCAGACGTACAAAACCACCATAAGGAAGCTCAGAAGGTACGGTGTCGCTTAATCCGCAGCGTTTTAAAAGGTCATCTATTTCTAAGCCTTCAATGCAAGTTGCACCGTCATTAAATAACGCAAGATTCCCATCTAAATGCCTAAAGAAGGCAAGAGCTAATGCCATCTTATCAATAGCTTCATCTAGTTGTGGCGGAGGTGTTTGTGACGCTTTAAGCATAATAGCGTGCATATCTAGCAAATCGAGCAAGATTTTAGCATGGTAAAAAGGACTGCGCTCAATATGGCAGCCATCTTTAAAAATTTGCTCTTGCAGTTGGTCTTTTAAAAGTGCCACAGACTCTAAAAATGTGCTCTGGCGACTTGGTAAGCAAAGGCCTGTATAAATAAGCGCTTTAATATTTGCAAATAAAACAACACCACTGCCTTGCCAATCAATTGATTTTGGTAGTTGATTGGCTTGCCTGTTGATAAGAGTTGTTAAAATTTCTGCAAATTTAGGTGAAGCGCCATCTAATAACCATTTTGCATGGGTTAAAAAAGCGCTTTGCCTTCTTGAAAGCGTATAAGGTGCCCAAATATTCTTTTTAAAGTGACCATATTTATTTGCCCAGTCTTCAATAAGTTCGCGGGCTTTTAGGAGGGCTTCTCCAGTATTTAGAGCCTGTAAATGTTTAATCCACTCAAAGCTGTGTAGTTCAGTAATCCAAAACTCATCAGCTTCTTTAGGTTCCCATCTTGTTTGGTCGCTTAAGTGCAGTTCTCGGTTCAAAAAAGTAAAGCTGTTGTTTAAGATTTGCTGACCTGCAATAGGGTTGCCACCCCAAAGTAAAGGCGCATGAAAATCGATACCTTCTTGGAAGGTCTCTTCTTCTAGAAATGTATAAAGAGGGCAGGCATAATAAAAACTACGCAGTTTATAATCAAGCTGCGTTAAAAGTCGGCTATAGTCTTGGTAAGCAAGACGTTTAAAAGGCCGTATGAACTTTAGATAGTTAGGTTGTTTATTTTGCACCAAAATTAGTTTTGTCCCATGCACTCAAATTTATCCCCCATCCTAATGTATTATGAGCTTTTTGTAAAAAAAAATCGGCGAAAGAATCGCCGATTTTTATGACTTGATTGAAGGTTATTAGTCACCCTTGTAAGGCTGGTACCCTTCTTTTGCATGTTGTAGCATCGCATCATCTTCTTCTTTTACAGGAGATTTACGAGAAGCTAAGTGCAACACGAGTAAGCCGCCTAATGCTGAAATAAGCGAACCTAATAAGATACCAAGCTTAGCACTAGGTACGTAGCCTGCACCTTCTGGGAAGGCAAGTGTTGTAATAAAGAGCGACATGGTAAAACCAATACCCGCAAGCATACTTACACCCCAAATATGACCCCAGGTTGCTTTGGCAGGCATTTTGGCTAATCCTGTTTTAACAGCAAGGAATGTTGCACCAAAAATACCTATTTGCTTACCTAAAAATAGGCCAACAATAACACCAAATGTTACAGGTTCTAGCAGTGTATTGAATGTAATACCATCTAAAGAAACACCAGCGTTTGCAAACGCAAAAATAGGTAAAATAATGTAGGCTACAGTCGGGTGAAGGTCATGTTCCAACTGCATAAGTAGCGAACGTCGGTCGTTTTTAGTTTGTAGTGGAATACAAAAACCAACAAGTACACCAGCAAGAGTCGCGTGCACGCCAGATTTGAGTACGCACACCCAAAGAGCAAGACCAAAGATAATATACCAAGAACCTTTGTTTACCTGAAGTACGTTTAATAGAATAAGAATCGCTAAGAAACCACCAGCATAGTAAAACTGCATAACGTTAAGGCCGTGGTTATAGAACAGGCCGATAATTGTAATAGCCCCTAGGTCATCAATAATCGCAAGGGCAAGTAAAAATACTTTTAAAGATGTTGGTAATCTTTTACCAATTAACGAGAAAATACCTAAAGCAAAGGCAATATCTGTGGCTGTTGGAATTGCCCAACCATGTAAAGCAACTTCACTTTCTTTTGTAATAAAAGCATAGATAAGGCCAGGTACAGCCATACCGCCAATAGCGGCACAAACAGGCAGAATAATTTGAGATCTGCTTGAGAGCATGCCTTGTAAAATCTCACGCTTAATTTCTAAAGCGACAAGGAAGAAGAATACAGCCATAAGGCCATCATTAATCCATAAAATTAAGGGCTTTTTAAGCTCTAATGCGCCAACGGAAATTTGACCAATTGTTTCGTAAAGAATGCCGTTGTATAAGCCTTCTAGCGGAGAATTGGCAACAATCATTGCTAAAATTGCACAAAACAGCAGAATAATACCAGCTGCTGCTTCTAATTTCATAAACTCACGGAAAAAGACCATCGGGCGGTAAAAGACAACGCTTTTCGCCTCCGGCATTGGAAATTCCTCTCGTTTGATTGACATGGAAGTATGTACCTTTGTTGTTTTTCGTTTTTTACCATTATTAACCATAAGTAGCTTTTTGTCATTAATCAAGGCTGTCAGTAGGTTAAAGATATTCTTTTTTTATGAGCTGTGGCAAAATGGTTGTGTGTATGGGTGGTTATTTTTAATAACGAAACCATTTACCAAGAGGGTTTTTACAAGTTAATCCCTGCCATCTATCGTTTTGACCTTCATAAAGAGTTTCTGTGTAATAATAACGGCAGACCCCATGATCTTTTTGGTAAGATGTACGACCAAACCAAACTTTAATACGTTTTGTTTTTTCATCATTTTCCCACATGGATTTTCTCTGACGCGCAATGGCTTTTTTCTGTTCGCTGTTAATCAGTCGTCTAAAATCACCATCAAAATGAGAAGGGACAGCATTAGGCCCTGAATCACTTGTTTTGACTAACCAACCTAATGTTAAAGCGCCTAAAATAAGAGCAAAGATAGACCCAATAAGTGTGCGTCTTTGGTTGCGTATTTTTTTTTGTTGTGCTTGTGTTGCTGAGTTGTTTGGCATTATCTGACTTTCCTTTTATATGTTTGTTTGTATAAATCTAGGGTCGTCTAAGATTTAAATTACCAATTTTGGTTGGGCTTCTTACAATGTTTATCTTCCCAGTTTTTCATCTGTTTTTTATGGATAATTCTAATGTGGTACACACCACAGACTTCACCTTTATGCTGGAACACACGCCGTGGTTTTATGCGCACATTCAATTTTAAACTGGTATCTTCCCATGTTACGGTTTTACCACTGTTTAGCGCCTCTGCTATGCTTTTACCAACAGCAATGCGTGCAACAGCCTGATGTCCTAAAGCAGCGTCTAAAGAATACTTAGGCCGTTCAAAATTAATACCTAAAGCAAGGGCAGCGCATATAAATAATATAATAATGATGACAGAGGCTTGCCATTCTTGCCCTTTTTTAATGTTATAATTATAATTATTTGACATTGACCTGAGTCCATTTGCCATGGTTGTTTTTGCAAACCATATAATCGCTTACCCATTCATCTACACCAATACGTAAAGATTCCTGAATCACGCGGCAGTACATATTGTGGTGCATCATGGTTGGCATAGGCTTTAAATGTAATGCAATATTATCTTTGTAAAAAACTTTGCCTTGGTTATCCATAAGCTCTTCATATACATAAAGTTGCTTATCTAGCATCCATAAGCGTTGTTCTTGAGTAAGCTTTTTATGCACCTTAATAGGCTTTAAGTGCTCTAATAGAGCTAAGTCAGGTTTATGAATGTATCCTGTTGCGTAAGTTGTCGCTTGCTGTTGCTCGGTTTTATAACTACAACCTGTTTGTATAAGTGTTGCTAACAGTATAAAAATGATGTTCAAAAATTTCATTATTTTACCTCTGCCAATATTTGTTTAAAGCGCTGAATGTTTTTTTGAATATCCCCTTTTAAAAGTGCGGTGCCTGCTACAAAATTTGTAGCACCCGAAAGAGCCGCCTCTTTAAGGGTGTCATTATTAATGCCGCCATCTATTTGCAGCTCTACTTCTGGGAATAATTGCCTAATTTTTTGAGCACGTGTTAAAGCATCGGGCATAAATTTTTGTCCGCCTGCACCGGGTTCAACGCTCATGAGCAAAATAAGGTCTATCTGTTCTTTAAAGGGGATGAGAGCTTCAATATCTGTAGCTGGTTTAAGGCTTATTCCAGCTTTTAAATCAGAGTGCTTAATAAGGTTTAACGCTTTCAAAATTTCTTCCTGAGACCCCGCCTCTACATGTAGGGTTAACCCGTCTGCACCAGCGTCTATAAATTGGGGTATTTGTTTTAAGGGTTCAGAAACCATTAAATGTACATCTAAAAAGAAATCATATTGGGTTTTTAAGTTTTTAACAAAAGGTGTACCAAAACTAATAGCAGGCACAAAATGACCATCCATCACATCTATATGTAAATGTTTAATACCAGCTTGTTTAAGCGCAGTTAATTGCTCTTTCAAGTCGGCAAAATTCGCTGCCAATAAAGATGGTGAAATTGTATAGTTCATAAAGAGCCTCTTGTTTTTATTTAAAGCTTAAGGCTCCTATCAACTAGGTAACAAAGTGATTTCGCGATATTTATCCTTTGTAAGACTTAAGCGTTGCCTTTAAAAATCTTAAGCAATAAAAGCATCGCTTTCAATTCTTTTGATAAAATTAACCTTTCCTCTTGTGCTTTTTGGTGCACATCTTTATACACATCTAATGTTTTTTTCTGTTCAGGGCTACTATAAGCAGCAATAAAAGCATGGTGCATATCTACCGAGGTATCTTGGTCTAATGGTAATTGAGAAAGCCCGCTTGTTACATGTATTGTTTTTAGTTCAGTATAAATATTAGGTTGAAAATGCCCTAGTGCTTGGTAAGCAAACTCTAAACTTTTGAGCTGTTTTGGGTCGCTGTATGAAAGAATCATAGAGTGGATGAGTGCTTTTTTAACTTCAATCTTATGGCCAGGCAAGGCACCTTCATCTATATACATATCTTCAGCAGAAATGTTTTTAAGTAAAAGCCCATAGGCTGATATTTTCTGCGCTGTTTCAGAAACTTCAGGCGCTTGAGTTAAAAGCTCCAAGAAAAAGCTCATTTGCGGCGCAATACTATGTAGCAATGCTGAAATATCATCCGATACATTTAATGCGCCTTGTGTTTTGTATTGATGAACAAGATTTGTCAGGTCTTGTATTTGTGTGTCGTTAATATGCATAGATGATCGTCCCCTATGTATTTTTGCTTAACTATTGTTGCAAATTAAAAAAACGACTCTTTAAATAGAGTCGCTTTTTGTTTCCAAACCCTCTTGTATCTCTCGTGTTAAGGTTTGTTTTTATCTCTCTATACTAATAAGTCTAGGTTCTATATTGTTCAGTTTAAATAACTAAAGAGTGGTAAATATGGTGTTTTTGTTTGATATTTATGGTGTTTTTTATAGCTTTTGGAGTAGAGCCACAAAAAAACCATCGCAAAACATAGCTGGTGTTGTGCGTAACATGCCTTGCTCATTTGCGTAAGAGGAGAGGGTGTCAAATCCAGAAAGATCAACAAGAGAAAAATCAGCATTTTTTTCCAGAAAACCTAATATTTGTTCTTCTGATTCGCTCTTAAATAAAGAACAGGTACTATAAAGTAAGTAACCGCCTTTGTTAACAAGCTTTGCTGCCTGTGTAATCGCTTGCCGCTGTAAGTCTATTAAATTTGTAACGTCTGAAGCAGTTTGCCTAAAAAACACTTCGGGATGTCGCCTGCTTGTTCCTGTTGCAGAGCAAGGTGCATCTAAACTTACAAAATCATAATTGCCTTTAAGCTTTAGCATGTCTGCCTGCTGGGTGGTAACATTAAGGTTAAGGCGTTTTGCATTTTCCTGAAGCCTCTCTAAGCGTAGAGGATTAATATCCACGCCTAAAATATCACTTTCAGGGCAAATATCTTTAAAATGAAAAAGTTTACCGCCAGGTGCACAGCAAATATCAATAATATTTTTCGGTGTTACCCCTGTTTTTGTAATAAGTTCTTTAAGTACAGTACCTGGTAATTGCGCAGCTTCATCTTGTACATAAAATTGCCCTTGGCTGTATCCAAGTAATTTTGTGATATCTTGCGGAGGAATTCTTACAGCACCATTTTCTTGTTTATCGCCTTTAAGGGCAAAACCTTCCCTTGGTCGCAAATCTATTTCAGGAATGTCGTAAAGATGGCCTATAATTTCTTCAGCATCTTCATAATCAGCAGAAATTTTGTCGAAAATCCACTGTGGAATTTTAGGTAAATTTATAGGGCGTTCTTGAAGATATTTTCTGAGCAAGGCATTTAAGGTGCCGGTTAAATGAAACGTTTTTTTGTTTTTCTTAAGTAGATTCACATTTTCGTAAATGGCTGCATGTTGGCTATCTGCTGAAATTTCTTCTATTTCTGCAATGGCCATAGCAAAGCAGAGCTTAAATTCAATTGCTTTTATGGGTTTCTTTAGCCAGCTCTTACAGAGTAATTCAGCCACATTTAGCTGTTGTATAGCGGCTTTATATAGCGCTTTTTCTTTATCTTGAAGAGCTGTTTGGTCTATATAATCTGCTATAAGTGTAGCTTTAAGCTGTTTTAAAACCTTTGCACGCCATGCCATTACCAGATTTCATCCTCATCTTGGTATTGTGGTGGGCGATATTTAAAGAGTTTATTGGCAAGCTCTGTTTGGGTATCGACTTGCTTAAAACTTAAATATACTTTGTGCCCAAGTTGGTTTGTTGTTAGGATTTCTCTAAGCTGAAAAGGCGCCTTAGAAAAATTCAATGCAAGCTGCATCGCTTCTTCTTCATTTTGCATTTTCAAGAACAAATCAATGCTGTCATCATTTTCCGTGATGTTGAGTATCTGCAACTTTTCCGTGTTTTTTAGGTTAATCTCTTTTTTAAGCAAAAGCTCCTCTAATAACGGATGACGTGGAAGCTGTGTTACCTGCCCATTGGCATCATCTACAAAGTAAATATCAGTGCCTGTGGCAATAATTTTATGGGTCTCTGGCTCTTGGTACTGCCATAAAAATTTATAGGGCTTCTTTAGTTTGAAATCACCTTTTGCAAAGGGATGCCCTGCGCTGTACTGTTCAAATTTGGCAGAAAAATTATCAAAAGAGTTCAGGTACTCTTCTATTTTTGTTAAAAGAGCCTCTCGTTTTTCTACAGAAGAGCTATCTAGCGGTTCAACAGCAATCATAGCCTCTTCGGCCTGTAAAACCGAGGCATTCAAGATAAGTGCAAGTGCAATAATAATGTGTTTCATGAGCAAATGTTACCTCAAAATAGGTTAAAACCCAAGCAAAAAGGCGTTTTTGTAAGTAAATGAATACTGACGAAAACGCACTTAAAGCAAGGTTGTTTGATTAAATCTGTAAAGTTAAACGGAAGAAAGGCTATTTTCCGTCGTAATAATTCCAAGGTGGGTACTTAGCGGCACCGCGTTGGCGTGCATTGTACTCTTCTTGCTCAGAGTAGCCACGTGGTACACCTAAACGTTGACCAGGGTGGATTAAATCAGGGTCTTCAATCTGATCTCGGTTTGCATCCCATAATAACGGCCACAACTTCCAGTCGTTATAGATACGTGGCTTGTCAGAGATACCAGAAAGGCTATCACCAGGCACAACAATATAACGATCATCGCCAGAATAAGGGTCCTGTATGTATGCTGTACCACCGCCTTGCGCAATGCCATTAGGGACATAGTTTGGCTGTACTGGCATTACATTGTTGTTACTGTTTTGGTCGAGTACAACACGGCCTTGTTCAGGGCTAATACCAGCACCATACTGTTCTGGTTGTGGGTCAATTTGTTGGTTGTTGTAGTCGAATAAACCATTACCACGTTCTTGAATATTTGTTGGAACATAAGGACGAGGCTCAGCACGACGGTATTCTGGGTTTTGAGCCAGCGTATCGTGGTATTTTTCCTGAATTTTATCCTGCCCTAATTTATGAACATTTGGTAGGTAAACGGTAGAACCTTCTTCCGGAATTGGTTTGCGCCAGCTATCTGGTACGCCACGCTGGCCAATTTCTTGTCCTTTAGCTGCACGTGGGTCTTTAAACTTACGATTATCGTAATCTGAAATTCTAGTGCCATCTGGGTGAATTGGACGACCATGGTAAAGAGGGTCGTTACGGTAGTTATAGGCAGCATTAGGGTCATAGTTATAGTCACCCGGCTTAGGTGCTGTACCTAATGGGTCAAATTCTGGGCCTTTATCTTTTGCATGTAGTTCAATTGTGCCTTTATGCTTTTTAGACTCTGACCATTCTTCAGGGATCATACCTGAATTGATTTCTTCGTCTGTAAGTGTACGGAATCTTTTAGGCTCTTGAATTTTAAGTGCAAGATCATCATCATCATGTGCAAGACTAGGGTCTTTCACAAACTGTACATTATTTCTAATTTGAGTGATGTGGCGTTTTTCACGTAGTAAATTTGCGTATTCACGACGCTGTATCGCATCGTATAAGCCATCAGGACGCATAGAATAAGAAGCCGTTGCACCATCATTAAAAATAGGGCGAGCTTCTAAGTCATCACGCGTGTAGTAATTTGAGCGTTGCTCAGAAATATCTTCTTCATAATAAACAACCGGCGGAAGACGATACTCTTCTCCGTTTTCTTGGCGCATATTATTTGGCATATCTCTTTCAAAATCATTCGATTTAAAGAAATCAAACCAAGCCGCATGAGCAGGCATGCTCACGGCTACAAAAAGCGCAATGAAAGATATTTGTAATTTTTGCTTCATGGGCTTATTATGTGCTTTGAATAAGAACAAATGCAAAGGTTAAAACAACGGATGACTTTTTTGATCAATAGGGGTGTGGCAATTTTACTTTTTTTGGCTGTAAGTTTGCTACCTATAAAAGCAATGGCCATCTATATGGGTATGCAAACCTTACCTTCTGGGCTAGATAGTCGTTTAGAGGCATCGGCTTCCGCAGCACGTATTTTAAGGCTGGTTTCAGAAGGCTTAGTTTATTTAGATGATGATTTTACACCTAAAAGCCGCATTGCTGAAATTGATTTAAATGAGCCAGAAAAGAAACTGCTGTTTCATCTTAAAAACCATCAATTTCACGATGGTTCGCAACTAACAGCTCCGCAGCTTGAACTTTTTTATAATGCGATTTTGCAAGATAAAATCCCCAGCCCATTAAAAGGTAGCTTTGCAGATATTCTTTCTATTAAAGCAGAAAACGATAAAACATTAACTGTGTATTATACCGAGTTAACCACAGGCTTGTGGGAAGCTCTACAATTACCTATTTTAAAACTTGATGAAGCCCTTGGCAGAGGCCAAATGCCAATAGGTTTAGGAGACTATAAAGTAGTTGCATTTGAGCCTAACCGCTACTTACGTTTAAAAGCCTATAAAAAAGGTATTGTGGATCAGTTAGAATTTAGCCTCATTAAAGACCCTATGGTGCGTTTACTTAAGCTCCAAAAAGGTGAAATTGATATCATTCAAAACGATATGCCGGTTGAGCTTTATAATTATGGTATTCAGCAGGGGCTTAAAGGCTTAACCGCACCAAGCTTAAGCTACACGTATTTAGGGTTTAATCTGGAAGATAAACTAACAGGTAAAAAAGAATTACGTCACGCTCTTGCCTATGCTCTTAATGCGCAAAGTATTATAGATACGCTTTTACAGGGTTATGCAGAGCCTGCTGAATCTTTATTAAGTGAAAAACATCCATTTCATCATCCTGTGCCACAATTTGCTTATAACCCTAAAAAGGCAGAAGATTTATTAGATGAACTCGGCTACCCACGCCAAAAAAATGGCTACAGATTTAGCTTAGATTTTTCTACAACAAATAATCCCTTTATTTTGCGTGTTGCTCAAATTATGCAGCAACAGCTTAAAGAAGTTGGCATTAAAATGAATATTCATAACTCTGAATGGGGTACATTTTACGGTCAAATTAAAAAGGGGAATTTCCAGATGTATCTTCTGACTTGGGTTGGTCGCTTTCAGCAAGATATTTATAAAGTGCTTTTCCATTCGGATATGATTGTACCTCAGGGTGCAAACAGAGGGCGTTATCAATCTAATAAAGCAGATCAGCTTATTGATAACCTTGTGACTTACCCAACCCCGCAAATTGCTCAACAGCTGCAAGAACTCATTCATAAAGAAGATATGGTGTATGTCCCGCTTTGGAAACGTCATCACCTTGTGCTGATGAACCCAAATTTAAAAGGCTATAGCGTAAACGAAGAGGGCGATTATTCGGGCCTTAAAGAGATAACACAGAAACACAAGGACAATGAAAAATGAAATCTCAGGTACTTAAAAAAGCCTTAAAATCCCATAAAGCTATAAACAGTAAAGAGCAACAAGATACAGAGTATCTGATTGCTTTTATCGATAAATATCAAGAACAAGCTTTTAATCGTAGGCATGACCAAAGTTTAGAACACCCCGAATATGGTAATTTGCCTGGGCATTTAGTGGAAACAGCTTGGATTGTTGATCAATCAGAAGCAGAGCCACAGGTGTTGATGATTCATCATAACTTTTTACAGCGTTGGTTGTCTCCGGGTGGGCATTGTGATTTAGAAGATATAAAGCCAGGGGATGCCGCTGTACGCGAAGCGATAGAAGAAACAGGCATTGATTTAGATATACAAAATATTACCCCCCGTTTGTGGGATGTGGATGTACACCCAATTCCTGCTAACCCAAATAAACAAGAGCCAGAACACTTACACTTAAATACAAATTGGTATGTTGAAGCTTCAATAAAAGCACCCCTTAAGCTTGCTCTTGCAGAAGTTGCAGATTCCAAGTGGTTTAAATTATCTGAAGTGCCTTTGTTGCTCAAAGATGGCGCTATTTCTCGTATGGTACAAAAAACCAAACAGCTCACACAAGCATGTTAAATTTTACGCTGTAAGCCATAAAAAAAGCCCCTTCCTTGGGGCTTTTGGTTATTCCTGCGCATTTTTTAATGCGTCAACCAAATCGCTAATATCCATGTTGCGGCCAAAGATGTCATTGGCTTTTTTCTGTAAGTTTTTCTCAACGTCACCAAACTCGTCATCTTTAACGCGATAAGCAAGGCGGAGAAATTCTTTACTTTCTGCCAGCACCTCTTCTTCTGTGGCTTTTGGTAATTGTTTTTTAACCATTTCAAAGGTGGCCACTTCAAAATCCGCATGGCGAATTTGTAAGTTAACCTGCAAACAGTTGTTAATCACACGCTCAACAACCATCTTGGTTTGTTTTTCAATATTGCTGTCACAGTCTTCATAGCCGGCGGCCACAGCAGCTGCTTTGAGCTTTTCAGTGATTTGTCGGATGTTCTCCAGCAGGTTGCGTTTTTGTTCTACGCTTTCACCATCTTGGTGATATTCAAACACAGCCTTGTAAATATCGTTCATGGCTTCAGAAAACGCAGAGCTCATAGCTGTGGATACGGTGTTTTTTATAACACCCATACGCAGTAATTTAATGTACTGCTTGTGCATAAAAGAAGACATTTTCAGGATGTCCTCTTGCGTAAAGTTAGAGAGCTTTTTTTCAGTTGTCATAGCGGTCACCTCATTTAGGTTGCTATTTCAAGAAACGGGGTTCTGTGTATACAGATGTGGCAGAATAATGTCTTAAATAAAACCCGCGGTCAAGATAAATTTCCCACATTTGTATGATAAATCAAAAGCTTGCATTTTAAACTAGGGGCTGTACTCTGTTTGGCAAAAGGAGAATGAACCATGTTAACACCTATGATGTATGCAAAATTACACCGTGCTACAGTCACACATGCTGACTTGGAATATGAAGGTAGTATCACAATAGATGAAAATCTACTTAAACTTGCTCAACTTAAAGAAAACCAGCAAGTTCATATTTATAACGTGAATAATGGGGAACGCTTTGAAACCTATATTATTAAAGGTAAGCCAGGTTCTGGTATTATTGCTATTAATGGTGCCGCCGCTCATAAAGCAAATGTGGGGGATAAAGTTATTATTGTTGCCTATGCTCATTTAAATGAGCAAGAAATAGCCACGCATAAGCCTTATATTGTCATACTTAAAGAAAGCAACGAAATTAAAGAACTTAAAAATATCGAAACCGAGCTTACAAAAGCTTAATTATTTTATTTGTCGGTTGCGTAAAATACACCGTCCCAGTCTTTTTCTGGCGGATTGTCTTCAAATTCTTTAATGCGTTGGCGGTATATGTCAACAAGCTTTCTATGCTCAAGTACTTTGTCTAAGCATCGCTTAGCGGTTGTCCAGTCTTGGGCTCTAAAGGCATCAATAGCAGCAGATATGTTTAAAAGTTCTTCTACCTTATTTTCAGGTATGCCATCGCCTAGCCAAATAAGCTCATAAACGTCTACAGGCTTTTGTTTCCCTTTTACAGCCACAAGGTCTAGTGGTACAAAATGGCCTTCTGGTACTTGGTTTTTAACGCTACCACTTACTACAATATCAACACCATAAAACTTACTTAAACCCTCTAAGCGAGAGGCAAGGTTAACGCCATCACCAATTACAGTGTAGTTAAAACGCTGTTTAGAGCCCATATTACCAACAGAAACAATATCGGTATGAATACCAATACCAATTTTCATTTCAGGTAAATTATGTGCGACAAAATATTTATTTAAATCGCTTAATTCTTGTAACATCTTAACAGCAGCTTTACAGGCTTGTTTGGCGTGTTCTTGCACGTCCATAGGAGCATTCCAAAAAGCCATAATGGCGTCACCAATGTATTTATCAATTGTACCTTTTGTGTGCTGTACAATTTCTGTCATTGGTGTGAGATAATGATTTAAGTAATCTGTAAGCTGTTTTGGGCTTAAATGTTCAGAAATTGTCGTAAAGGATCTAATATCTGTAAACATAAGCGTAAGTTCTTTGTTCTCGCCACCTAATGAAAGTTTTTCAGGTGCTTTTGAAAGTGTTTGTATCACTTCTGGCGCTAAATAATGCTGAAAGGCATGACGCACAGAACGTCTTTCTCGTTCTTCACGCGCAAAGCGTATGGTGTTTTGTACAATAAAGCTTAAGGTGATGGTTACAATAGGGTACATAATATCAAACAAATACCCGTAAGAGATATAAAGAATAATAGAAGTCCCAATTGTAAGGGCAATAAGCCATAGTGCACCTAAAAAGGCAAAAGTGGCTTTAAAGCGAGAGATGTATTTAATTAAGAACAAACCCGCAATAAGAATATAAAAAATTTCTACTGTATTGGCAAAAGAAGGCCTGTTTAAGTTTGTGCCAGTAAAAATTGTTTCTAGCATTTGCGCATGCACGTCTACCCCAGGTGTTACTGGGTTTACAGGTGTCGCACGCATATCTAATAAACCAAGGGCAGAAGTACCCACAAGCAAAATAGCATCATCAAGCATGCCCTTTGGTAGCCTATTATGATACAAGTCAGTTGCAGAGATATAATTTAACCTATGGTAAGAACGATAGCGCACCCAAAATTGACCATGTTCATCTGTTGGTAAAACATATTTGCCCACTTTTACAGAAGAAACACCTGTTTGTTTATCTGTTTTAATAAAAAGCGGTGTTTTATCGCCCTGAAATAATCTAAGAGTTTCAACTACTAAAGAAGGGTAGAGCTGGTTTTGGTAGCTGCTAAAGGTATTAATTTTTCGGATGATATTATCGGAAGAGGGCACATAACCAAAACTACCAAATGATGAAAAAGAATCCTGAATTGTCGGTATATTGGTAACGACGTGCTCGTAATTTGGTAACCATTCAGTGGCTAAAGCACCAATTTGGTTTACCGAAGATTTGTTTTTGAGCAAAGGAGATTTCCCTTGAGCATCCTGCGTAAATACAATACCTCCCACAACAGGGTATTCTTTTAAAAGCTCAGCAAAATGTTTATCGTGGTTTTTAAGGTTTTTTAAGCTTTCTTGCGTATTGTAATCAAGGTTCCAGTATTCCATTGCTTGATCTGGGGATGTACGATCCACCTCTGCAAATACCATATCAAAGGCCATTACTTTTGTGCCTTGCTTAAAGGCTTTTTCAACAAGTTCAGCAACAAAGGTGCGTGGCCAAGGCCATTGGCCCATTTCGCTTAGACTTTTTTCATCAATATCAAGAATGAATACTTTTTCTGTAGGCGCTTTTTCACGTGGCCAAGCTTGCTGGTAGAGATCGAAAGATTTTAAACGAAGTGTCTGAATAAAATTAGGGTCAGCAATCCTAAGCAAAATGAGTAAAAAGAGAATGGCAAATGGCACTAATTTAAGCACTATATTTTTATATGTAGCCGACACGTCCCTTTTTACCCCTTGCTTATATTATTTTTCTTAAAGGTTAGTTTTGTTTACCTATAAAAATACCACTTGCTGTATCAGCGCCTGCTGTAAAACCAAAGTTACCACCAGTTTCAACAGCATTTGGTCCAAAGAACGCACCTTCTACGCTACCAGAACCACCACTTACATCAAACGTACCAGTAAAGACATTCTGACCCGAATCCCAGCCCATGTTACTATTGGCAAAGCTGTAACCAGCAAAGCTAGAACTATCCATGCTTACATTGCGGGCATTAAAGTCTACAGCCATATTCAACACACCATTTTGTTGGATTACGCCATTATTTAAACTACCAATTAATGCGCCAGAGTATGTCGCTTGTACATTATTTGTTGCTAGCTGGTTTAAGTCTGTCGTTGTTGTAAGCTCACCTGCTACAAAGGCAGCATTGGCTTCTACAGAGCCGGCTTCTGCACCAGCATTTTCAAAAGTACCATTCCATAAGCCCCAGTGTACAAATTGGCAATCATTACAGCCGCCCGTTTGTCTTACAAGCTGGGCATTTTGAGCTGTTGTACTAAATGAACCTTTATCCGAATCCATATCACCAGTTAATGCGGTAGATGAACTAAAAGAAGTGATTTCTTTTTGTACACCAAAAGTACCGTCAGCTAGGCGAGGGGCAAAGTATAATTTACCACCTGCTGCTGTGTTACGGTTAATATATACGCCCTCAGCTGTGAGCTCAATTGCCAGCACATCTCCTGCTAAAATTTCAAAAGTTTTACTTAATTTATTTTTAGCTGCGTTAAATTGATAGAGTTCAATTTTGTTTGTATCTGTATTTGCAATTGCAAGCTGGTCACCTGCTAAAGATAGGTTTGCATTGCTACCCAAATCAAATTGCTGAATTGTGTTAAATGTTTGCGCATTTACAAGCTGTGTTTTACCGTTTGAATCTCGCAATACAATAAAGTTTTCATTCGCATCCATTTTTGCGAGTACAGAATTAAAGCCTGTTATTAAATTGACTGATCTATAGTTTGCTGTATCTGTAAGGTCAATTTCAAAAAGTTGCTTGCTGCTGTTTGTTGCCGCATATAGTTTATTGCCGACAACCTTAAATACATCACCAAATTTTTCATTCACTTGCATGCCTGTTGGTTGCGTAATACTGCGTACAAATGTACCGCTATCATCAAATTCTAAAATAATACCAGCAAAACCAGATCCCCCATTCGCTGTATTATTATCAAATAGAGATAGACCTACAAAGGCATGGCCATTTTCTGCGATATCAACATAATTGTATTGGCCTGTATTGCCGTAAGAGCTAAAGCCTATATTTGGTAAGCTTAAGTCTGATTGTAATTGTGTGAGCACGCCTGTAAAGTTTAAGTTTGCTTTTGTGGCCCAAGCACCACCTGTGCGTTCATAAATAGTTATATAAGGCGCACTTGTATCAGAAGGTGTAGGTTTTGAAGAAACGGCAAAATTACCATTCATCGCTACAAGAGAATTATTTGCTGTTAAACCAATAGTCTCTGGCGTTTCTGCAAAGTTACGACTGTCGTAAAAGTTTAAATCACCATCTGCATTTCTTGCGATAAGTAATTCGTTCGATTGACGGAATGTATTAGATTGTTGATTAAGTGTATATTGCTCATCAAAAGTCATGCCTTCAGCCGTTGTTTTGAAAGCAGAATGGAACGAAGTACCATCTTCTGCGTAGGTGTTTACTTGTCCAAAAGCTTTGCCCTGGCTATTTGTTGCTAAATTCACCTTACCTTGAACCGCATCTGTAAATGCAGAGTTACCGCCTTGTTGCATAAACCCACCAACAAAGCCTCGTTTGCGGATATTAACATTCGTAGGTGCATTAAGTTGGTTATCGGTTACGCGTTGTTCTATTGTTTCTTGTGCGGCTGTTGTTAAGTCTACACGACGCTCTGCAGGTTGTCTTTGTTCAACAGCGTCGGCATCAGCAGGCGCTTGTGGTTTTGGTGCCTGCGCAACATCTTTAAATTTAGCAGCTACGGCAGCTTTTTTCTTTGGCTTTGCATCCGCTTTTTGCTCTTTATCAGTGTCGCCTTCTTCTGTTGGTGCTTTTTCTTGTGTTGCACCACCTTCTTCAGCAGGCGCTGTACCTTCTTGCTGTTCGGTTTCCTGTTCTTCGTTTTCAGCCGCTTCTTCACTGTCTGTAGAAAGCGCATCCTTTAACACAACAAGCTGTGCATTAGAAAAGGGCTTAGGCTCACTCGGCGCTGCACTCGGAGATGTGATCTCTGTAAAGAAGTTAGGTCTATCTAACGGCACAGAACCATTGTTATTCGACACATCTAAACAACAAACAGTTAAGCCTACAGTTGTCTGACCTGTGGGTTTTACTTCACCAATACCACCAGAACCACGTACACCAATTGTTGCAAACGGCGTATTTACTTTTACTTGGTCAGGGCGTTTTTTGGCAATTTTACCTGTAATGAATCTAAAAAAACCTTTGGTTACATTAATAACAGATTCACCTTCAGCACTCTTACTATCGTACACAAATTTATCTAAAACAATTTCAGTATTGTGTCCAAGAGTAAAAATACTCTGGTCATTAAAAATAAGTTGAGCAGTACTCTCGCCCTCAGAAACTAGGGTTTGGTTTTCATAAACTTTATCTTTAACATCAAGCTTTGCTTTGTTGCTACCGTTTATCACAAAAACATCGCCCTTAATAGCGGCGACAATACCGATAGAATCTGCAGCTTGTGCAAGTTGGGATGTGACCGCCATTGCAAAAATAAAAATAGCTTTTTTAAATGTAGATGTCGTCATTATTTTACCCTTACCCTAGAAACGCCAACCTAAATTTGCACTAATACGTTCATTATCGTACGTATAGTTTGTAATGTTAGAGTTCACGTCTCTCCATATATAACTCATTGACGCGCTCAGCTTGCCAAAGGTTTTACCTACCGTTATTTGTGAGCCTCGTTCCGTTTCTTCACGTATCGTAGAAGGGTCAACAAAGCTGTCTACATTCTTATAGTCAGTGGCTTTAATATAAAAATTGACAGAGGCAAATAAACTTGGCGTAAACATACGTGTATAGCTAAAAGCGGCCATGTTTTGGTTGTAGCTATAATAAGCGCGACGTGCTTTTTCTTTCTGATGCTTATAGCTTAAGCTTAGTAAATCTTTAGGAGTAAAGGCGTATTTTACATCAAATAAAGCATAAAAAGCGTCACCATTACGCTCAGAAAGTGTGCGACTGTCAGCAGAATTAAAATAATGTTTGTTTTCCCAGCCTAATGTGGTGCTCAATGCTGTCTTTTTATTAAGCTGCTTGGCAACTTCTATGCTCAAAGTTGCGGCTTCTTGATAAGGTTTTTTACCTAAATCAATAAAGTTATACCCCACTTTAGGAGAAATACGCACACCACTTTTCGGGAAGTTAAGCACAGGCCCAGTAGACAAACTATGGAAGGTTAAATCAAGCTCTTCTAAACTGGCTTGTTTGGTCTTGTAAAAATTGTATTGGCTCTTCCATTGGTTCCCATCTTGGTCATGGAACATATATCTATGAGAAATACTTAAGCCAAAAGAGCGTGCATCGTCTTGCTGCCCCTTAGAGGCATCATCAAGCGGAATATCAATACCTTGAAAGGTCACTTCACCTGCAGCAGAAGCAGAATTTGCATTAGAATCCGTATGTAATCCTAAAGAAAGCGCACCAGAAACAAAATGTTTTTTCTGCTGTTCCTGTATTTTTTCTAGCAAAGCGTTAATATTGGCGATAACTTGCTGTGGCGGGTCCGCTTCTAGTACCTCAGTAAATAATTCTTTCGCTAACTCAAAATTACCTAAAGAAACATGCAAAGCTGCTAAGTCCAGTTTAATACGTGGTAAATCTGGGTTTACAATAAGCATACGTTCATATGTTGCCATAGCGGCATCATAATCTTCTAGTTCTATGGCTTTGTTTGCATATTCAAAATTGAGGTCTAAATTAGTAGGGTCGTCCATTAAGCGTGCAAAAATAGCATCTAAGTCACTAGCGCTTGCATTTAAGCAAAGCAGGCAAATGAGTGTACTTAGTATAAACTGCTTTTTCACATCTAATCCCTTAAGCGTTATTTTTATTAAGCTGATAGTTTTTCTTTAAGAGCACAACGCTCAATAATCAAGCCTATAACAGGCATTAAATCTTTCGCATCATCCAAATGTTCTAGTTTAAAAGCGGTAATGTCGTTCTTTTCAATATCAAAATGGTTAATCAGCTGAACCACGCCAATAACTGTGCCTTCAATATTTTTTAAAGGAAAGCTCAGCATAGATTTAGAGTGGTAATTATTTTCACGATCAAAAGAAGGGTTAAAGCTATAAGGTACCGAAGCATCTAAAGCATAGAGGTTATCAATTTCAAGAAACTCACCCGTTGTTGCAACATAACCAGCAATAGAACTTTCGTTTTGCGGGATACTAAAACGCTGTGGATCCACATTTATTTTATCGTTCTGGATAGAATAACAAACCAAATTATCTTCAGGTGTAGGGTCTACTAAATTTTCCACCATAAAAATACTGCCAGCTTCAGCAATGGTATGGCGACGTAGTTTTGCAAGAATAAGTTCCACAAGCTTATGCGTGTCTAACTGACCTTTAATAGAGATGGTATGCACAAATTCTTCGATAAGACTCATGGTGTATTGCCCTTAATTTAGCGTTTTTCTTTTTATACTAGGGCAAAAAATGGGCTTTATGCAAATGTAAGGGGTTAAAGGTCATACTTTATTCACAACCCCTGTTGCTTATATGCTTAGTTTATAAAGAGGCTTAAAATGGCCAAATTTTAGGAATGTAATAAATAGAAATCACCATAAATATCAGGTTTAAAGGTAAACCTATTTTTAAGTAATCTGTATATTTATAAGCACCTGGGCCATGTACCATTGCGTTTGTTTGGTAGCCTACTGGTGTTGTAAAACAGGTAGAGGCGGCAAAAGTAATCGCAATTAAAAAGGGCTTAGGGTCTACCCCAAGAGTTGAACCTGTAACAAGGGCAATTGGTGCTAATAAAATAGCTGTTGCAGTGTTAGAAAGCACGGCCGTAAGCACCATGGTAATAGCATATAAAGCCCCTAATATATAAACAGGTTCTGTATGACCTATAGAATCCATAATTGTACGAACAAATCCTTCTGCCACACCAGTTGAATTCATTGCCGCACCTAACGGAATTAAACAGCCGAGTAAAATAATAACCTTACGATCAATAGCATCATAAGCTTGCTGAATACTTAAGCAACCTGTTAATAGCATGGCCGCAACACCCATTAAAGAGGCTTGGAAAATAGATGTAAGACCTAAAGCAGAAGCACCAACAACCGCCATCATAATAAAAATAGCTGTCAACGCACGGTGGTTACGCAAGCGTAAATCGGGGTGTTCTTTTAAAAGTAAAAAGTCGCGTTGATTGTTAAGATGCTCTAAATCTTCTCTATGGCCTTGTAATAAAAGTGTATCGCCAGTTGCTAGCTCTGTTTGTCCAATACGCTCCTTAAGCTGTGTGCCGTTACGTTTTATTGCAAGTACGGCGGCGTGGTAGCGCCAGTAAAAATCAACTTGCTTAAGGGTACGACCAACCATACGACTGTTATTAGGTACAATAACTTCCAAAAGTTCAATATCAGAAGATTTCTGATGTGTTTCATTAAGCTTACGCTCTGCCCAGTTTTCAAGTTTTAAGCTATCGGCATCTTCTAAAATACGGCTTACGTTACCGCGTATAACTAAAATGTCATTTTCTCTAATTTGTGTAGAAGCAGGTGCCCATAATACATGCTTATCACGTATTATTTCCATAAGTTGGGCGTTTTCAAAGGTTTCTAGATTCATATCATTAAAGGCAACATCAATAAGTTTTGAGCCTTTGAGTACTTTAAGCTCTGTTAAATAATCGTTTAATTCGTAGCCTTCTTCTAGGCTTTTTTTAGCACGTTCAGGTAACATGAATTGCCCAATAAGCATTAAATAAACCATGCCCACAGCTAGGCAAATAAGCCCAAGCTGTGCAAATTCAAACATATTAAAAGCTGCATAACCCGCCTCTTGAGCAATTTCACTTACAAGTAAGTTGGTAGATGTACCCACCAAAGTACAAACCCCACCAAATTGTGCAGCAAAAGATAACGGCATAAGCACTTTAGAGGGGTTCACCATGCGGTCACGGCAAATGGCAAGTGTTACGGGTAAAAGCACCGCTACAATGGCAGTGTTATTTACAAAGGCAGAAAGAAAGGCACAGGTGATACCTAATACAACAATCATACGCCAAGGCTTATGTCCAACAAGAGGTTTTAAGTGATGACCAATAAAACGTACAACGCCTGTACGCTGTAACCCGCCCGATAAAATAAACATAGCAGCAATGGTAACGGTAACAGGGTTCGCAAAACCAGAAAGAGATTCTTCAGTGGTCACAAGGCCGGTGCTTAGTAAGGCAACAAGCACTAAAAAAGCAACCATATCAATCGGTAGCTTCTCTGTGATAAACAACACAAGAGACACACCAATAATTAAAGAAAGTAAAAGGCTAGGCTCTAGCATTGATATTATACCTTTTTTGGGGTTATTATTAGGTTTACAAGTTTGCCAGATTAATCATAAGCACAAAAGTAATAAAACACAAGATGTCAACAACCAGAAAACGTAAAAACCAAGCGCCAGAGCTACCACCTCTTAAAAAGAAAAAGCGCTTAAAAGGAAAGTCAGAAACCTCCGTTAAACGCCTAATTTTTATTTGGTGTGCCTTATTTGGCTGTGCAATCATTTTCATGATTCAAAAAGGGGATATAGATCTTTCGGTTTTAAGCACTCAAACAGAAAAGCTCAGCACAAAAATAAAAACAAACAAACTTTCAGAAGTTTTTGGTCATGGCGTTATTTTAAAAGATACATATTTAAGACAAAATATGTTGGCTGATAGCCCAATCCTTGCCCAACTTTATTTAGGGCAAGAGGTTAATGTATTAGGTAAAGATGCAGCTTGGGCATTAATAGAAACAGAGGATCAGAAAGGCTATGTAGCAATAGAAGCCCTGATGATTGAGCAATAAATAATAAAGTAAAAATATAAATTAAATTACAGATTATAAAAATAAGTAAGAAATAAGGAAGAGATAAATCATGTTACTTCAAGGCCCGTCACTTATTCCAGAAGGCGCAATCCGCCAAATCGTTATTCTTTTGCACGGTTTTGGTTCCGATGGGCAAGATCTCATCTCTCTTGCACCCTATTTGGCAGAAAAAATGCCACAAACAGCCTTTTATGCACCAAATGGGCCGCAAAAAACACCTATCGGTCAAGGCTACCAATGGTTTTCAGATGCAGGGTGGACATTTCATGACAAGCCAGGTATTGATGCAGCTAAAAATTTGCTAGAAGATTTTATTAAAGAAAAAGCCAAGTTCCATGAACTAGATGCTGAAGAAACAATCCTTATGGGTTTTTCACAAGGTACGATGACATCTCTTTATGCACAGCCACGCCTGTCTTTCCCAGTAAAAGCTGTGGTTGGTTTTTCGGGTCGTATGGTGTTTCAAGATGAGTTCCCTAAGGTTTATCCAAAAGTCCCTCTACTACTTATTCATGGTGAGGCAGATGATGTCGTTCCTTTTGAACAAACACTGGTTGCTGCCAAAATATTCCAAGAAAAGGGGTATCAGGTTCAAACAAAAATTATCCCATTTTTAACACATGGTATAGATGAACAAGCTATCGCATCTGCCACAACTTTTGTGAAAGAGTTGTCTAAATAAGATAAACTTGCTATTATTCGGCTAGTTTACCTAACCTCTTAGGAGGTTGATATGCATTTTCTGCGTTATATAAATGAGCTTTATTGGCTTGCTAAATTAAAGTATTATTTGGCTTTAGCCGAAAAAGCTCAGCGCAATAAAACACAATGCCCAGCAGTACCTGTAGTGCTTGAACAAAAACACCCACGGGTGTTTTTAGCCTTAAAGCTAGAAAATGCTATTGTTGCGAAACGGCATGTCAAATTCCCAAAACTCTTGAAAAAATAGGTTCTATATCTATTTATTTATTCAACTCATATACCAGCCCTGCGGAGGGGCGATGCCTTATGAAACAGATCAAAATCATTCTGTTTGCCTTGCTCACCCTGTTAATCTCAACAGGTACTTTAGCCATTGAGGTGGATAAAGAGCGCCTTTCCAATAATTGGGAAGAAACGAAAAAGCTCTTTCGTTGGGGTAAAGAAGAAGTAAAAGAAAAGTATAAACAAAAACGCATCGAGCGCGATAGTGCAGGTCTCTGCCAAATACGCTTTGGTGAAGATAATGCAGATAGCCGATATATGGCTAGCTTAGCAAGAGATCTTCAAGATTTTTTTGGTATCACAACACACCGCTATGCTAGAGGTGTTAGTTACGATTACTTCAAAAAAATCGCCTATGGCGAAGCAGAAGCCGCAAGCTTAAGCCGTTACCCTCAGGATTTTGGGGTGAAACTGGTCGCACGTCTGCAGCTTAATATTAAAGACAAAGTGACTCTTTGTTGGTCGGAAGAATTCCGCACACAAATAGAAGCTTTTGAAACGTACACCAAGCGCGAAGGAAAAGAGTTGTATAAAACTTTCCAAAACGCTTTTCCACCGCATGAATAAGGAGGTCACTATGACTGACTTAACCGTATCTCGAGAAGAGGTTGACGCATACGTTGCCCGCCGCAAGGCTGAGCAGGAGCGTCTCGAAAAACAGAAAAAGCAAGAAGATGCAACCAAGGCCAACCAACAGCAGTTGGAACAGCAGGCAAAAAGCTTCAACGCTTTTTTCTCACATAAGCGATAAAATTAAAAAGCCAGCAGATTTCTGCTGGCTTCTTTTTGTGCTACAAGCGCCCAAGTTGCGCATGTTTTGCATGGGGTAGGTGGCTTACATCACCACACCATCTGCGCATGCTATCTAAAATACTTTGCAGTTCATCTTCTGTATAAGTTGTATGGATTTTGTAAAGAGGTTCTGGGTACTGCACAGCAATTTCATCTAGAACCTGTGCATGCAAACCGCTTGGGTACATGCGTGTTGCCACAAGTTCTTCACCTGTTTTGGTGTTCTGAATAAAAATAATATAGCGTTCACGGATTTGTAAGCGCGGCATGCTTTTACCCCTTTATTAATATTGTATTCATTTATTTTATACCTATCGGTAACGGCTGTCAAATAAGCAAAGCCCTCTATCTATTCAGGAGTAGAGGGCTTTGTTGTTGCATTGTATCACTATTGTTGTTTGGCTTGCTTACGTTCTTGCTTAAGCTGATTACGCGCAATCATACAAGGCGTTACAATAAGTGTAAGTACGGTAGCAAAGGCAAGGCCAAAAGCAATTGAGCTTGCAAGCTGGTCCCACCATTGTGTCGAAGGTGCGTTGTACTGAACACCTCTGTTAATCAGGTCAATATTAAGCTTAAGTGCCATAGGCATAAGGCCAACAATTGTTGTAAAAGCGGTCAACACCACAGGGCGTAAACGTAAACGACCTGTTTCAATCAGCGCCTCTTTCCACGGCATGGTTTTAACAAGCTTATTAAAGGTATCAATAAGTACAATGTTATTGTTTACGACAATACCTGCAAGGGCAATAATTCCTAAACCACTCATTACAATACCAAAAGGTTTACCCATAACCATATGGCCAATAAGTACACCTGCGGTAGAAAGCACAATGGCAGAAAGAATAATACCTGCTTGGTAAAAACGGTCAAATTGCATCACCAAAATAAGGAACATAGAACCCACTGTAATTAAAAAGGCTACCCCCAAAAAGTCTTGTGTTTCTTTTTGGTCTTCATCTTGGCCTTCAAAACTTACCATAATACCATCTGGTAGTTCTTTATCTTTGAGGCGTGTTTTAAGCTCTTTAATCACATCAGCCGCAAGCACACCTTTTTTAACATCCGCTTCTAAGGTAACAGTTGTTTTACGGTCAATACGCGTAATGGCTGTGACTTTAGGTTCTGCTTTGCGTTCCATAAAATGACTAATCGGAATATTACCTTGGCTTGTGGAAACAACTAAGTCATCAATAGCAGAAATAGAGCGCTTTTGTTCTGCAAAACGTGCGGTAATATCCCACTCGTCGTTAGAATCATCAGGCCTATATGTACCCACAATAACACCCGTTGTTGCCATACGAATGGCAGCGCCAACTTCAGCTAAAGAGGCACCCGATTTTGTTGCTTCATCACGGTTAATATCCATAGACCACTGAATACCTGGCTCAGGTAAAGAATCATCTACACCTGTTGTACCAGGGATGGATTCTAATTCTTTACGTAAAGCAATAACAACAGGCGTTATTTCTTCATAAGTTGGTCCTGAGATGTTAAGCGCAATAGGTTTACCCTGAGAAGGCCCTTCTTTTTCTTCCGAAACTTCAACCTGTACACCATAAATATCGGCTGTGCGCTGTTCTATTTCATCTAACACATCAAAAACGGAGCGATCACGCACTTCCCAATCGTGGAATTCAAGAGTAAAGCGACCAATCACATCATCAGGTGCACCACGGTTTGTAGAACCTGCATTGGCATAAAATATTTTAACTTCAGGTATGTCTAAAATACGTTTTTCAACTTCTGCAGTAATTTTATCTTTTTCGTAAATAGAAAGATCACCAAGCGCATGGATTTTAATTTCAGCGCGCTCAGGTTCAATACGTGGGAAGAATTCAACCCCTTTACTAAATATACTAAAAGTAAATACTGTTAACACAAAAGCGGCAATTGTTGTCAGTAATACTTTACCTGGTACTTCAAGGAGCTTTGTAAGTAAATCCGTATATTTTTTAGTTATTTTAGCGCCAGTATCTCCCACATGAGGCGATGCTTTACCAATTTTAGCCCCTAAAGCTGGCATAAAAATAACAGCCATAATAAAGGAACCCGTAAGCGTCGCAATGAGGGTAATAGGCATAAATTTCATAAACTCACCCATAACCCCCGGCCAAAAGAGCAATGGAACAAAGGCAGCTAGCGTTGTTGCTGTAGAAGCCGCAATCGGCCATGCCATGTATTTAGCAGCTTCTAGGTAAGCTTCTTTTCTATCCATACCGTCTTCTTGCATATGTTTATCTGCAAGTTCGGTTACAACAATAGCACCATCAACGAGCATCCCCACAGAAAGGATTAAAGCGAATAATACGACAATATTAGTTGTATAGCCCATTGCATAAAGGCTAATAATCCCAAGTAAAAAAGCACCAGGAATTGACATCGCCACAAGTAAAGATGTACGACGTCCTAAAGATGCTAAAATAACAATCATCACCAAAATAACAGAAATGAGTACGTTGTTTTCGAGATCCGTTAACATATCACGAATCTGAATAGATTCATCAGATGTATAACTAATAGACAAGTTTTCAGGAAATAGCGGACGTGCACGATCAATAATCGCCTTTACCTGATCCACCGTATCAATCACGTTTTCACCAATACGCTTTTTCACATCAATAGTTACAGCAGGCTCACCGTTGACACGTGTAATGGTTACAGGGTCTTTAAAGGTAAGGCTTACCGTACCAATGTCACGCATTTTAATACTGCGTGTGCCGTCTGAATAAATTGGTAGATTATAAATTTCTTCTGCAGATTTAAAAAGACCTGGCACTTTTACAGCGTAACGCCCCGCAGGCATTTCAAGAGCCCCCGCTGCCACAAGTAAGTTATTACGACTTACCGCATCAATAAGTGTTTGCTGTGTTAAGTTGTAAGATTCTAATTTTGCACGATCAATTTCAATAATCACCTGCGCTTCACGGGTACCGTAAATTTCAGTTTCAAGTACACCCGTAATGGTTTCGATTTCGTCTTGTAAATCTTCTGCAATTTTTTTCAAAGTACGCTCAGGTAAGTCACCAGAAAGAATCACCGTTAAAATCGGGAATGTCGCAATATTAATTTCCGTAACTGTTGGCTCGTCTGCCTCAGTTGGTAATTCCGCTTTGGCCATATCAACTTTTTCGCGTACATCGGTAATAGCTTGGTCGTTATCAAGCCCTGCATCAAATTCAAGCTGAATAGAAGCACCGCCTTCGTAGGCATTGGCTGTCATGGTGTCTAAGCCATCTAAGGCTTTAAGTTCAGTTTCGAGCGGTTTAATAAGTAAGTTTACAGCATCTTCAGGTGAGATCCCCTCATGGTGCACACTTACGTAAGCCACAGGAATTGGGATATCAGGGCTAGATTCTTTCGGAATAGCAGAATAAGAAATAATCCCCGCTACAAAAATAAAAACCAGTAATAAAAAGGTGGTTCTAAAGCGTTCAATAGCGGCAGAAATAAGAGCATTCATCTAAAATCTACTCCTTATTTTCTTCTGATTGTTCGTACATTTTTTCTTCATCTTCCTGAACAATATCTGTACGAATCATACCACCATCAACAACATAAGATTGCCCCAATGTAATCAAATGCACTTTCTCATCAAGACCACGCACCCAAATACCTTCACGGTCATCTGTAATGTAGTCAATTTCTACAAATTTAGCTTTGTTACCTTCGGCAATCATAACACCCATGTGCCCGTCATTATTTAAAACAAGGCTAGAGTGCGGAATATAGTGCGCCTGTTCAGTTGGTGTAGGTACTTTTAGGGTTGCAGTCATACCACTTGGTACAAACTGGCCCTCATCAACAAGCATTTCTACAGGGAATGTTTTTGTTTTTTCATCAGCTTCCGATGCTAAAAATTGAATCACACCCGTTACTTCTTTGCCGTTAATAAGTTTTGCCGTTGCTTTTTGCCCTACAGCAACAAGGTCTCTTTTTTGTTGAGAAATATAACCCACAATTAAAAAGCGATTTGTACCCATAACACGCACTAAAGCTTGCTGAGGTGCCACATAATCACCTTCATCTATTGTTACATCTTGTACAATGCCAGAAATAGAACTGCGTAGAGTTGATTTCTCGTAAGCTTCACGTGCTTCAGCGTAAGAGGCGCGGGCCTCAGCAAGATTTGCCTCTTCTGTTGCTAATGCTGTAGATGATTTAAAGCCTTTTTTGTTTAACGAAACTGCCGCTTTTTGCAAAGCAAGTGCTTCATCTAATTTGGCTTTAGCTTCTTGCATCTTTTCTTTACGTGTACGTAAGTCAATGGTTAAAAGCGCTTGGCCTTTTTTAACAGTATCACCGTTTGTGACATAAATTTTTGTAATTGTGCCATCTACCTCAGCGGCAATGTTCGCTGCTGTATCAGCTTTTGTTGTGCCGATAATATCAATATATCTTGTAAACTCTTGTGCATCAGATGCGACTGCGCGCACTTTAACTGCAACTTGTTTGCTTTGCGTTTCTGGTAAGCTTGGCGCAGGGGAAAATATACCAGTAAGCATCCATAAAACAACAATGCCCATCACAATAACTGCAAGTCTCAGGTTTGCGGGTAGGCTTTTAAACTTTCTAAGTAGAGGCATCGTTTTTTAGGTCCTTATTTTAACAGTGTTGTTATCTACTATTTATTGTTATGATGATTAATCTAACAAAAAACGAGACTCATGAGTATGAAAATGCGATATTTTACACTTTTTTTTATTATTACAGAAATAATTTTGCTCAGTTTAACATCTTGGCAATTCTTGCGCCATCAAGAAAAACAGCACCTAGAGCAACAAATGAACTCCCGATTGGCAAAACCAGCGGTTGATTGGCAACAGGTAGATCTATCACAAAGTTTCTATCATACAAAGCTTGAAGGCTCTTTTGACCATAGCCGCTCTCAGCTTGTGGCGCATCAGCGTTTGGGGGCGCAAAACGGGTTCAGGCTTTTCACGCCATATCTGTTGAAAGATCATAAAACAGAAGTGATTGTAGACCGTGGTTTTGTACCTATGCAAAAACTGACAGAATCTCTTATGGAAAGCTTAAAACCTTATCCTTCTTTACAATCACAGCCGTTATTAGCCGTGGTTAAATATTATCAGCCTAAACAGAGCTTTTTTAAAGCACCAGATATCTTTAAAAGAGATGAGCTCATGGTGCAAATGAAAGCAGACCCAAGCCAAATTAAGCAAAAAAAAGGTATAAATAGGCTTAAGTTTTATGTTCAGCTAGATTACCCAACAGCAGATAATCTTATCGCATCGGTTACACCGCCAAGGGCGCAAATACCGCATTTGCAATATGCGCTTACTTGGTTAAGCCTCTTTGTTCTTATTGGGGCGCTTTATTTTGCTTTACGACGGAGCAAAGCATAAAGGTTAAGGACTTTAAAAAAGTGTAAGCTTGCTAAAAAGCCAGCACCAGCAATGGCCATTGTTATCATAAGCCAAATAAGTCGTGGCATTTTATCTTCAGGATAAAAATAATGGGCAATAAGTACGGTAAAGAGTACCCAAAGTGCGCAAATAAAGGCAATGCTGTTCTTTTTCATAAAATGTTTAAAGCTTAATTCTTGCAAATAGTTTTTGTGCTTAAGGACATATAATTGCGCCATAAGGTTTGCCCAAGCAGCAATGGCTGTTGCTAAAGCAAGGCCTGCATGTGCTAAAGGGCCAATAAGAATAAAGTTAAAACTAATATTAACAAGAACCGAAAAAATACCAAATTTAACAGGTGTTTTTGTGTCTCCAGAAGCGTAGAACACTGTCGTTGTGACTTTTAGTAAAATAAAAGCAGGTAAACCTAAGGCAAACATTTGCAAAGCTTTAGCGGCTTCTGTACCCGCTTGGGGGCTAAATTCACCACGTACAAATAAAATATGCATTAAGGGTTCTGCTAAAACAGCAAGGGCGGCCGCAGCTGCAAAACCAATGGAAAGACTTCCGCTAAAGGCCTGTGTAAAACTTTCTGCACCCTGTTTGTGGTCATCTTTACTTAACGCGTGGCTTAAGTGAGGTAAAAGAGCAGTACCAATAGCAATACCAATAAGCCCTAATGGCAGTTGGTTTAACCTGTCTGCATAATAAAGGTACGAAATAGCACCTGTCGCAAGTGTGGAGGCAAGTAGTGTATCAATTAAAATATTAATTTGCTGTGCGCCAACACCTACCATGGCAGGGCCCATGCGTTTAAGCAATAAACCAATGCTAGGGTGTGAAATGTTTTTGGCAAAACGCAATCTAAATCCAGATCGTTTTAATGCAAAAAACATTAAAATAAGTTGCGCTAAACCTGCAAGCGGTACGGCATAGCTTATTAAATATTCAGTAGGTATATCAATATATAAAGAAGAACATAAGCTTAAAATAAATATTAAATTAAGTAGTGTAGGCGCCGCCGCGGCGGCTGCAAAAAAGCGCAACGAGTTTAAAATACTGCCACAAAAACTCACAAACGTAATAAACATTAAGTAAGGAAATGTAATACGCGCCAAAGCAACGGTTAGCTCAAATTGTGCCTGCGCAAAACCAGGGGCGAGCATTTTAATAAGGTAAGGCATAAAAATTTCTGCAAGTAGAGTTACGCCTAACAGCGTCAAGAAAAGTGCAACAAAAGTTTTACCTGCAAACAGCTCTGTTTCTTTTTGTCCATCGTTATTAAGATGCTTGCTTAGTAGCGGCACAAAAACCACATGAAAAGCACCTTCAGCAAAGATGGAGCGAAACATATTCGGGAATCTAAAAGCGACAAAAAAGGCTTCAGCAGCGGCAGATGCCCCTAAAAATCGTGCAATTAAAAGATCACGCACAAAGCCAAGCAGACGGGAGCAAAGCGTAAAAAAACTAACAGTCACAGATGATTTAAGTAAAGACACGTTACGCGGCACTCTCTTTTGTTGTTATGTTATTTTTTACATATATATTCTTGTAAAGCAGGCATATTCACAAGCTCATCAATAAGATTATTGGTAGCTGTATTTTCAGTATCTGCAGAGTCTAAATGAATATCTTTTTCAAGTTTTTGCCCACATTGAACCAACTGCTCATCATAGCCAAAAGCCTTAGCCAGGCGCCTTCTAAATAGCAGTTCATTTTCTGGTCCTGCGCCTAAAATATGCTTAATGCCCGAGGCATTTTCTATAATAAGCTTGCTTAATTCTAGGCTAAAATCATCTATGGAGATATGATTTTGTGTTAAATTATCAGGGAAATAAAGTGCCTCACCAGCTTGTAGATAACTTAAAAAGTCAGTTGTTCTGGTATTTTTGTGTGGTGCAACACCATGGCAAGAACCTGTACGCACCAATAAATGACCCGCTTTTGTGTTTAACAGTTTTTCGCAAGAGGCTTTAAATTGCCCGTAACGAGATTTAGCCTTTGCCTCTGCTTTTTCTGTTTTGTCGGCACTGCGCTCTAAGCTTGCAGCGGTCGAAACATACACATATTTAAAAGCACCTTCATCAGCACTTTTGCAAAGCTGTGCATGTAGCCTAAAGGCATCGTCTGTTAAACCTTCTAATGCATTTACAACAACATCAGGCTGCCAAATTTTTATAAATTTATATAAAGGTTCAGGCATCATTTGGTTAAATTGCACACCTTTAACGGGGTGCGGAGGCATGGTATGGCACCATGAACCTGCAACATCCACACCTTTTGTTTGTAAGCGTGTGTGCAAGCTACTGCCAATCCAACCACTAATGCCTAAAATAAGTACCTTCATAATGCTAATTCATCAAACCTTTAAGTTCGTACAAAAACTGATGCGCCTGCCTTGGCGTCATATCATCAGGGTTTGTTAAATTTAAGCGTTCCTCAACTTCAGAAGGGTCTGGTTCTGCTTGCATAGGTGCTTCAAAAAAGGAAAGTTGCTCCGTTTTTTCTGGCACAGAATGCTGGTTGCCTTGCTCAAGATTCAACAAAATCTGTTCTGCACGTCGTGTTACTTTTTCAGGTAGGCCAGCAAGTTTACCTACGTGTACACCGTAAGATCTTGGGCTTGCCCCTTTTTTAACCTGATGTAAAAAGACAATATCTTTTTGCCATTCTTTTACAGCAACATGGTAACATAAAATATTCGGCTCTTCTTTTTCTAGTACCGTAAGTTCATGGTAGTGCGTTGCAAATAAGGCACGACATTTGGTTTCTTGGCTTAAATGTTCCACACAGCTCCAAGCGATAGAAAGCCCGTCATAGGTAGCTGTTCCTCGGCCAATTTCGTCAAGAATCACAAAGCTTCTCGCTGTGGCATTGTTTAGGATATTGGCTGTTTCCACCATTTCTACCATAAAAGTAGACTGCCCACGTGCAAGGTCGTCGGAGGCGCCAATACGTGTAAAAATGCGGTCAATCACACCAATTTTTGCTGAAGTCGCAGGTATATAAAACCCCATATGTGCCATTAAGCAAATAAGAGCATTCTGGCGCAAAAAGGTAGATTTACCTGCCATATTAGGGCCTGTAATGAGCCAAAGCTTACCACCAGAAAGTTCCGCATTATTGGCAATAAAATTTTCAACGCTTTGTTCAACAACAGGGTGGCGACCGTCCATAATCTCTAAAGATTTATCGGAGGTGATTTCAGGGCGTGTGTACTGTCGTTCTACCGCAATTTCTGCCGCAGAGGTTAATACATCAAGCTCCGCTAAGCTTTCTGCTGCTGTAAGTAGTTCTGTCGCTTGTTGGTTTACTAAAATTAAGAGCTCTTTATAAATTTTTTCTTCTAAGGCTAAAGCTTGCTGACCTGCAGAAGCAATACGACGCTCCAAATCCATTAACTCAGAAGTAGAAAATCTCTGAGCATTTGCCGTTGTTTGGCGATGAATATAATGCTCAGGCACTTTATCTGCATTTAATTTGGTGATTTCTATAAAATAACCCCAAACTTTGTTGTATTTGATTTTAAGGGATGAAACACCTAGTTTTTCTGCTTCTTCACGTTCCATTTTTTGTAAAACAGTTAAAGCATCTTGGTTTAACGCTTTAAGTTCATCCAGTTCAGCGTTATAGCCTTGGGCAATAAAACCACCATCGCGCACAAGTAATGGCAGGTCATCTGCCTTCAAGGCAGAATCTAGTTCTATATTTAAACTGTCAAACCCTTTAAAGTTTTGGGCGATTTCTGTAAGTAGGTCGCTATTAAAGCGTTCTAGCCCTTGGCTTAAAGTTGGTAAAAGTTTTAAGGTAATACGTAGCGCGTTCATATCTCGTGGGCCACCACGTTCCAGTGTTAAACGAGAAAGAGCGCGACTCATATCCGCAGCGCCTTTTAAGAACTGACGCAAATCATCGCGTGCTTGCGGGTTGTTTATAAAGGTTTCTACCGCATTTAAACGGTTATTTATTTCTGCTTCTTGCTGAAGCGGCGCTGTAATCCATTGGCTTAATTTACGGGTACCGAATGCTGTTACGCAGCGGTTAAGCGCATGTAAAAGAGACCCTTTAAATTCACCGCGTAAGGTCTGTGTCAGCTCAAGGTTTGCACGGGTGGCTAAATCAAGCTGCATGTAACTTTGGCTGGCTTCAACTTTAGGTCTATTTAGTTGCGGAATTTTACCCACTTGCGTTTGCATAAGGTAAGCAAATAAAGCACCCGAGGCACTTATTTCGGCTTCTGTTGTTAAACCAAAAGCAGTTAAGTCTTTTACATCGTAATATGTGCTTAAATCACGTTTGGCAGTGTCTGTATCAAAAAGAGTTTCGGGTACAATGCTTAAAAAGTCTTGCCAAGGTAAAAGCTCCGTTTGTAAATCATCAGCGCTTTGACTTGTTAAAATAAGCTCGGATGGATTTAAACGTGTCAGTAAGCTTTGCACCTCATGCTTTTTGCAGTTGCGCATAGAAAACTCACCCGTAGAAAGATCAGCCCAGGCTAAGGCAATTTGTCCGTTATAAATTGTTAACGCCACAAGATAGTTGTTTTCTTCAGCTTTAAGCATAGATTCTTCAGTAAGTGTACCACCTGTATAAAGGCGCACAACTTCTCGCTTTACCAAAGCTTTAGAACCACGTAATTTTTTAGCCTCTTTAGGGTCTTCTGTTTGCTCACAGAGTGCGACTTTAAAACCCTCTTTAATAAGTTTAGCAATATAATTTTCTGCAGCATGGAAGGGTACACCGCACATGGGCACGCCTTCAACCTCTTTAGAGCTACGGCGTTGTGTTAAGGTAATATTTAAGCTTTCGGCAGCTTGCTTGGCATCTTCTCCAAATAGCTCATAAAAATCTCCCATTCTGTAAAAAAGCAAAAAATCAGGGTATTCAGATTTTATGTCTAAGTATTGTTGCATCATAGGAGTGACAGCCATAGCATGTTAACCTTCTTAAAATAAGTATTTATATGTATTTTGTGATATTAAAGCTTGCATATCATAACACAAATAGGGGCTAAAACTCAATTTTATTGGTAGTTTTTACCCCCTTATTGTACACTAAATACTCATCACAATAAGAGTACGGAATAAGCCTATGAATTACAGTCACACCCAAGAACGAGAATTGATCGAAAAAATTGTTGAAGAAGCAGCCGCACTTTGTGTGGAATACCAGCGTAAAGGCTTTAAAACAGAAGATAAAAAGACAGGACAAGCAACGGATTTTCATCAAGCAAAAGCCGAAGGTTTTTTTGGCGATTATGTGACTGAAGCAGACTTAGCTGTTGATAAGCTTCTGCACGATAAACTTTTAGCCGAACGACCAGATTATGGCTGGCTGTCGGAAGAATCTGTTACAGAAGATAATTGGAAATCTAAAACAAGCTTTTATGTTGTAGATCCAATTGATGGTACTTCTCAATTTGTATCTGGCGGTTCTTATTCTGTTTCTGTGGCATTAGTGCGTGATGGGAAAATTGTTGCATCTGCTATTGCAACACCTAGCGAAAATATTATGGTTTCTGCCGCTTTGGGTGAAGGTGTGTTTTTAAATAAACAAAAAGTAATTCTTGAAGATACAGCGTTTAAAGACCAAGTTGTTGCTGTTTCTTGTTCTGAATATCGTAAAAACAAATGGGAGCCTTACGAAGAAGATTTAAATGTGCGACCTGTTGGTTCTATTGCAAATAAGCTTGCTCACGTTGCTGTTGATAAAGAGCAAATGCTCGTTGTCCGCCATCCTTTAAGTTCTTGGGATGTTGCCGCTGGTGTTCTTATGGTAGAAGAGCAAGGTTTAAAAGTTGTGGATGCCCAAGGTGTGGATTTTGATTTAATGAAGTATTTGGATACGGAATTTAAAGGGCTATATGTCGGTGATGACGCCTCTTTAAAAAAACTTATAGATATTATTAATTAACTATTTAAAAAGCAGCCAATAGGCTGCTTTTTTACGGATGATTCATTAAGCTCTTTAAGATTTAAGAAAATCAGGATATATAATTTCACCGCCTTGAGTTTTATGAATTTCAAGAGCCATTAGCACAGCATCTGCTACATCAATGTTAGACTTTAAGTTTAGGTCTTCAGCTTTTTTAAAGCCGTAGGGCGCGTACATCTCTTCGCTACCATAAACAACAACTGTATTAAAGCTGCTTTCTTTTACTTTAAGAATCACTTCTTTTAAAAAGTTTTCTACATCAACTGTTTCATCTAATGTATCAATTGCAAGAGGTGTCAACAGAAGTGTTTTTTCTGAGCTGTCTTTAATGTCTAACGGTGTAAACAAAGCATATGCTTTTGCATGGCCTTCTGCTTCTGCAATAAAGCCTAAAGAATCTTTATTTAAATCTCTTAATTGACCGGCAACTTCGATAGTGCGGGCGCCTGCACCCATGTAGGTACGTGCAATAAGGGTTGCAATCTCTGTGCGATCTTCTGGTTTTTCTGGTCGAATATTAAGAGTTGTCATTCTTGTTTCTTCTTTATTTGTTTTTCACTTGTCGCATCTTGCGGCTTTCGGTTAAGCTTACACTAACTTAAGGATGAAAGACAAGCCATGAAGCCACTTATTTTAAGCTTAATAATTTCTTTGTTTACTTTCAATGCTTTTGCATTGGAGGTGATTGTTTCAGATGTTTTTGATGGCGATACCTTTGTGACCAAACAAGGTGAGAAGGTGCGCCTATTAAGTATTAATACGCCTGAAATTTCTCATAATAACTATCCTTCTGAGCCATTTGCAGTTGAAGCCAAAAAATATTTAAAGGCGCAGGTTAAGGGTAAAAAAGTTTCTTTAATATTCTCAAACGAGAAAAAAGACCGTTATGGGCGTTTATTAGCCCATGTTTATTTAGGTGATAGATGGATAAATAAAGAGTTGGTAGAAGAAGGTTTGGCACATGTTTATTCTTTTCCTGATTCTACGATTAAGGCGCTTGTTCTTGAGCTTATAGAAGCAGAAAACAAAGCTCGAAAGCACAAAAAACTTATATGGTCAGACACAACATTTAAAACTTTAAATGCGACTAAAAAAATAGAAGATTGGCGTATTGGTAAGTTTCAGGTAGTAGAAGGTGTCGTGCTTAAGCAGCATAAATCTAAAAATCGCTTTTATTTAAATTTTGGTGAAAATTGGCGGAATGACTTTTCTGTAGAAATACCACGAAAATATTGGGATAAATTTACTGATATGCAAAAAATGTATATGGATAAAAAAATACGTATTCGTGGTGTGCTCAAGCCTGTAAATGGCGTGTTAATTACAGTAACTCATCCTGAACAAATTGAAGTTTTAGATAGCCTAAAGAATTAAGGTTTGCTATAAACAAATAAATTTATGGCCTTATAGTTTAACAGGATAAAACAAGTGCCTCCTAAGCATTAGATCCAGGTTCGAGTCCTGGTAGGGTCACCATTATTCTATTCATCCCATCTTAAATGTATGTTGAATCCTCCCAAAAGGGAAGTAGTTTCTTTTTTATATGCTTTAGTCTTGGCAAAGGCTAAAGCTCTGATTAGACTTAAGGTATGTCTAACAGGAGCCTTTATTTATGAAAAAAACAGTCCTTATGCTTGCCCTTGGTGAGAAGAAATCGTTACAGGAAGAAAAAGAGTTTTTTTGTTCTGTGCTAAAATCTTATCGTGCTTATAATCATGCTGGTTATAGGGTATTGCTTGCAACGCCTAGAGGGTTACCTTTGGCTAAAAATGTAGCAGATTTAGTGGATCCTTTTCATGGCGTTAACTTTCCTCTTGATGCGCAGACCCTGCCAATAGAAGATGCTCATAAGTTTAGAGCAATTTATGTTTTAAGTGATGCAGATACTGTTGATGATTTGATGCAGATGCCTCTTTTTATGAAGTTAAGGAAGGTGAGTGAAGAGCTCGGTCTGCTTTTAGCGCTCCAAACGAAAGACAGTACAAGAATTTGGAATTGTGATGTTTTGAATAACCCAGAGATAGATCACGTACAGGATGCTTATGAGCAATACACAAAATCTATTATTGATGTCATATCTGCTGATTAACAAGGTATAATGAAGCATAAAAAAACCGCCATTTGGCGGTTTTTTCGTTCTTTTTCTGTTAGACCTTTTTAGGTGCTAACGGAGAAAGTAGAATGTGCATTTGACGACCTTCTGCTTTTGGCTGAACATCCATCTTGCCATATTCAACAAGATCATGCCCAATGCGTTTGAGCATTTCAACACCTGCTTCTTTGTTGCCAAGTTCACGGCCACGGAAGCGGATTGTTGCTTTTACTTTATCGCCTTTTTCAAGGAATTCTTTCATCTTACGTAATTTAATCTGGTAATCATTTTCTTCAGTACCAGGGCGCAATGTAATTTCTTTAACAGTAACTTTTACTTGTTTCTTACGTGCGTCGGCAGCTTTTTTCTGCGCTTGGTATTTAAATTTACCATAATCTAAAATTTTACATACAGGAGGTTCTGCATTTGGAGAAACTTCCACAAGGTCTAAACCAGCATCCATTGCACGTTCAAGTGCTTCTTTTGTGTTTACAACGCCAAGCTGTTCGCCATTTTCGTCGACTAGGCGTACTTTAGGCACACGAATTTCTTCGTTTGTACGTGCTTCTTCTTTCTTATTACGTTGGTTGCGTAAATGCGGTGGTATAGCTATTGTTTTATCCTTTCGGTGTGTAAAAATTTTTTAAACGTAAAATCATTTTTAACAAAGAAAGGCTGTAAAATCAAAGCCAAAAGTATACTTTAACCGTAAAATGCTTAAAAAAAGGCTTTAATGTGATGTTTTTGTGCCATCTTTACAAAAAAGAAGCCACAGAAAAGACTGCGGCTTCTTGAATAGGCGATAAACTCTGGGTTTACTCTGCCATTGGCGGAAGTGCTTTTGTGACCACTTCTTCCTGCATTTTGGCAATAAGCTCTTCAACTTTATAGGTTGTTGTTTTGTTGCCTTCACCTAAGCGACGGATTGTAACGGTACCTTCTTCGATTTCACGGTCACCAATAATCGCCATGTAAGGGATTTTTTGGTGCGCCATTTCACGAATCTTGTAGTTAATTTTCTCGTTGCGCGGGTCAACAAAGGTAGAAAAGCCAGCCTCTTCAAATTGTTTGGCAAGTTTGTACGCATGCTCGTTATGTTTTTCGATAACACCAGAAAAACCAATTTGCACAGGTGCAAGCCATAGCGGGAAGTGCCCGGCAAAGTTTTCAATAAGAATACCTGTGAAACGCTCCAAAGAACCAAGTAGGGCACGGTGGATCATAACAGGGTGTTCTTTTTCGCCTTGCTCGTTAATGTACGTTGCACCTAAGCGACCTGGCATGTTGAAATCCATTTGGATTGTACCGCATTGCCAGTCTCGACCGATGCAGTCTTTTAGAACAAACTCAAGTTTAGGGCCATAAAAAGCGCCTTCTCCAGGGTTTAAAGTCCATGTAAGGCCTGCGGCATCGCAAGCATCTTTAAGGGCTTGCTCGGCAGCATCCCATACGTCGTCAGAGCCTACGCGCATTTCTGGGCGATCAGAGAATTTAACAACAATATCGTTAAACCCGAAATCCCCATAAATGTCTTTAATGAGCTCACAAAGGAGCACAACTTCTGATTCAATTTGCTGTGGAGTACAGAAGATATGCGCGTCATCTTGTGTCATAGAGCGCACACGTAGTAGACCATTTAATGAACCAGATGATTCGTTACGCATACAGCAACCAAATTCAGCCATACGCAAAGGTAAATCACGGTACGACTTAAGACCAGTGTTAAAAATTTGTACATGGCAAGGGCAGTTCATCGGTTTAAGAGCTGAAAGCTTAGTTTCAGATTCTTTCACTTCAAAAATTTCACCATGAGAGAATTTTTCCCAGTGACCGCTTTTGATATACAAAGAGTGGTCAACAAGTTGAGGGGTGTTCACTTCTTGGTAATTATGCGCTGCAAGTTTGTTACGGATGTAGTCTTGTAATGTTAGGAAGAGTTTCCAACCTTTGTCGTGCCAAAAAACCTGTCCTTGCGCTTCTTCTTGAAAATGGAATAAATCTAAAGCTGGACCAACTTTACGATGGTCGCGCTTTTCAGCTTCTTCCATCATGCGTAAGTATGCTTTAAGTTCTTTTTCTGTTTTAAAAGCTGTACCATAGATACGTGTAAGCATCTCATTTTTAGCATCGCCACGCCAGTAAGCACCAGCAACAGAAAGCAATTTAAACGCACCAACTTTTTTAATAGATGTTAAGTGAGGACCGCGGCATAAGTCATAAAAAACACCATCGCCTTGCTCATAAATACCAAAATGTGTTTCACTTTCTGGTGTGTCATTAATAATTTCTATCTTAAAAGGCTCATTGCGTGATTCAAACAGCTTAATAGCTTCGTCACGTGTGTATTCTTTACGTGTAATGTCTAAACCTTCGCCAACAATTTTACGCATTTCAGCTTCGATTTTATCTAAATCTTCAGTAGTGATTTTTTCTTCAGTTGATATATCGTAGTAAAAGCCACTATCAATTGTGGGGCCAATAGCAAGTTTTGCTGAAGGATATAGGTTTTTAAGTGCACGTGCTAAAACCTGCGCCGTTACTGTGTGGCGCATAATTTCCAAGCCTTCATCGGTAGAATTGGTGATAATACTAACTTCAGAATCTTTGGTGATGGTGGTGGTGATGTCCTTTTGGGTGCCGTCTAGCGTAATTGCTACAGCAGCCTTTTTAAGACCTTCACCAATAGAGCCTGCAAGCTCCAAACCAGTTACAGGAGCGTCGAACGAGCGTACGCTACCGTCAGGAAGTGTAATATTCACCATTTTATTTCCTTAAAGTTAGTTTGATTTGTTTTTATAAATAATAGCAATAAACTTAAGATAAATAGCCATTTTTAGCAAGTATTTATCCGCATAAATACATAATTTTTATTTCCTGCAAAATACTTCCTAATAGAGTGTCAATAATATTTAATATCTATTTTTGGTTGTATATCATAAGGATATTGAATGGATTGAAGTAATAACTTTGTAATGAAACCCAATCTTAGTAGGGAGCGATTGGAAAATGACAACCTCGACGAATATGATGACGATTCATATAAAAACGCCGAAGGGCTTACATCTTCCGTTACATTTTGATTTAAATGACTTTCAACAAAGTCAGGAATATGATTTGGTTTATCAGGCCCTCAATTGCCCTGTAAATGGCCATAAGCTTCATACCGATTTAGCACAGCAGCTTGAGATTTTTAAATTCCGATGCCGTCGAGAATTTGAAATAGCACTATTAGAAAATGAAACGCGTTGCCCGCCTATGTTTACATCAGACAGGGAATATAAAAAGCATAAACAAAAACAGCAGTTTTTAGTGGATGAGGCGGTGCATAAAGTTGCAAGTTATTGGCTATATGCGCGTAGATTGCTGTAAAAAGTAGTTAATGAGCATGTGCAGAGTTATGCAGATCAGCAGACTGAAGAGGGCGCATCGGAAGGGGTGCCCGCTTCTTGAAATAGCTATTTTTATCCCTGTCAGTTAATTGCATATATTCATTAATAGATACGTACATAAATAATTATCCTAAAGCGAACGCAATGTTTGTTTAGGTTGTGAATAAGGTAATAATGAAATGGGTATTGATAGGGGATTCAACACAATGAGCTATACAAATGAACATATCAAAACAGTAAGTTTTAAGGGGCATGATTTAGAAGGCAAGCCAGCTGTGCGTTTGGTGAACTTTGATACACGTGATAAAAAACAAGAAATGGTGTACCAGGCTTTAAAACAAGAGCTTAAGACGGGCGGCAAAACAGAGCAAGAAATTTTACAAGCGCAAAAATTCCAAAATAATATGGTTAAATCTATGGATTTGGAAGTGGCGGAACGTGCTATTACAAAACAAATGAATAATGAAGCCAAAGAGCGTATGCATAATAAGTTTGATGCGAAGCAGCACCAAGTTTATGACGTGCAGAACCAAGAGATGGTCAAGGTAGATGCAAAAAACCACATTCAAGCTAAGCAAGAAGTTGCAAATATGCCAGCAGTAGATGCACGAGGTTTTAATGACATGATGCAAGATTCTGCCCGTGCAGCAATGAGAGACATGGAAGAACCTGTTAAAGCTGTCAGCACAGAAGAGATTGAGCAGCGTTTAGCGCAAGAGCTGAATCAGCTTGAAGAAGAATACACACGCTAAGGTTAACATGTTTGCCTATACAAAAAAGCTCCTTATTTAAAGGAGCTTTTTTATGCTGTGTTGTTATAACTTAAGCGCTTCTAAAACATCTTTTACGCTATTGTCATCTATTTTTTTCTGGTGAATAACGCTAAAACCTTTGGCTTTTGGGGCGCATCTGCGCCAATTACTGCCTGGACTTTCTTCGCCAAATATAGTGAGTCCTTTAGGGCATAAAGAGGCAGCAGCAATGTGCATTGGCCCTGTATCGTTACCTATAGCGCAAGCAGATTTTTGGAAAAGATCAATAAGCTCTCCGATAGATGTTTGGTTGCACAAATTAAGAGCTTTTGTTTGTTTGGCGATGTTGTTTAAGTCTTGTTCTTCTGCTTTTGTGCCAACAAGTACGGTTGGTATATTTTTTTGCTCAAGTTCTTTAATAAGCTCAACATACTTACCCCAGCGTTTTTTAGGGTGCTGTGGTGAGCAACCTGCAACAATTACAGCGTAGGTACCTTTTTTTAGGTTGTGCTTTTTCAAAATGGGGCTGGCATTTTCTTGGGCATATGTCACATCTGGCTTGTGAGAGGTATTTATGTTTGCCTGTTTCAGCTGGTCCTCAATACGATCAAGGTTATGTAAAGCTCTTCTATCTTCTAAAATTTGAGGATGAGAGCAGCCTTTTGCAATGCCAGACCATTTAGGCTTGCCAGCAAGTTTAAAATACCAATTTGTGCGGTCATTATTTTGTAAGTCGTACACCATATCAAATTCTTTTAGAAATTTTTTAAGAGTGCACATGTTTTTTAATTGCCAAAACTTAGGTTTGGGGTCTATTGCAATTTGGTTAAAAGCGGGGTGTTTTTCAGCTAAAAACATCATAGGTTTAGATGTCATAAGGGTTATTTCAGCATGAGGATGTGCGGCACGAATGTCATTAAAAACACCTGTAGCCTGAATAAAATCACCCAATGCGCTTAATTTAATAACTAAAACACGTTCCATACTAAGCGCTTTCTGTTGTGTTGTTTAATACATCTAAATAAACCGAAAACTCGGCAGCGCACATTTTATCTACGGTGAATTCTGGTGCCCAATCTAAGCATTTTTGGCTCATGGTTTTATAAGTGGCATCATCCATACGTAAGGCTATTTCAAGCTTTTTACTTAAGTCTTCTTTATCTTTAGGAATAAAGTGTAAGCCTGTTTGCTTATCTTTAACCGTTTCTAATGCTCCGCCGTGGGCTGCCGCAATAACGGGTTTGCCCATGGCTTGTGCTTCTACTAAAGTGCGGCCAAAGGCTTCAGGGTCTAAAGCTGCTGATATCATAAAGTCACCTGCAGCGTAAACAGAAGCCATGTCTGTATGGCTGCCTGCAAAAATAATTTTATCTTCTAGGTTTAGCTCTTTAATACGTGCTTCTAAACGCTCTTTAAAGGCTTGTTTTTTACCGCCAGCTGTGCCACCTATAAAAATAGCTTTGTAGGGTTGTTTAATATCTGCAAGAGCTTCAATAAATAAGCTCTGACCTTTCCAGCCTGTGATGCGACCAGGGAAGAGTAAAACCTTGTCATCTTCTTTAATCTGCCACTGCTTACGTAGTTCCGTTACTTTGTCTTTGTTGATTTTTGTAAGGTTAAAGCGTTGTGGGTCGTAACAACGTTTGGCAATGCTTACTTTTTGCATATCTACATCGTAATTTTTTTGGATATGATCGTAAATAAATTGCGAAATGGCAATAATACGCGCCCCTTTAAGCATGCAGGCGTTATATGTTTTTTTAAGGCTGTTTTGTAAGCCATAGGTACCGTGGAAAGTGCTGATCCATGGGGTTTGTGTAAGGGCGCATGCAAGCCTAACAGACCAAGCTGGTGCGCGAGAGCGTACATGCACAAGGTCAACTTGCTGTTCTTTAATGATGTTTTTAAGTGCAAAAGCATTCTTAATAAGTGTTACAGGGTTCTTTTTGTGTAGGGGTAAGCAAAAGTGCTCAGAACTTTCTTCTTCTAATTTACTTACAAGTCCACCGCCGTTGGATGCCACTAAAGAGCGCCAGCCCTGCTCAATAATATATGCGCCCATTTCTAAGGTGCCGATTTCAACACCGCCTTGTTCTAGTGCTGGGGTAACTTGTAAAATGGTCTTGCGCATTTTTAGGGGCTCTCTTATAGTTAAAGTCTTCTTAATATGTTTAGTAAATAACAGGGATTATAAACCGATGTCAAATGAGTTGCCACAAAAGAATCCATCCTTTTTAAAAACAGACATAGGTCGCATTGCTTATGAATATGTAGCAGGGGATGAAAGCTATCCAACCGTTGTTTTTTTACACGGTTTACATTCAGATATGTATGGCACAAAAATTGTTGAAATCATTCCTCATTTAAAAGCGCTTAATATTCCTTATTTGCGCCTTGAATATTTTGGTCATGGTGATTCAGATGGCGAGTTTGAGTTTTTTACAATCTCTAAAGCAGTAGAAAGTGCCCAAAGTGTTATTAAACATTTAGGGCTTAAAAATATTGTTTGTTCGGGTGCTTCTACGGGTGGTTGGGTAACGCTTTTATTGGCTAAAAAATTGCCAGAAGTAAAAGGGATTCTTACAATTGCAGCTGCACCTGATTTTACAGAAGATTTATATTGGGCGCCTTTGCCAAAAGAAGAACAACAAGATTGGCAAGAAAAAGGCGTACGTATTGAAGATGGCTTTGAGGAAGGTCAAACTTTCCGTATTGGTTTTGATCTTATAGAAGATGGTCGTAAAAACTTTTTGATCCGTAACGATGACATTGAAAATATTTATACCCCTGCACGTATTTTGCATGGTATGTCCGATGATGTTGTGCCTTATGAAACCTCCCAACTTATTGCAGAGCGTATAGGTTCTGCCGATGTTCAATTGCATCTTATCAAAGAAGCAGATCATAGATTTTCAGATGAAGAAGCTCTAAAGGTTTACAAATTCCATCTTTTAGGCCTTTTAAATCAGCTTAAAGCTTGATTTTACTTAAAATATAGTCATATAAATAAGGATTGCTCACTGCTGAATTATTCAGCCTTTTCTTTTTATAGCTAAGGGTAACTGCCCTTAAGGATATTTTATGTCTTCCACTTCTTACGAAGTTCTGGAAACCCCTCGTGGGGATATCGCCTATGATTACCATATGGGTGATCATGGCGCACCGGTTGTTCTTTTCATTCATGGTCTGGAGGCAGACATGAATGGTGATAAAATCACCACATGGATGCCAGAACTAAAAAACCAGGGTTATGGCATTTTACGCCTTGATCTTAATGGTCATGGTGTAAGCTACGGAGATCTTGAAAACTTCAAGATCGGCCATGCGGTTGCAGATATTTGCGACCTCTTGGATGAGTTAAAGCTGGAAAAGGTGTTGCTGTTAGCTTCATCTGTAGGTGCTTGGGCTGGCATGCTGGTCGCAAAAAAACGACCAGAGATTAAAGGAATGATTGCTTTGGCACCTGCGGTGAATGCCTTGGATGAGGTGTTTTTAAAACCTCAACTGGCATGTAATCCGTCGCTGGAGGCAGATTGGCAAGCTAAGGGTTATTTAGTAACCCAGCATTTTGTACCAGGCAAAGAGCTGAAACTGCCATATGATATGGTGGTAGATGCCCGTAAACATGATCTGCTTAAGGCTGATGTGTTGGCAAAAATACAGCAACCGGTCATTATTATTCATGGTATGGATGATGATGTTGTCCCGCTTGATCTCTCTAAGCGCTTGGCAGCAGATTTGCCAAATGCTCAGTTGAAGCAGCTTGCGGGAGTTGATCATCAGCTCGGATCCAATTTGGTTTTCAAGCTGGTGGAGTTCCACCTAGGAGAAATGTATCGAAACTAAAAAAAGGCGACTTCGGTCGCCTTTTTTATGGGTTACATACCTAAAACAAATCCTAATGTTGCAATAAGCCCTGCAAGTGCTGTGCGCCTAAAGGTAAGGCGTGCGGTTTGCTTTTCTTCTAACTGAATGCCGTAGTAAGCATGAGATAGAATACCCTGAGCAAGCATAAGAGCTGCATAGTAAAGCCCGTTCGCATCTTTAACGATGCCTGTTAAAATAAGTAGAATTTGCGTTAAAATAAAGCAACCAGACATAAACGGGATGCGATATTCCCCAAGCATAAGAATAATGGATTTTAAATCTGCACGGCTATCTTGCGCAACTTTAATATCGGCACGTAAGGTTTCAATACCTGTCACCCAGAAAAAGCCTACTGCAAAAAGCACAATGGCAGAAGGTGTCATCTCGCCGCCTATGGCTTGGCCAATAAGCACAGGTAAACCACCAAAAATAAGCCCTGCGTAAAATTGCGGGAACCAAGTAACTTTGTATAAATAAGGGTAGCCGACAACTAAAATACCCCATAAAATAACCATCAGTAAAACTTCTGTGCCAATAGCATGTGCTAATGCAACTGTGGCAATGCTTAATGCAAAAAGCGCTAAAACAGAAGGTTGGGGTGCTTCTTCAGTAGGTGCATAAGGGTCGGGGTTAAGTTCAATATTTTTATTGCTTAGATCTTCATAGAGTAAAGAGGCGCCACGCATGGCAATAATAAGTGCAATAGCAGGAATAAGTGCAAAAATAGTGCCGCCATTTGCAGTGAAAAACCCCCAAAGCATAGGCCAAAGCATCATTAGTAAAGAAGCTGGGCGGTTCATGCGCAGGCTTATCATCATCTCACGTACTTTGGGAGGTAGCTTAAAGCTTTTAAGGTAAGAGAAAGCTTTGTGTAATTGTTGCATCTTTTATTCCTTTAAGATCCTTTATTGTTAAGGTATAGTATGCCCTAAATTGATGAGAAGATAAAGTTACAATATGTTAAAGCAATTTTATGTAAAAGAGAGTTTAACGGCTCAAACTCTATTTAAACCAGCAGAATCTTTAAGTAAGCGTTTAAGTCGTGTATTGCGTCTTAAGGCTTGCGATAAAATAGCCTTGTTTAACGAAGCTGGCTTGTTTGAGGCAGAACTTAAAGATGATAAAGCAAAAGAGCTGTGGATAAGCCAAAGGCTAAAAGCGCCAGTGCGACCAGAACCTGTGACACTGTTGATTTGTATGCCTAAAAAGGATGCGATGGATCGTATTTTAAGGCAAGCGACAGAAATGGGGGTAAAAGCAATTCAGCCATTGGTTTCTGATTTTACGGTAAAAGATAAGTTTAACATAGAGCGTGCTGAGCTTATTGTTGTAGAAGCAGCCGAACAGTGCGAGCGCTTATCTGTACCTGTTATTCATAAAGTTCGTACATTAAAAGAAGCTGTGCTTGAGCACTCGCAAATTTGTTGGTGTGCAGAACGTACCGATGCAAAATTTGGTGAGCCGCATTTAATGGATGAGGCGGCCTTACTTGTTGGCCCAGAAGGCGGGTTTTCAGATGTTGAAAAAGAGTATCTGCTTGCGCAAGAACATGTTGTTCCTGTAGGTTTGGGGCGCTTTGTTTTAAGGGCAGATACAGCAGTTGTAGCGGGCTTAAGTAGGTTGCTTAATCAGCTTTAGAAGTTAAAATTTGCTTAGTTAGAATGTGTAATAAATTATTAGGGAAAAATATGCGTATATTAATGGTTGGCGGGTTTCAGTTTAAAAATGATGCTGCGCGTTATTATGATTATAATCGTAAACTTATCAACGGATTTACCAAGCTTGGGCATCAGGTGATGACATTTTCTGATCGTGATGTGGCGCGTATGAGCAATATTTTTAAATCACGCAAGGCAGGTATTAAGCCTTGTAATGAAAAGCTTATGGATTATATCCACCGTTTTAAACCTCATTTGGTGGTTTTTAAGCACGCAGATGTGATTACCCAAGAAACCATTCTAGAAATTAAGCATAAATATCCGCACACTAAATTGGCGCAATTAAATATTGATGCGTTGTTTAACCCGGATAATGTGGCGCGTATTAATCATAAATCTGGTCTTATGGACGCCAATTATGTCACAACTTATGGGGAGTCTCTTTATAAAATATGCCAAAACAATGTGCCTGTTTATTATATTCCTAATATAGTAGATAGAGCTGTAGAGGCAGGCCGAGCTTTTGAAGGTGAAAATAAAGCAGATCTTTTCTTGGCATATGGAAATGCAGCGCCAGATGATTCACGCTATATTACCGCGCACCGTATTTTAGATGAAGCACCTGATGTATGTTTTTCGTATCATGTTTCAGCACAAGGCACAGGTCTTTGGGGTGCTGATTATATGGATAGGTTAGCGGAGTGCGCTATGGGTCTTAATCTTTCTCGTAAAGAAGAAAAGGGCCGAGGTGGTGATATGAATGACTTATTTATGTATTCATCGGATAGGCTTGCTCATTATATGGGTAATGGCCTTCTCACTTTTTCTGATCGTGATTTTTCATTGGATGAATTGTATGAAGAAGATAAAGAAATGATCTTTTACAGCTCGGTTGATGAGCTTATTGATAAACTTAAGTATTATAAAGAACATGATGATGTTCGCCGAAAAATTGCGCAAGCAGGGTGGCAAAAAGCCCATACTGCCCACAATGAAACATATGCAGCGCAGTTTATGTTAGAAACGCTATTTGAAAGTAAAATTTCAGACTATCAGTGGCCAACAAAGCCTTATATGAAAAGTTAAAACCTCGGGGTTGTTGTTTTTAAAGGTTTTGCGTCTTATATAAAATTAAGGTAAGCTTTAAGCCAAATTTAATAATAAAAAATAGATAAAGGCTTTTGTAGATGAAAATCTTAGCATTAGTTTTCGCTTTAGTCGTAACAGCAATGCCTGCTTTTGCAGGTACAGTACACCCATTTGGGTTCCCTGAACCAGCAACCGATTTAGGTGAAAAAATTGATGGTGTTTATACTTTCTTGTTTTGGATTGTGTTTGGTGTATTTGTTATTGTTGAAGCAGGATTGTTGTTTATGATATGGCGCTTTAGAAAGAGCCGCCAAGCAAAAGCTGCAACTTTTTCTCATAATACAATGATTGAAGTTATTTGGACAATTATCCCATCTATTATCTGTTTATCAATTGCATGGAAGTCTTATGAGGTTTTGGCGTACGCCCGTACAATGCCACAAAAAGGCATTCAAGTAGAAGCGCTTGCTTATCAATTTGGTTGGGATTTTAACTTCCCAGATGCAGAATTTAGCGCGCCAGAAGCAGAAGGCCCAGACCCGCAGCTATCTATACCGGGTAAAGAGCGTTTTGTGAAAGATCTTGTTGTGCCTGTAAACACAAATATTAAAGTATTGGTATCTTCTAAAGATGTGATTCATGCTTTTTATGTGCCGGGCTTAGGTACAAAAATTGATGCTATTCCTGGTCGTATTAATTACCTTTGGTTTAATGCTAAGGAAGAAGGCTTGTTTGTAGGTCAATGTGCTGAGCTTTGTGGCTCTGCCCATGGTGAGATGTTCTTTAATGTTAAAGTTGTTTCTCAAAGTGAATGGTTAGCCTGGGCAAATAAACAGCGCCAAGAAAATGATCTGCCAGCACTTACTCAAGAAAAATTCCAAGAACTACTTTAATATATTATGACTCTAGATACACAATCAAAAGCATATAAAAGTATGCGAGGCTTAAGCCTCGCTGCTATGCTTATTACCTTCATTCTTATTGTTGTAGGTGCCACAGTCCGTGTTTACGATGCAGGGATGAGCTGCCCAGACTGGCCTAAATGTTATGGCCTTTGGTGGCCGTTTCCTGTGCCAGCAGGTTCAGAGTATTCTAATTTTGAAGTGTTTTTGGAGTGGGTACATAGGCTTATTGCAATGATTGTAGGCTTTATTATGCTGCCTCTTTTATATTTAGCTGTTAAAAACCGCAAATCCTTCCCCGCCTTTTTTAAGGTAACAATTCTGTCTTTTATTCTTCTTTTTAGCCAAGTAAAAATGGGCGCAGTTACGGTATGGTTCTCTAACATTAATTGGTCTGTTGCTTTGCACTTGGGTAACGCTATGTTGTTTTTAGCAACTTTAGTGGTATTACGTATGCTTACAAGTAGGCCTGTCAATCCACAAGGGATTCAGGTGTCGCGCGGTTTTAAAGGTATGTTGCATGGTTTTACCTTTGTTTTATTTTGTACGATGATTATGGGTGCTATGGTTTCTAGCTCATACGCTGGTGGTGTTTGTGGCGGATTATTTAGTTGCCAAGGCCAGTGGTGGCCAAGCGTAACAACAGAGCAGCTACATATGCTACACAGAGCCCTTGCCTTAATAACAATTTTGTTAGCGCTTGCATTGCATCAAAAATCTAAAAAGGAAGAAGAGACAATACGTACTTCCGTTAGTCGTTTAGATAAGATGGTTGGTGGTCAACTTCTGTTAGGATTGATTACTCTTTATAGTTTTGAATATTATCCAGAATATTATCAGCTTTTAAGTGTAACGCATTTAGCTTGGGGTACGTTGCTTTTTGTTGTTGCTGTTACTATTATTGGCAAAACATATTTAGGCCCCAAAGTGCAACATAGTAAATATTTCCCGGGACATTAATAGATGTTAGGTGACTTTCTTCAGCTTATGAAGCCGCGTATTTTAGTGCTTTTGGTTATTACCTGTTTTTGTGCCATGTTGGTTGCTTCTGGTGGTGACTTGTCTTTAGTTACATGGGATCTTGTTGTGGTTACTTGTTTAGGCTTAGCTGTTTCTGCTGGTGGTGCCAATGCTATTAATATGTGGTTTGACCAAGATATAGATAAGCTTATGGAGCGCACAAAAAAACGCCCAGTACCAGCAGGTCGACTTTCTGCAAACACAGCCCTTGTTTTTGGTGTTTTGTGCGGTGTTGTTAGTTTTGCGGCTCTTTATTTTTATGTTAACCCACTTACAGCTTATATGTCGCTTTCTGGCTATTTGTTTTATGTATTAATTTATACGATGCTGCTAAAGCGCCGTACAACACAAAATATAGTTATTGGTGGCGCGGCAGGTGCTTTCCCGCCGCTTGTGGGTTGGGCTGCTGTACAAGATGAGCTTTCTTTAGCTGCTTGGGCGATGTTTGGTATTATCTTTTTTTGGACACCGCCGCATTTTTGGGCTTTAGCACTCAAAAAAAATACAGATTATACAAAAGCTAAAGTGCCGATGCTTCCTGTTATTAAAGGAGAGGCAGAGACTAAGCTGCAAATTGTCTATTATTTACTTATTTTGATTCCAATCACTCTTGGTATGGCTATTTTTAATGGGTTTGGATTTATTTATCTTGTTTCGGCAGCTGTTTTAGGTGGCTACTGGCTGTATATTTCGGTTCAGTTGATGAAGTCTAAAACAATAGAGTTAGCGATGCCTTGTTTTAAATTTTCATTGTACTACCTTGCCTTTTTATTTTTGGCAATGGTCGTTGATACTTTTATCTAGAAAGTTAAACCGATGACAAAAAAACTCAGGTTATTTATTATTCTTTTGGCACTAGGTGTAGGTATGTTGGGTGTATCTTATGCTTTTGTGCCTCTTTATAATATGTTTTGTCAGGTGTTAGGTATTCCTCAGGCTCGTTTGTTAACGGATGAAGATAAAACTCAGCAAGAATATGTTGTTGATGAAACGCGTATGATTACGGTGCGTTTTACAGGCCTTGCAGATAAAAATATGCCTGTAGAGTTTACACGTAAAGCACAACGGGTAGATTTGCCCGTTGGCCAACCGACTCTTACAGGCTATTTAGCAAAAAATCCATTGGCTGAAGATGTGCAGGGTATTGCTATTCATCAGGCACTGGGCTTCGGTGCAAAGGGTGAGAGGGATGTACTTGAGCATATTGATTTAATCGAGTGTTTTTGTTTTGATGAATATACTTATCCTGCGCAAAAAGAGGTCGCTCTTCCCTTAAGCTTTACAATTAAATCTTCTTTACCTCAAGATATTCATACCATTACATTTTCTTATACATTATATAAAGTTGACTAAATTTGTTGTCTAATCGCCACATGTATAAGCTATTGATGTGCTCAAAAAGTCTGTTTTTGTAGACAATCTTTAAATATCTCATTTAAAATCCAAAGAAAAATAAAAATATAAGTTCAAGATTTAAGTAAAATCAAAAACGCAGATAAGGCTTAGGTAAAGCCTTGTATATATTTTGTTGTGCAATAATAAAAAATAAAAGGCAACATAATGCGCACCTTTATTGAAAAAGATTTTTATGCAAAAGGGTTTGAGGGCTATTACCTTAAATCTATAAACAAGCAAATGCAAACTGTGGAGACTCAGCGTCTTTCTGCATTAAGAGATTTTGTACTATTGAGCATGGCCTCGGTTGCGGCGGCGCTTGCGTCTTGGGGCTTGGGGTTATCAAGCTTTTGGGCTTTGGTTCTTTTTGTTGTAACCTTTATGCTTAGTTTACAACCACTTGTGCGTTATCAAAGTGAAAGTAAAGTCCAATTAATGCCAGAAGTTATGCGCTATTTTGGCGATGCTTATTCTTACCAATACTCTGGACGTAATCATCATTTATATTTGCCACTGCCACATCTGTTAGATCAAGGCCAAAAATTCGCAGCAACGCGTACGCTAAAAGGTGTTTATAAAGAAGCACCGATAGAGGTACATCAAGGTGCTGTGGAATCTGCTGATGGTAAATTAGAATCAGCTTATCTTCTGCGTTTTAACCTTAAAGAAGTTTTTGATGGTACAACCGTTGTTGATTATAAAATGGAAGAGCTTAAGCGTTTAAGAAGTGCAGACATTGCACCTGTTATTTTAGCGGCTGCTTTTGATATGGATATGCAAGGCTTACATGCTTATGCCCGACATATTCATGAAGCAAATAAAATTATTGGTGCCCCTTTGTTAACGCAATTTAAACGCCTTATTAAAAGCTTTAAGGCGAAAAAAGCAACATTAGTTGTACACGACAATACATTAAATATTTTATTGTACTCAGATGCCCGTATGATGGGTCTTCCGCTTTTATCTACGGTGTCTCGTGCACAGGTGCTTAAGCCATTGGTGCAATCTGTAACATCGATGATTTCTGTAATTGATGCTTTAAGAATGCAAGAATCTTACTTACATAATAAAAGGTAAGACAAGGAAATATTTTTTGTCAATTTGCTCTCTGTCTGGTAGAGTTTTGTGTGAGCATTTTATGCGTAACCTAATTTAAAAATAAAAAGAGTGAAAAAATAATGGCAACAGAAACAGCTAAAAAAGGTTTTCTTCATTACCTAACAACTGTGGATCATAAAGAAATTGGTAAGATGTATCTTATCTCTGCGCTTATCTTCTTCTTTATTGGTGGTGCAATGGCGTGGATGATCCGTTTGGAATTGTTCGAGCCGGGGCAGCAACTTATCTCACCTGATGTTTTTAATCAGATGACGGCAATGCATGCAACTTTTATGATTTTCTTTGCGATTATTCCAGGGCTTGTCGGGTTTGGTAACTATTTTGTGCCGATTATGGTGGGCTCACCAGATATGGCTTTTCCGCGTTTAAATAACTGGTCTTTCTGGGTGATGCCTTTTGCAGGTGCGCTTATGTTAGGTTCTTTATTTGTTGAAGGGGGCTCTAATGCCGCAGGTTGGACTATATACCCACCACTGACGGATAAGCTTTATTCACCAGGTGTTGGTGTTGATATGTGGATTCTTGGTGTGCATTTAGCAGGTGCCTCTTCAATTTTAGGAGCTATTAACTTTATTGTAACAATTTTAAATATGCGTGCACCTGGTATGTCGTTATTTAAAATGCCTCTTTTTGTTTGGTCTTGGTTGGTAACAGCTTGGCTTATGCTTATTGCAACACCTGTTTTAGCGGGTGCTATTACAATGTTGTTAACAGACCGTAATTTTGGCACATCTTTCTTTAATATGGCAGGTGGCGGCGACCCTGTACTCTTCCAACATATCTTCTGGTTCTATTCTCACCCAGCTGTATATATTATGATTTTACCAGCCTTTGGCATGATTTCAGAAATTATACCAACATTTTCACGTAAGAAACTTTTTGGTTATTCGGCAATGGTTTACTCTATGGCCACTATTGCAGCCTTAGGCCTTATTGTATGGGCGCACCATATGTACACCGTTGGTATGGATTTAGTGGCGCAAACAATTTTCATGTCAATGACCATGCTTATTGCGGTGCCGACAGGGGTTAAAGTCTTCTCTTGGATGGCAACCATGTGGGGAGGTCGATTAGAGTTCACCGTTGCGATGAAGTATGCTATTGGCTTTATTGCTTTATTTACATTAGGTGGTCTTTCAGGTGTTATGCTTGCTGCTGTCCCTGTGGATTACATGGTGCATGATACATATTTTGTTGTGGCTCATATCCATTATGTATTTGTTGCGGGTTCATTTATGGGGCTTATGGCAGGTCTATATTATTGGTTCCCTAAAATGTCGGGTCGTAAGCTTTGTGAAAAATTAGGTAACTGGCATTTTTGGTTAACTTTTGTAACCCTTAATTTAACATTCTTCCCAATGCACTTTTTAGGGCTTATGGGTATGCCGCGCCGTATTGCAGACTATAACCCAATTTGGACAGATATGAACCAAATTGCAACAATTGGCGCTATTGGTTTTGGTTTAGTTCAATTGCTTATGGTTTATAATGTTATCCGCGCTTCTAAAAAAGGAGCAGTTGCAGGTGATAATCCTTGGGAAGGTGATACGCTAGAGTGGACAATTAGCTCCCCTCCAACAGCGCATAACTTTGAAAAATTGCCGGTTGTAAAATAAGGGATAAAATTTATGGAAAACCAAGTACAATCATTTAGTGAACAACGCCGTAAAAAGAATATTATTTTAGGCGCTAGCCTCTTTGGTTTTTCGGTTTTAGTGGCACTTTCTGTGCTTCTTTAAAGATAAAGGTTAAAGGTAATGACAACAACAAAACGCCGCCATTATTCTGTACGTAAGTTAGAGGAAGAATATTCTAATACTTACGGTAAAATGATCAAATTAGGTGCCTTGGTTATCTTATTTGGTTTGGTGTACTTTTTTGCAATGCTTATTTATTTAGGTCAAACAGGGCAAACAAAGTATGCGCCTTTTGTTGAGCAATTTGGCGATGAGGTTGAGCTGGAGTATGGTGGCTCTCGCGTGCCAGAAGCCGATATTCAAAAAGGTATTGAAGCAGGTCAAAAATAATTTGGCTTGATAATGTAAGGGAAAAAAGATGTCACATACTCAAGATCACGATTTTCACGTACCTAAACCAAGTATTTGGCCGCCGGTTTCTTGCCTAGGTGCAGGTTTAATGGCTTTTGCTTTTGTGATGATGGTAGCAACTAAGTCTGCTGATATGCCATGGGGTGCACTATATGCACAAATTACAATGGTTGTAGGTTTGTTAACACTTGTTTTAGGTGCAGGTAAGTGGTGGTGCATGCTCATTAAAGAAAGCCGTGAGCGTGGCTATGATAAAGTACCTAAGGTGCTAGATTTGGCAAACCGTTATGGTATGGTCTTCTTTATTGCATCAGAAGTTATGTTCTTTGCTGCATTCTTTATTGCATATTTTTATGCAAGTACATTTAATATTGTTTGGCCACCTTCTAATATTGAAGTGCTTTCTATTGAGTTGCCAGTTATTAATACGTTATTGTTACTCTCTTCAGGCGCAACAATTAGCTGGGCGCACCACGCGCTTATTAAGGGTGATCGTAAAACCCTTGTGCGTTACACGTTACTTACAGCCGTGTTAGGTTTTATTTTCTTAGGCTTGCAAATGCTAGAATATTCTCATGCTGCTTTTGCTTTTGATAGCGGTATTTATGGTTCTGCATTTTACTTATTAACAGGTTTTCATGGCTTCCATGTGTTTGTGGGTTCGGTTATGTTGCTTGTTTTGTATAAACGACTCAAAAAAGGTGACTTTAGCCAAAAGCACCATTTTTACTTTGAAGGTGCCGCTTGGTATTGGCACTTTGTAGATGTTGTTTGGATAGGTTTATTTTTATTTGTTTACGCACTATAAGTTTTAAAAGCCCCTTAATTGGGGCTTTTTTTACGGGTGTCAGGAATTTATTAAAATGCACTGTATACTTTTTATGCGGCGCAACATAAATAAGTAGAGCACAAAGGTTACCCTGAGCAAGTAACCAACAAATGAAGAGGACAAAAAAATGTTTACTTTTGAAAACGTAATTGCAGACAAAGAAAATAAAAAGCGCCAAGAGCAAAAAGATGAGCGTTCTCATCTTTGGCAAGAGCAAATTGCGCAGGAAGAATTTTCAGAGCAGATGCCAGAAAAAGGTCAACGCACTGAAAAAACAGAAGTGGTTGTAGAGCTGTAACCCTTCTATTTTGTTTAGAGAACGAAAAAGCCGCCCTTTAAAAGGGCGGCTTTTTATGCTCCATATTGTTTTAAGCGTGGTCGATAATTTCTTGTAGCACACGAGCAGCTTTGGTGCCATGTGGCGGGTTGGGGTTCGGGTTGTTGCCTGTATCTTGGAACAGTTCCTTGATACAACCAATAAGCACCAGTTCACCAAAATAGTCAAAGTGGTTAAAAATACCAGAATGACCACTGCCTGCAGGGTTGAAAGTATGGCGATTGGAGTACTCAATATTACGAGCACGGGTAGAGTTCCCATTATAACCTCGTTTGCCCATATCACCCCAAGGGCGCGCATTAAACTGGTAAAAGGTGAGCCAGCTAATAACTTTTGCCCAGCTTACCACATCGTCATCTTGCGTATGCCACACATGGAAGGATTCAACCTTTTTGGGTGCCAAATTACTGCGCAATGCCGGGTTTAGGTAACTATACATATTTGCATAGTAGCCTGCAGTTAATCGGCTTGCCATATCCATAATTGCACAGCCGTTGGAATGCCCAATCACCGCTACTTTTTTTCCGTTAGAGGCATGGTAGCTTATGCGTTTTGCCAAATATTTAGCAATCCGCTTATTGGTGAAAGAGGGCAGACCCACCCAACGGTAACCAATAACTTCACCCCAAATTTTTAAATGGGGTGCGTATTTTTGCGTTGGTAGTAACTGCAAGAATTTAGCAGTGGTGTCTGCACCTGCGTCGGTAACGTTGATACCATGAATCATCAACACAACCATGTCCGAACTTTCGTAAGAGTAAGGCGCTTTTTGGCTGAAGTTATGATTCATGTTTTTTGCTTCTTTTTTGCCATCCCAAAGGTCGGCAAAATTTTTAATTTTTGGCAGATATTTTGAAAGACCCATAAGGCCCCCTTAATTAAGAATGGTAAAAAGGGAATTTGCCTAAATCTAAAATAGATTTAGAGGTAATGTTGGGTTAGTATAAGTATCAAATACTAAAAAACAAGATTGAATCCATAAAATGTATGAACTTAAAGATTGCGATTTTGCGCCTATCCCCAATATTGTAACTCTAAACGTAGGTGCCGATTTGCCAGATATTAGCCTTATTACGGCTTGCTTTACCCTTGTTTTTAATACCAAGGGGCAAATTCTTTTAGTGACACAAGATAAGAAAGGCTGGCATTTACCTGCAGGTAGGCCAGAAGGAGGCGAGTCGCCTGCTGAAACAGCCAGTAAAGGCGTCTGGGAAATGTCTTCTGTAAGTACAGATACGCTAACGCTTATTGCCAATAGGCATGTGCAAATAAATGCGGATTGCCCAAGCGATTATTACGAGCCTTACCCCGAACAATATCATTGCTTTTTTGTATCGCAAGTTTTAGATGCTCAGGTACCTGAACCAGTTGAAGGGCAAACACATCTTGCAAAGTTTTTTGACCCAGAGGATGCCCTAAAAGCCCTTTTTGATGAGCAAAAGAAGCTGCTTGTTGAAACAATGATTAAGTATTTTGGTTAAGGTAAAACAGGAGAAAGCCAATGCAGTATCTTAGTACAAGAGATTACGGCCCAGTTTCTTTTGATCAGGTACTGGCAGATGGCTTAGCACCAGATGGTGGCTTGTATTTGCCGATTGATTATCCACAAATAAGCCCTGACCAGCAGAAAATCTTCCAAAATAAAAGCTATATAGAAATAGCCTTTGATATTATCTACCCCTATGTATCTCAAGCATATGAAGCTCAACAGCTTAAGGATATGCTGGAAAAAGCTTATGCAAATTTTGATACAGCAGAAATTACACCCTTAAAAAAAATCTCAGAAAATTGTTATTTTTTAGAACTCTTCCATGGACCAACTCTTGCGTTTAAGGATGTAGCTTTGCAATTGTTGGGGCTTTTTTATGAAGCCTTATTAAAAAAATCAGATTCGTTTAAAACCGTTTTAGGCGCCACATCAGGTGATACAGGCCCTGCTGCTATAGAGGGGCTTAAAAATTGCGATAAGGTGCGTATTTATATGCTGTATCCTTACGGTAGAATTAGCGATATTCAGCGCAAGCAAATGACAACGGTTGCTGCAAAAAATGTCGTACCAGTTGCTGTTGAAGGTAGCTTTGATGATTGCCAAAATTTAGTAAAAGAAGCCTTTTCAGATGCTAATTTTAGGAAAGAAATGCACCTAACGGCTGTTAATTCTATATCTTGGGCGCGTCTGTTGCCGCAAATTGTTTATTATTTTTATGCGCAAAGCCGTTTAAATCTACAACAAGGGCAGGTGCCTCACTTTGTCGTGCCAACGGGTAATTTTGGTGATATTTTTGCAGGTTTTGTTGCTCGCTATATGGGCTTGGAGGCTGATTTTACTTTAGCTGCAAATCAAAATGATATTTTGAGCCGTTTAGTGAACAATAATGACTATTCTCAAAAAGAAGTGAGAGCAAGCCAAAGCCCAAGTATAGATATTCAAGTTGCCTCTAATTTTGAACGTTATTTGTTTGAGCTCAATGGACGAGATGCACAACAAACGGCACAAATGATGCATGATTTTAAACAAAGGGGTTTGCTTGAATTACCTACAGATACTTATGAGCAGCTTCAGCTAGAAGTTTCTGCCGCCGCGGTATCAGAAGTAGAGACAACAAAAACAATCACCAATATTTATAAAAAACACGGATATATGATAGATCCACACACAGCCGTTGCGGTAAAAGCAGCAGAAAAATTAAAGCTAAAACAAATGGTTTGTTTGGCAACTGCGCATCCTGCAAAATTTCCCAAAGCGGTGGCGGCGGCTATAAATATATTTCCGGATCTACCACAGAAACAACAGCATATTTTACAAAAAGAAGAACGCTTCGTTAAAATTGCACCAGAACTTACAGCCCTTAAAGAACTGATGCGCCAATAAATTGCTATTTTCTTGACCTAAAAGGATAATTTCCTGTACAAGAGGAGAATATTGAGTTCGAAAGGAATACAAATGTTTCAATTAACAACACTAGAAAATGGCCTTACCATTGCAACAGATAGCTATAACACGGTAGAAACCCTATCCTTAGGTGTTTTTGTGCGCACAGGTTCTAGGGCAGAAACATTAGAAAACCATGGCGTTTCTCACTTTTTAGAGCATATGGCGTTTAAAGGAACTCAAAAGAAAACGGCTTTTGAACTTATGGCTGCCATTGAAGATGTTGGCGGCGATTTAGATGCCTATACAAGCCGAGATAGCACAGTTTATCTTTCAAAAGTTCTGAAAGAGGATATGCCTCTCGCTGTTGATTTACTGGCAGATATTGTACAAAACTCTAAATTAGCAGAAGAAGATATTGCTAAAGAATGCCAAGTTATCCTTCAAGAATTTAAAGAAGCGCAAGATACACCAAGTGATATTTTATTTGAAGACTTGCAGGAACTTTGTTACCCCAATCATCCTTTAGGACGTTCTATTTTAGGTACAGAAGAGAGCATCAAGAGCATTACTTCTGAAAAATTAAGGGCTTATATTAAAGAGCATTACACGGCAGAAAATATGATGATTTGTGCCGCAGGTAATGTAGATCATGAGCACTTTGTGGCGGAAGTAACCAAAGCCTTTGCATCCCTACCTGCTGGTAAACCGCTAGAGGTGGAAGTGGCGATTTATGTTGGTGGCACAAAGCATAGAAGCAGACCAGAAATTCAGCAAGCGCATTCTGTAATCGCATACGAAGGCATGCATTATAATCACCCGCTTTATTACGCGTCTCAAATTTGGAACAATATTATTGGTGGTAGCATGACAAGTCGCATGTTCCAAAAAATTAGAGAAGAGCAGGGGCTTGCATATGCCATTAATTCTTTTGTAAATGTGTATAAAGACACGGCTACTTTTGGTGTTTATGCAGCCACAGAAAAATCTCAGCAAGAACTTTTAAAACAAATGGTGGAAAAAGAACTGCAAGATTCTATAGAAGGTATTACAGAGCAAGAGCTTATGCGTGCCCGTACACAATTTAAAGCAGGTCTAATGATGTATCTTGAATCCACAGATAACAGAATGGTGCGCGTGGCTAATAACCTTGTTACACGTGGTCGTTATGTGTCAGACCAAGAACTTATAGAACAAATAGAATCCGTTACTTTAGAGCAGATTAAAGCTGCCGCGAAAGAAATTTTAGCTAAACCCCAAAGCTACGCAACCGTTTCTTAAATAAAAAACCAGCTTAGCTAAAGCTGGTTTTTTATTGTATGCATATTTTCTTTGTGCTAGCTTCATATCAAATATACTTTTCTTTTTCTTAAGGAGTGGTTATGTCACCCTTTTATACTTGTTCAGGCCATTTGTTGCTTGATGTAATTGCGGGTAAAAACCCCTGTAAAATAGAAGATGCCTGCCATCTTATTCATGGTTTAACCGGGGTTTATATTTACCCTAAAGACTATGTTTTTGTGCGGCCTTTATTTGTTCAGCTTTTAGCTGATTATGCGGATGAAGAACAGATGCCAGTTAAGCATTGGCAAGCTTTAGGTAGAGGAAACTTGTGCTGTGATGGACATGAGTTTAAGCGGCTATTTTGTGTTGCAGAATATATGAGCGAGGCGCTTTATACCAAGTGGAAAGCTTATATCGCTTTAAAAGAAATCACCTTTACTCAAAGGTTGCCTATTTCTGATTTTGAAGAAGAACTTCTGCAAAAATCAATTTCGGGTAAAGTTATTTTTAAGCGCTTTAAAGAGCCTGCGCAAAAATTTGTGTCGTCGTGTAAAATCACACGCTATAAAGCCGCGTATAAACAAGCCAAGCTTTTAAAAAGTATATATGGCGAAGCTGTGGCTCTTTACTTAGATGAGAACCCACCCCTTTTTGTGGATTCAGAAGTTTCAAAGTCTTTGGAAATGATGCCTGAAAACGACAGTGTTTTACCCTATATACAAAAACTCGATGGCTTAAGCTATTTGTGTTAATCGTTGCCTGCGCCCCCTGTTTAAAGGGGGTGTTTTTTTGTGGTAAAAAGCAATAAAAATAAAGCCTATAAATAAAAAAGATAAAAAAATAAAAAAAAGCGTTAAACACCCCTTTTTATTTAGGGGCGCCATCCATATATTATCTATTAGTGCAGAGAAGTTTACTAAGGCAAACGGGTTTGGTTACGCCCAGCTTGAAATCAGCAAAATCTGCATAACAAGGCGGCCCTTTATACCCCTTAAATTACCCCTAGCACAAGGCCTTGTGGTAACCCCAAGAAAAAGCAAGCTACCCCCTAGCTTGCTTTTTTTTATGCAATTTTTTTAAAAAGGGTTGTTTTTATCTAAGCGTCAGGCTATCTAATTGATTACCTATACATACATTTACCGTTTAAGAGAATAAGCCAATGACACCTCAAAAAGATAAGAGTGAAAACTTAAAGAAGTTTTATGCCAATTTGTTTGAATCGCTTGAGAAAAAAATCAAGCAAAATCAAAGCGAGCAGGTTTCTGTTGATTGGCTTTTTGCTGCGAATCATTTTGCGCTTAAAGCTTCTGACGTTATACAGGCTGGAGAGGAATTGGAGCTCTTGCGTAATCGCTTAAAGGCGATGCTAAAAGAATCTCATAATCTAAAAATGAGTGTCTACCCGCTCACA
>JAAZVW010000004.1 GCA_018623135.1 Pseudomonadota bacterium
ATGCAAGCCAATCTAAAAAGTACATTTACGGGTACTGGGCGATGCATATTTCTGTTTTGCTGTTTTCTATTTATGGTCTTGCCAATGCCTTTTTTGGGTGGCGTGGGGTGATGAATTTAGCTGAGGGAGAGGGCTCCCGCACCGCGTATCTTTTCAAAGGTGATGTAGAATCTCAAAAAACAATACCTTTCTATTTGAAAAATAATGAGTTTTCTATTGATTTTTATGATACAGGAATGCCTAAAAACTTTGAAACAGATTTGCATATTGTAGATTTGGACCGTAAAACTGTTTTAGACAAACATTTGTTGCAGGTAAATAAGCCTTATATTAGTGGTCGTTATTCTGTGTATCAGGGTACTTTTGGAGATGCGGGGAGTGCTATTAGCTATTCTTTAAGGCCAGTTTCGGATGATGACTTAGTTAAAGTTAAAAATGAAGAGTTTGATATAAGTGTTTATAAAAAAATAAAGATAGACGAATATGAATTGGAGTTTACTAACTTTAAACTACATAATGTAGAAAACGTTGGTGAAGCAGAAAAGTTTGGTAGGCAATTTGAAAACTTAGGCCCTTCTGTTGAGTATATTATTCGTGGTCCGCAAATGTCGGCAATTCAGTTAAAATCTTATCTGAATAATCCGCATGTTTTTGCTGTCTCTATTGGTGATACAGACACAGGACCTGTGTATGCTAATTACATTTTAGGGTTAAGAACAGATGAAGATTTAGGCTGGCCGATGGCTGTAGAACTTGCTAAGGCAATTAAAGCCGATAAAACAGATAAAGAAGTTATGGAAGTGACTAAAAAACTTGCGCCAAAATATTTAGCAGGTTTAGAGCCTAAAGAGAGGCTCGTTACTGCGCTTAAAGTGTTTCAGGCGGCGCAAATTATAGCAACATATGAGCTACCTTTTTTAGTAACGCTTACAGATTTTGAGCAAAAACGTTATTCAGGATTACAAATTACACATGACCCCGTTTCGTGGTTGTTTTGGCTAGCTTCTTTTGTTATGACTTTTGGTGTTTACGCAATTTTATACGGTAATTGGGTACGTGTTTGGGCGTATCAGAAAGATGGTGAAGTTACCATTTATGTAAATGCTCATAAAAATGAAGTGGAATGGTTAGATGCTTTTGCTGAATAAGCTTAAAAATCTTTGGGGTGTTGGGCTTGTTGCTGCCGCTTTTGCATTGTTTATTTATGCGCTTAATTACACGCCTGAATATAAAATACAAAAAATGAAGCTTACTTTTTTGCCTGGGTTTCAGAGTATTGGGTTAAATTATTATTTACCACATAAAGATTTTTATACATCTGTCGATGATATTTTAAAGTCGGGTCAGCCTGTGCTTTTAACAAAAAAAATAAGCCTATATAAAGACAATGTGAAACTAGAAGATGTGCAGCAGCTTTATTTATTAAGATTTAGCTTGCTTGATAACACCTATTTATTAACAGATAAACAAATAGATTTAACGGTGCCGATAAGCGCCAATGGTTTTGCGCAAGAGGTTTTGGGGGTGCATCGCCTATGGTTAAAAGCTAAAATGGAAAAGATACAAGGGCAGTATCGTTTAGAAGTAGAGCATAGCATGAAACCTGTGACTGAAGATGATACCCTGCTTGCAAACTTATATATGTGGCAGATGAGCCAAGCCTTTAAGGCGGAGGGAACTTATGAAGTACTGGACTAAAATACTAAAACCAAATGCAGGGCAGATACTATTAGCTTTAGGTTTGTTTGCTATTATTGTTGCTGGTTTGGTTGCGGCGGTAAGCTTAACGGATAAAGCTCATGCCGGCGTAAATTACTTTTTAATGCTAAACTTGTATGTGTTGTTAAGTTTAATTGCGCTTATTTATATTAGTCGTAAACTTATTTCTGCTTTTTTAGAGCGTAAAAAAGGGCTTGAGAAGGCGCGCTTGCATTTGCGCTTTTTGGGATTACTGAGCTTTTTTGCTGTGGTGCCTGTGGCTGTGGTTGCGGCGTTTTCTATTATTTTATTGAATTTGGGTGTTGAGTCGTGGTTTTCGGCTCGTGTAGCGAAGTCTTTAGATGGGTCGGTTGAAGTGGCGCAGGCTTACTTAAGTGAGCATGGCCAAAGGCTTATGGGTGAAGCTGAATATTTTGCAGGTTCGGATCAGGTTAAAAAAGCACTCTTTTTTAGAGATTTGGAACAGCTTGGGTTTGTCTTTGAAGCTCAGATTAAACGCAAACAATTTGCAGAAGCTTCTGTTTATACAAAAAAAGGTGAAGTGGTTTTGCATTACGGTGCGCTAGCGCCATTGTTGCCTGAGCGATTTGCTGCTGCGATGCAGACAAGTTCTGATGAATCTGTTTTGCTGACAGATTATAAAGGCCAGCGCATGATTGTGATGACACCTATTAATCAAAACCTTTACATGGTTTTAAGTCGGTGGATTAGCCCGCAGGTGTTGGCGCATTTAGGGCGCACGCGTGAGGCCTATCAGGAATACTATGGGTTAAAATCTGAAGTCGGTGATTTGCGCTTGTTGCTAACGGCCTTTTTTGTAATGGTTGTTTTGGCTGTACTTGCAGGTGCTGTGTGGGCAGGGCTTAACCTTGCTAGCCGTATTGTGCGCCCCTTGGGCGAACTTGTTAAAGCAACGAAAAAAGTACGTGAAGGTGATCTTTCTGTACGTGTGCAACCACGGGATGATGATGAGGTGGGGGTGCTTACAAGCTCGTTTAACTTAATGACTGAGCGTATGGGTAAAAACCAAAAGCTTTTAGAACAAAAAAATAGAGAAATTGCAGACCGTCGTGAAATGACAGAAGCTGTGATGCAGGGTGTAACTGCAGGCGTAATGCGCCTAGATGAAAACGGTATTGTGCGTATGGCTAATGCTAAAGCCGAAGAAATGTTTGGTGTAAAATGCGGCGAACATATTAATAAGTTTGATGATGCCTTGGCTGAGCTTTTTAAGACCTTTAAGAATAAAGGATCTAAAGATGTATTAGTAAACCAAACGCAAACCTTTATTGGTGAGAAAAAATGTACTTTGCAGGTGCGTATGATGCCGCAAACGGTAAGACGTGATAAAAAAATCTCTGCTATTGTGACCTTTGATGATATCTCTGAGCTTCTTTCTGCACAGCGTGTAGCTGCTTGGGCGGATGTGGCACAGCGCTTAGCGCATGAGATTAAAAATCCGTTAACGCCGATTCAACTTTCTACGGAGCGTTTAAAACGTAAATATCTTAAAGAAATCCCCGAGGCTGAACAGGAGCTCTTTAAGCAGCTAACAGACACAGTAACGCAGCAGGTTGAAGATATGCGCTCGATGTTAAATGAGTTTAGCGACTTTGCACGTATGCCGCAGGCGCAGTTTGAGCAGGTGGATGTTGTGAAGATAATTAAAGAAGTTGCATTATTGCAACAGACGGCATACCCTGAGTTAAAAATACAACAGGAACTTGAAACGGGCTTATTTTTGTTAGCTGATCGTACGCAAATCAGCAGAATGCTTACGAATTTGGTACAAAATGCCATTAATGCCATAGAAGAAAACCCCAATAAAAATAAAGCAGAAGGGGTAATAAAAATTGTTGCATATAAACAACAAAGTGGTAAAATTGCCATAAATGTAACAGATAACGGTCCTGGTTTCCCTCAAGAGGTGGATCTCGATACTTTGTTTGATCCTTATATTACAACACGTAAGAAAGGAACGGGCTTGGGTCTTGCTATTGTAAGGCGCGTGGTAGACGAGCATGAGGGGCAGGTACGCTTAGAACGACTGAAGCAAGGCGGCAGTCAGGTAACAATAACACTCCCTACGGAAGAAGAGGGCAAATAAAGATGACAACACAAGATATTCTAATCGTAGATGATGAGCAGTCGATTCGCGACGCCATGTCTGGTCTTTTACAAGACGAAGGTTATACAACACGCACAGCGGAGTCTGGTCAGCAAGCGCTAGATATGGTTGCCGAAAAAACTCCTGACTTGGTGCTGCTTGATATTTGGATGGAAGGCATGGACGGTTTAGAAGTGCTTTCTCGTTTAAAACGCCGTGTGCCTGAACTGCCAGTTGTGATGATTTCTGGCCATGGTACAATTGAAACGGCTGTGCAAGCGACAATGAAAGGTGCTTACGACTTTATTGAAAAGCCACCACAAGCTGAGCGTTTGCTTTTAACAATTAGCCGCGCCATTCGTGAATTTCAGCTACGCCGTGAAAACGTGCTTTTACGTGCAAAAACAGGCGAACAAGAAGAGCTACTAGGTTCTTCATCTGAAATTGCGACTGTACGCCACATGGTGAAACAGGTTGCTGCTTCTGAAAGCCGTATTATGATTGCAGGCGAGCCTGGTTCTGGTAAAGAAGTTGTGGCGCGTTTGGTGCATCGTATGTCTGCACGTGCAGATAAAAACTTTATCTCTTTAAGCCCATCTTCTGTTGATGATACAACATTTGAGTTAGCACTTTGGGGTGCTGTAGACCAAGGTTTTGGTGGTACTTTGTTTATTGATGAAGTGGCTGACTTAACACCAAATATGCAAGGTCGTTTGTTGCGCTTTTTACAAGAGTCTTACATTGAAGACCCGAAAACAGGTGCACACAAAGAAATTAACTTACGCTTTATCTCATCTTCTAGCCAGGATATGAAAACGCTTGTAGAGACTGGCCAATTCCGTGCTGATTTATACTATCGTTTAAATGTTGTGCCAATTGATGTGCCTTCACTTCGTGAGCGTTCAGTAGATATTCCGGCGCTTGTGCAACACTTTATTAAAACACTTTCTCCTGAAGGTACTGAATTACCAGATGTGTCTTCAGCTGCGATGTCGGTTATTTCAAGCTATGTATGGCCTGGTAACGTGCGTCAGCTTAAAAACGTTATTGAGTGGTTAACAATTATGCACCCAGGTGAGACGATTGTACCTGAAATGCTACCTTCTGAGCTAACACGCACAGAAAGTGAAACACACCAAGATGTACTAGAACAAGTGGCAACACTGCCTTTGCGTCAGGCGCGTGAAACTTTTGAAAAATGCTACCTTAAGAGCCAGCTAAAACGCTTTGGTGGTAACATTTCTCGTACTGCGCACTTTGTGGGTATGGAGCGTTCTGCATTGCACCGTAAGCTAAAATCTTTAGGTGTTGAGACACGTTCTGACGATATCTAATTTTGTAAGAAGGTGTTTTTGATGCTTATTTAAGGCGTGATTATACCTTTATACAGAATTTGAATAGGTTTATAAGACAGCCTCTTGTTTAAGGGGCTGTTTTTTTATTTAAGCATCAATAGTGATTGAACTTTTTTGTAAATAAATTTATAGTGTAAGAATCTTGTAACCAATAATAAAAAAGAGTTCTCATGAAGGTTATTGTCGTTGGCGCAGGGGAAGTTGGTTTAAACATTGCTCGTCATCTTGTAAATGAAGACCAAGATGTTGTTGTAATTGACCAAGACCCTGAAAGTATCCGTTATATCTCAGATCAGTTAGATGTTCAGACGATTTGTGGTTTTGGCTCACACCCTGATGTATTAGAAGAGGCGGGCTGTGATTCTGCATCTATGCTTATTGCTGTGACGAACTCTGATGAAGTTAATATGGTAGCCTGCCAGATTGCTTATTCTTTATTTAATGTACCGACTAAAATTGCCCGTGTACGTGATTCTGCTTATTTAAGTATTGTGAGGCATCGTTTTTACACGCGTGAGCATATGCCTGTGGATGTGATTATTAGTCCAGAGCAAGAAGTGGCTAAAGCGGTATTGCGTACCATTGCTGTGCCAGGTGCTTTTGATGCGGAAACATTTGCTGATGAGCGCATGCATTTTATTGGTGTGCGTATGACTATGGAATCAAAAGTATACCGTGTACCTTTTGTGGAATATCCACAACATTTTGGTGATTATATCCGTATTATGGCGATTTATCGCAAAGGTCGTTTAATTGTGCCAACGGAATATGACCATATTGAAAAAGATGATGAAGTACACTTTTTGTGTGCCACAGAAGATACCCAGCGTTGTATGGATTTGTTAGGTTTTGAGACAAAGCTTAACCGTCGTGCTTTGGTTATTGGTGGTGGTAATATTGGTTTGAAAGTTGCCTCTACCTTGGAACAGTCTTCTGTTAATACAAGGGTTTTAGAACGCAATGCGGAGCGTGCCCATGTACTTGCAGAACAGTTAACGCGTGCAACTGTTTTACAAGGTGATGCAATGGATAGAACCTTGTTACAGCAAGAAAATATTCAGGATATGGATGTTGTTGTGGCGTTAACGCAGGATGATGCAACGAATATTTTATCTTCTTTACAAGCGCAACAATTTAACGCCAAAAATGTGATTACCTTGGTGAACAGATCTAGCTTTATGCCGATTATTCAGCCTTTGGGTTTGGATAAGATGATTTCACCGCGTGAGGTGACAGCATCTAAAATTTTACAATATGTGCGTCGTGGTAATATTGTTGCTTTGCATACGGTGCATGAGGGGGATTCTGAAGTTTTAGAGGTTGAGGTTTCTACCCATTCATCTATTGCAGGTACATCTATACAAAATATTAAATTGCCTGAAGGGGCGATGATTGGTGGCGTATTTAACCGTGATGGCGTTAAAATGGTAACCAAAGATTTGGTTGTGCATGCGGGTGATAGGCTTGTTATTTTTGCATCTACAGATGTGATTCATCAGGTAGAGGGGCTCATTTAGGTTTATGTCTTACCCTGCAATATTTTTTATTTTAGGTGTGTTGTTAAGTGCGTATGGGCTTTTTATGTTTGTACCTGCCTTAGTTGCTTTATTTTATGGTGATGGTGATTTTGTAGGCTTTGTAGAAAGCGCACTTGTTTGTATTGTTGTTGGCGTTTCTTTAGTTGTTTTAAATAAAGGTAGAGGGCTTAACTTAACCCATAGGGATGGCTTTTTGTTAACGCTTTTGACTTGGGTGGGATTATCCTTTTTTGGGGCGCTGCCTTTTTATGCTTCGGGTACATCTCAAGGGTTTGTAAATGCGTTGTTTGAATCGGTTTCGGGGATGACGACAACTGGTGCAACGGTATTTACTGGTCTTGATGATATGGGGCATGGCGTACTTTTTTGGCGTTCTATGCAACAGTGGCTTGGGGGTATGGGTATTGTTGTATTAGCGATTGCTGTAATGCCGTTTTTGGGTGTAGGTGGTATGCAGTTATATAAATCGGAAATGCCGGGTGTGACTAAGGATAAGCTTCAGCCTCGGTTAAAGCAAACAGCATTGGCGTTGTGGTCTATATATTTTACTTTAACTGTTGTATGGGCTTGGCTGTATATTATTGCTGGTATGGAAGCTTTTGATGCTATTTGCCATGCAATGACAACAATTGCCACTGGTGGCTTAAGTACCCATGATGCTTCTATAGCTTATTATGATTCTCCTTTAATTGAAACGATTGCCATTGCGGGTATGTTTATTGGTGGTATTAACTTTGCGTTTCATTATTTAGTGTTATCTAAGCGTAATTTTTCTATGTTTAAAGAAGATGAAGAGTTTAAAACTTGGGTGATGTTTATTGCTTTAGGTACTGCTTTTGTAAGCTTTGTACTTGTACGTGGGCAGGATATGGAAATAATTGAGGCGTTTAGAAAGTCCTTGTTCCAAGTGGTTTCTATTTTAACGACCACAGGTTACACAACAGCTGATTATAATTTGTGGCCAGTTGCCGCAACAATTACCTTACTTGTTATGATGTTTATTGGTGGTATGACAGGCTCTACAACGGGCTCTATGAAAATGCTGCGTGTGATTCTCATTATTAAGCAAGGGGCTCGTGAGCTTTATAGGCTGGTGCATCCGCATGGTGTAAGTCATGTGAAAGTGGGAAATAAAGTTGTTTCTGCTGAAGTATTGCATGCGATTTGGAGCTTTGCATCTTTATTTATTCTTTGCTTTGTTTTGGTTGCTTTGGGGCTAACGGCTTTGGGGGTTGATTTGGTGACTTCTTTTGCTGCGGCGGCTGCAACCATTACAAATGTAGGACCAGGTTTGGCAGAAGTAGGCCCTGCGGCGAATTATGCATTTTTACCTGATATGGGTAAGCTGCTTTTATGTGTTTCTATGTTATTAGGGCGTTTAGAAATTTTTACATTGCTGATTATTTTAACGCCAGCTTTTTGGAGGCAGTAAACAGATGCTACCTTTAAGTATTTTTGATGCGGTATTTTGGGATTGGGATGGCACAATTGTAGATACGTTCCCTGTGATTACGCAAGCTGTAAATGCAGCACGAAATGCCTATAATTTAAAGCCCTTAACCTTGGAAGAAGTGCAGAATATAATTGGTAAACAAGGAAGGCTTGACTTTGCGCAGATGTTTGGTGTACAAGAAGCCTCCAACGCTGAAAAAGAATATTATAAAGCGATTCAAAAATTATCAGTACAAGAAATTAAGCTTAAAGAAGGGCGTAAAGAACTTTTAGATAAGCTTAAACAAACAAACACACCTATGGCTGTTGTAAGCAATAAGCGGGGTGATTTGTTAAGAGCCGAAGTTGAGGCTTTAGGTTTAAATACATATTTTGGCGTTTGCATTGGCGCTGGAGATGTAGAAGAAGATAAACCAAATAAAGTGCCATTTGAAAAAGCAGCAAAGACTTTAAATGTATCACTTGATAAGGTTTGTTATGTAGGGGATGCGCCGGTTGACCATCTGGCTGCAGTAAATGCAGGAATGAAAACAGTTTTATTACTTGCTGGAGAAACACATTCTGGTAATGATTTAAATGACATACTTACATTTGGTAGGGTTGTAAAGTTTAAAGAGTTATCTTATCTGTTGAATATAGAGTAATCTATATAAAAAGAGCATTAATTATATTAATAAAAAAATAATAAGAAGGATTTCAAGGGGATGCCCACAGTTATGGAAGAAAAGTTTATCGACCACTTAATCGCAACGCGTCAGGTTGTGACAGTGTTTTTGGTAAACGGTGTTAAGCTACAAGGTTATACTACATTTCAGGATGATGAATGCATTCTTATGACGCGTGATGGCCTTACGCAGCTTATTTATAAAAAAGCGATTTCCACAATTATGCCATCTGAGCCGATTCAGTTGATTGACCTTGATGTAAATTCTAGCGGTAATCGTTAAGTTAAGGTTTAAGCATAATTTATGGCAACAGTTGAACAACAGAAAGCTAAAGAGCGTGTAGCTGTTTTGCATGTGCAAGACAGCTCTGCTGATTTTAGGGAAGCCGCATACAGAACGCCACAGCTTAAATTAGATGAAGCCGTTAATTTAACATTGGCTTTAGATGTTGATGTGGTGGCATCTGACCTTGTGAACATTAAAAAATCTCACCCTCATGCTTATTTAGGTAAAGGTAAAGTTGATGAATTGACTGAATACTATGAAAGTATTGAGGTTGATTTGGTTGTTGTAAATACAAGGCTTACACCAACGCAACAGCGTAACTTAGAAGTGGCTTGGCAGAGAAAAGTAGTTGATAGAACAGGCTTAATTTTAGAGATTTTTGCCGATAGAGCCCGCACACATGCAGGCCGATTGCAGGTGCAGCTTGCACGCTTAAATTATGAACAAAGTAGGCTTGTACGTACTTGGACCCATTTGGAGAGGCAACGTGGTGGTTTAGGTAAAACAGGTGGCCCAGGTGAAAGACAAATTGAGCTTGATAGGCGTATTATTAGAGACCGTATTACCCAAATTCGTAAAGAATTAAAAGATGTTGAAAAAACACGCCATCTACACCGTAAAGCACGCACCAAAGCAGGTTTGCCTGTTGTGGCGCTTGTGGGGTATACCAACGCAGGTAAGTCTACGTTATTTAATGCTCTTTGCGGAGATGAAGAGACGTTAAGTAAAGATATGCTTTTTGCGACCTTGGATCCGTTAATGCGTAAAATTAAGTTGGAATCGGGTCGGGAGATTATTTTATCGGATACGGTGGGGTTTGTTTCGGACTTGCCGCATGAACTTGTAGAAGCTTTCCATGCGACTTTAGAAGAAGTTGCGGCCGCGGATGTATTATTGCATGTACATGATGCGTCATCTGAAGATGCTGTGATGCAAAATAATGATGTTGCTGAAGTGCTTGAAATGTTAGAGGCGCATAAATTACCACGCATTGATGTGCTTAATAAAATGGATCTTGTAGAAGGTGAGCTTAGTATTGAGCTTGAAGGGGTGCAGACTTCTGCTGTAACCAATGAGGGGCTTTCGACTCTTAAAGCAACCATAGAAAAAGCGCTGTCTAAAAACGAAGTATTGGTAACCTATAAAATACCTGTTGCCCATGGTAAGGCTATTGCATGGTTGCATGCGCAGGGGCAAGTTCTTTCTTCTGATTTTGAAGAGGCGGTGAATGTGATTCAGGTTAAGCTTTCTCAAGAAGATAAGAATATATTTGAGGCGGTGATCTTTAACCCAGAAGTTGAAGGCATTGGCTAGTTTTGCTGGTTAATTGATCGGATAATTAAAAAAATTAGCACTCAAAATGAATGAGTGCTAATTTTTTTGTTGAAATCTTGATGATGATGGGTAAAATTAAACGTATAGAAATTGTATCAATATAATTTAGAGGATAAAAAACGATGAAAATGCGTCCGTTATATGACCGTGTGATCATTAAACGCCTTGCAGAACAAGAAAAAACAGCTGGGGGTATTATTATCCCTGATTCTGCAAAGGAAAAACCAACTAAGGGTGAAGTTGTTGCCGTTGGATCTGGTACTGTGACAAGTTCGGGTGATATTCGTCCTTTAGATGTAAAAGTTGGCGATACCGTTTTGTTTGAAAAATGGGCCGCTAACAATGAAGTTAAAATTGATGGTGAAGAATTTATTATTCTTAAAGAAACTGATGTTATTGCAGTAATGGAGGCTTAAAAAAATGGCGAAGCAAATTCAATTTTCTTCTGATGCACGTAACAAAATGCTTAGAGGTGTAAATACCTTAGCTGATGCAGTAAAAGCAACAATGGGGCCTAAAGGGCGTACTGTTTTATTAGATAAAACTTATGGCGCACCCCATGTAACAAAAGATGGTGTTTCTGTTGCGAAAGAAATTAGCTTAAAAGATAAATTTGAAAATATGGGGGCGCAAATGGTTAAAGAAGTTGCCTCTAAAACAGCTGATTTAGCAGGTGACGGTACAACAACAGCAACGGTGCTTACGCAATCTATTTTTACAGAAGGCACAAAGGCGGTTGCTGCGGGCATGAACCCGATGGATTTGAAGCGTGGCGTGGATATGGCTGTAACACGTGTTGTTGAAAATTTACAAAAGATGAGCCGTAAGGTGTCTTCTACAACTGAAATTGCGCAAGTGGCTACTATTTCTGCTAATGGTGATGCTTCTATTGGTGAAAAAATTGCTGAAGCCATTGATGTTGTGGGTAAAGAAGGTGTGATTACTGTTGAAGAAGCGAAAGGCTTGGAAACAACGCTTGAAACTGTTAAAGGTATGCAGTTTGACCGTGGGTACTTGTCTCCTTACTTCTGCACAAATACAGAAAAGATGGTAACGGAATTAGATGAACCGCTTATTTTACTTTCTGATAAAAAAATCTCTAACTTACAACAGATTTTGCCTATTTTAGAAGGTGCGATGAAGTCGGGCAGGTCTTTATTACTTATTGCTGAAGATATTGAAAGTGAAGCTCTTGCAACGCTTGTTGTAAACCGTTTGCGTGGTGGTTTAAAAGTTGCTGCTGTTAAAGCGCCAGGTTTTGGTGACCGTCGTAAAGAAATGCTAGAAGATTTGGCTATTTTAACAGGCGGTACTTTAGTGTCTGAAGATTTAGGCGTAACGCTTGAAAGCTTAACTTTAGATACTTTAGGTACAGCAAAATCGGTAACGATTACTAAAGATGTGACAACAATTGTGCAAGGCGCTGGTGATAAAACTGCTGTTGAGGCACGTTGTGAGCAAATTCGTAACCAAATGGCAGCGACAACATCTGACTATGATAAAGACAAACTACAAGAGCGTTTGGCGAAGCTTGCTGGTGGTGTTGCCGTTATTAAAGTAGGTGGTGCAACTGAAATTGAAGTAAAAGAAAAGAAAGACCGTATTGACGATGCTTTGGCGGCAACGCGTGCCGCAGTTGAAGAAGGTATTGTTGCTGGCGGTGGTGTTGCTTTGCTTCGTTCTACAACTATGTTGGATGGTTTAAATACAATGAATCAAGACCAGAAAACGGGTGTAGATATTATTCGTCGTGCTTTACAGGCACCGATTCGTCAGATTTCTTCAAATGCTGGTCATGATGGTGCGGTGATTGCTGGTAAAGTACTAGAAGCGGATTCTGATACATATGGCTTTAATGCTGCAACAGATGAATATGTTGATATGATTGAAGCGGGTATTGTCGACCCTACAAAAGTGGTGCGTACAGCATTGCAAGATGCAGCTTCGGTATCATCACTAATGATTACAACAGAAGTTATGATTACGGATGATGAAGAGGATACAGCATCTGCAACTGCGGCGGCGGCCTCTGCCATGGGTGGCATGGGCGGTATGCCAGGTATGATGTAATCATTTAGCTAAAACTTAAAAGCCACGCTGCTTGCGTGGCTTTTTTATGCGATAGGGTTATTTTTTTGACAAAGTGCGTAAAAATACCTATTTATTACTAAATGGTGCATAAACCTAAAATAAATTAAAAAAGAAGAACAAAATGCCAGAAATTGCTTTGCTTACACCCTATCAGTCACTTTCTCCTGCTTTAGTATTAGAAGCAGTGGAAATGCTGTGTGGCAAAACAACTGGCTATGTGTTTGCCCTGAATTCGTATGAAAACAGGGTATATGCTGTAGAATTAGAATCAGGTGAAGAGGTTGTTGTTAAATTTTATCGCCCTAATCGCTGGACAGATGAGCAGATTTTAGAAGAACATCAGTTTGCTTTTGAATTAGAAGAGGCTGAAACACCTGTTGTTGCGCCTTTAAAGTTTGATGGTGATTCGCTATTTGAATTAGATGGTTTTAATTATGCTATTTACCCAAAACGTGGTGGACGTGCTTTTGAAGTACGCAGTGAAGAAGATTTTAGGCAAATGGGTCGTTTAGCTGCACGTATTCATAATGTTGGGTCACAGCATAAATTTGAAGAAAGAATAGCACTTACGCCTTATACCTATGGTTGGGATAACCTAAATTACATCAGACAATCTGAATTTTTATCACCTGACTTATTACCTGCTTATGATGCAATTGCAACTCAGATTCTGAAGTCTATTACTCATATTTGGGATGCTGAAGTATTTGAAACCCGCTTACATGGAGATTGCCACTTAGGAAATATTCTTGTGAACCAGGAACCTTTTTTTGTAGACTTAGACGATAGCCTTTCAGGACCTGAGGTTCAGGACTTGTGGATGTTTTGTTCTGGGCAAGGGCAGGAGCTCAGTAAACAAATGAGCCTTGTGCTTGAAGGTTATACAGAAATGAGAGATTTTGATTATAGGCAGCTTAGGCTGATAGAGGCGTTACGTAGTTTAAGAATGATTCATCATTCTGCATGGTTGGCGAGGCGCTGGCAAGACCCTACATTCCCGAGAAATTTTCCGTTTTTTGTGGAAGGGAATTACTGGCAAAGACAAATTCTTGATTTAAAAGAACAGCTAAGTTTATTAGAAGAGCCTATTTTGGTAGGAGTATAAATGAAACAAATTACCTTTGAAGAAGCATGGCAAGCTTGTAAAGAAGCGGAAGTACGGTTACCAGAAAAACCGCCTGTTGTGGAGCCGCAAGCTTGCGACGAGCTTTTGGATGTGCTTAAAAATTATGATTTGTTTTTAGTGGGTGCAGAAGGCGTTTTACATAAGGGTAAAGAACCTTGTGAAAATGCCATTACCGCGGCTAATTCATTATTACTTTTAGGTAAAAAAGTTCATGTTATTACAAATGATGCCCATAATACAGGTGCACATGTTGCGCATAATTTGTTTCAGATGGGCTATAGATTTACAAAAGAACAGATTACAACTTCTTTAGATGAAATTTCTGCTTTTACGCATTTACCAGGGCAAAACTGGGGCTATATTAGTACACGCGTAAACCCAATACCGCACTTAACACAAAACTTGCCAAGCATTACAGTGGATAATTTCCCGGATTCGGTTGAGAATATTTTGATATTGGGTACAGGGAATTGGAATGAAGAAGGGCAAAATTTATTAATAGATCGTTCACGTCAAATTAAAGAAATTATTGTGGCAAACCCTGATGTTGCAGAATATGGAGTTGATACGAAAGAACTTGTGCCAACAGCTGGTTATTATGGGCATCATTTAGCAGATTTTGGTGTGAATGTACGTTTTATGGGTAAGCCTTATCGTAATATTTTTGAATATGTTTTAAGAAAATACCCAGGTATTCCTAAAGAACGGATTTTGGTAATTGGTGACTCATTGCATACGGATGTTTTAGGTGCGCGCGCTTATGGCTTAGATGCGATGTTGGTAAAAACAGGTGTGCTGGGTGATAAAGATATTAATGCGCTTTGTGAAGAATCTGGCATTTGGCCTAATTATATTGCTGATAAAATGTAAAGAACACACAAAGTGACAAAAAAACGCCCTGCATTGCAGGGCGTTTTTTATTCTCGCGGTAGGAGACCTTTTGGTCTTAAAAATAAGGTGGGATAAATATGGTCGATAGCGCCCATATTTTCTTGAGCGAGGAGAAATGCTTCAAAACCGCGCATTTCTAATTCGTGCAGTTTGTGGTATGCACGGGGGGTGAGGGTAAAGCCTTTTGCCCAATAGAGATCTTTAAGGTCATTAAAAATATCTATAAGGGTAGAGGCTTTCATGGTTTTATTGTCCCATGTGCCTAAACAAAAACCATTTCTTTGTAATGCCAGAAAAGCTTCTAGGCTTGGGGCCAGGTGATTACGAGCGTTGCATAAAATGTAACCTTTTTTAAGCAGAGCATAATCTGTTAAATAATTGTGAATATCTGTAAAAACAGGTTCTTCATTCGACAGCTGTGCTTCTGCAATGTGATTAAGCCTTGAGAGACCGTTTTTATCAATCACTGTTTGTTCTAGCTGATTGAGTGGTGAAAGTAGCTGTGCAAAAACATCCATTTCAAAATCAAGCAGATAATCTGTTGCAAGATATTCCTGCAATAAGACATTTGCACTTGCTTGAGTGGTTGATGAAATGAACCTGAATACTTCTGGAAAAGGTGGACTACCACAAGCCTGTAGGTTTTTATAGATGAAAGAAAATCTCTTTTTTGAGAGCGTTTCTGGTTTTTGTGGCCTTATAAGGCGTAAGATGTTCCAAGTTTCTGCTGTAAGTACGTAGCGGGCATTATGTGTAAGCATAAGGTGCTCGTTACGAGCATCTTTTGATAAAAGAGAAACTTGTGACAGAATACGCTCTTTATCACCATTTAAGATGAGCCGTGCAATGGCCTCTATAACGTTTACATATTTAGCGAGTGGGTGTGAAATTTTATTGTGTTTGAGGTAACTCTTAGTCATAAGTACGACCTCTTTATAAGAAAGGAAATGTAAGTGCGTTATAAATGCTAATCTGTTTTTAAATGAGATGCAAATAAAAAGCCCCTTAGATGATAAGGGGCTTTAGTTATTCTGTTTTGATTATGCAACATTAGATATAAACATCTACAGAGCCTTGTTTTTGTTCTTTTGCTTTGGCTTGCTGCTTGTTCTCAGATGCTTTTTTAGAGGCATCTTCCTTACGAATATTTTCAGTTTTATTGCGCATATCAGCTTCGTTACGCTGGGCTTGAGGCTCAGTCGCTAAGGCACTTGCTGTTGCATTTACTGATTCTACGGGGCGCTGCCTTGGTCCGCTACGTGATGCAGACGCAATATTAGCAAAAGCACTCCCTTTGATTGCTTTTAACATAGTTTTCCCTCCTACTACTCCTAAGTTATTATAATCATTAATACTTTATCTTTCAAGTGAAAAGAGGTGCTGATATTTTGTTGTTTAGGGGTGGTTTTTAAGGTGAAGATACGTTAGTATTGTTTTGTTCGAACAAACAATAAAAAAAGAGCAAGTAGCTTGAGTGTTGATAAAAACATGATTCCGTGGCGGCTTTTTGTGCCCATCGTCTTTTTAATTGGTGCCAGTCTTTCTGTCTGGGGCAGTGCTTCCTTTACGCGTTCTTCTGAAAACTTATGGCAAGAAAAAATACGCTTAATTACAGCTAAACAGCTGTCTTCTGTGCATTCTAGATGGGCGGAGCTCGATGGCGTGATGCATTCATTGCAAGATGTTGTTGCGGATGAAAAGGGTGTTGGACTAAATAGTTTTAATGCTGTTTCTAAAAGTGCTTTAAAGCGATTTGAATCTTTAGATAGTATGGCATTATATGCTTTAGATAGAGCGAGTAGACCTTTATTAAGCCGCGGTAAAGAGGTGGTGCTTGCGGATAATTTTTGGCTGAAGCATAAAGAGATTTGGCGTAATAGAGGTGTTCCTGAAAATTTGACACTGGTAAAAGCGCAAAAAAATAGTAGCCTAGCCTTGTTCCCATTACGTTATCAGAATGAATTATATGCTGTTGTTTTAAGTTTTTCTTTAGAAGGGTTTATGAATAATGCTTGGGCTGACCCTGTGCTTAAAGGTATGGCTTTAGGTTATCAGGTTGAAGGATCGAATAATATTACAGCCGTTTATCGCAAAACACTAAAAGACCAGAAGGCCTTTGATTATAAGCAAAAAGTTTTTGTGGGCGGGCATCCGATTGATTTTATTTGGCAAATAAATGATTCCCTTTTAGGTGGTGTAGACCGCATGATGGGGCATTTAATTTTGGCATTTGGTTTGATTTTTAGTGCCGCAGCTGCTCTTTTTGTTGCGCTTCAACAGCGACTTGCTGACCATATTAGGCAGCGTGTTATTGAAAGAACAGAAGAGCTTGAGCTGGCAGGGCGTAAGAATAAGCTTTTGATTAATAATGCTTTTGATATGATCGCTATTTTGGACCTTTCTGGTAAAGTACAGTATGCGAATGCGGCTTTTAATCGTACGCTTTTTTATGCACGTGACCGCATGAAAGGCACAGATTTTAAAGAATATGTGCACCCTGAAGACCGTCATTTAGTGGAAAAAAGCCTTTCAGAATTAGCGCAAAATCATCCGTTTGAAGAAACGATGTTCCGCATGAAAAACGAACGTGGTGGCTGGGTTTATGTTAAATCGGTCGCTAAAGCGTTATTTGATAAAGGGTTTCAGGAGCTTGATAGTATTGTTATTCATTTACATGATGTAACAGAGCAACTTAAATTCCAGCAGGAAATTTCGGCATCTAACGAGCGCTTTAAGGATTTTGCAGATTCATCATCTGACTGGTTGTGGGAAATTGATGATAAGTTTAATTTCTCTTATGTTTCTCCGGGTATTACAGGGGTTTTAGGGTATTCCCCGAATGAAATGATTGGTGAGCCTTTTGCTGCGATGTTTACCCAAAATGGTGAAGATGAAGGCACTAAAGTTTTGATTGAGACCTTGCTTGAGCGCAGACAGCCTTATCGTGATATTGAGTTTTGGACGCATTCTAAACAGGGTAAAGCTGTTTGTGTGCGTATTTCTGGTGTGCCTGTGCAGGATGTTGATGGTCATTTTATTGGTTTTAGGGGCGCTGCTTCTAACCAAACGGCAAGTAAAATTGATCGTGAAAATGTTCAGAAACTGGCAACAACAGACCAGTTGACAGGTTTATATAATAGGCATCGTTTTCAAGAAGAATTAGAACGCACTCTTGCGCTTGCACAGCGTCATGATGATTATGGTGTTCTTTTGTTGATTGATTTGGATCGTTTTAAAAATATTAACGATACTTATGGCCATGAAGCAGGTGATATTTACTTAAAAGCTGTTGCGGAAGTGTTTAAAATTACTTTACGTACAACAGATGTAATTTCTAGGCTTGGTGGTGATGAATTTGCTATTATTATGCATAACTTAACGCCTAAACAAGCACAGAAAAAAGTAAAAGAACTTATTGATAATATTAATGATTTACGTGTAAGTTACCGTGGGGCGATATTGCAGGCTTCTATGAGCGTGGGTATGGTGAGTTATCCGTTAGAAGGTAAAGATTCTAGCAGTATTGTAACGGCGGCTGATTTGGCCATGTATCGCGCCAAAGAAATGGGTCGAAACCGTGTTTTTGTGGATGATTCTGGTGATATTTCTGCAGGTGCTCAAGAAGCGCGCTTACAGCTTGAATGGCTAGACCGTTTACGTGATTCTTTAAATAATGATGACTTTGAAGTGTTCTTCCAACCGATGATACCGACGCATGTGGAAGATATGCCGATTTATGAGAGCTTAATTCGTGTACGTGATGAAAGAGGTAAAATTGGTGAACCTTCATTATTTATTAAAGCGGCGGAACATTACGGTATTGTGCAGCAGTTGGATAGGCAAGTGATTCAGCGTGTGATTAAGCATTTAAGTGAACTTAAAGAACAACGTGGGTTAGAAGCAACGGCATCTATTAATATTTCGGGTATGTCTTTAGGGGTTCCTGAAATTTTGGTAAGTTTACGAGAAGGCTTAAGAAAATACAAAAATGTTAACCCAAATAAAATTATTATTGAGGTAACAGAAACAGCTGCGGTGCGCTCTATGGAAGAGGCGCAAAGTTTTGTAAATGAGCTTAAAGAAATTGGCTGTAATTTTGCGTTAGATGATTTTGGTGTTGGTTTTTCTTCGTTTTCTTATATTAAACATTTAGATATTGATTATTTGAAGCTGGATGGCTCTTACATTCAACATTTGGATAAATCACGTGAAGATCAACTATTTGTGCAGTCGTTGGTGAGCTTGGCTAAAGGTTTAGGCATTAAAACCATTGCTGAATTTGTGGAAACAAAAGAGGTAATGGATTTACTTAAAGATTTTGGTGTGGATTATATACAAGGTTATTACATTAGTAAGGCACAGCCTGATTTACCTGATGTTTGTGGTCGATTTAATACCAAAAAAGCCATGGATTTTGCTTAAGGTTTGCTGTATTCAAAAGCTTAACGCATTGTTTATTTTATAAAAATAACATATAGTATGATTTCTGTAAGTAAAAGAGCGGAAAAGCCGACACGTAAAAACATAAGTTTATTACTTTGTTTGTTGCCATTTTCTGAGCTTTTAGTAAGCTTGCCAAGGCCTGTAAAAAGGGTAAGGCATACTGCAATAAATGTAAGAATTAAAACGGCTTTAAACATAAAAAAGATCCTTTTTGTTATTTAGTAATATGATGTGGTTAAACGGTAGATTTGTCAAATTTGTTTTAGGGGGTGCTTTAGGGTTAGCCTTGAGCTTTTCTGCGATGGCGCAAACTACGAATGACGCTTCTGTTGTTACAAATAAAACGATGCCGCCTAATCTTACGATGAATCTTGTTTTAAACTCCGCTAATGTAGATGAGCAAAATGAGCATTATGCCGCTTTTGTGGAATCTTTAATACGTCAATTCCCACGAGATATAGAAATAGATAAAGAAACAGCGAAAAAACTAAAAACGCTAGACCCTGCTTTTGATTATATGAATGTGGTTGCTTATTTGCCAAGGTTTGGCAAAGAACCTGTGGCGGATAATGAATTTTTAATGCCAGATAAACGCATTCATTTGTTAAAAGTGGCGATTAAATCGGGCCAAGAAAATGGTAAAGATGTGTCTGCTTTGGAAGAGGTGTTGCTTCAGGAACAGCAGTTGGGTGTTGCATCCGAAATTAAAGAGCCTCAAATAAAAATGGCTTCTGCTGTAGATGAAAAGGCAGAAGTATTTGTAACAACTGAAAATGCCCAAGGGACAATTAGGTTGTTTGATACAAAAGAGGCGAGAGAATATTTAATGTCTCTACGTAAAGGAACCGCACCGCAGTATATTTTAGATATTGTAGACGGTGAGAAATCGGATAAGAAAAAGATTGTTCGTAAGCTTAAAAATAAGCAACGTATTGCAGTGGCACAGGCAAATACTATAAAAAAAGCAAGTGCTTCAGCTAAGATAGACCCTAGGGTGTTGCAAAAAGTTTATTTTGAGGCAGATGCTGTGGAGCTGAGTGTTAAACAACGTCAGCAACTGATTAAATTATCTGAGCGCTTGACCAAATCTGGTATTCGGGATAATTTTGCGATTCTTGTAAGTACGTATCAGAATCCTTTTGTTGGAGACTTGGGCGCGCAGCGCTTAAGGGCTGTAAGAGGCTTTTTACGTCAGTTAGATATAAATATTGATGCTGGATACCAAGCAGTCGCTTATGTTAATGCGACAAATTTAGATCAGCAATTTGTGGATATTGGGAATTTGGAGTAGACCATGAAAGTTACATTTTTAATTGGTGATGAAAAAGAATCTGTAGAATTAAATGAAGGTGAACGCCTTTTAAAAGCAGCTTATAAATTAGGTTTAGATGCAGCTGGTTTTGGTGATTGCGGCGGTAATTGCATTTGTTCTACATGCCATGTGTATGTGGAAGAGGGTGAAGAACTATTTGATGAACCGAATGCAGAAGAAGAAATGCGTTTGGATATTGTAGCTGATCCACAAATGAACTCTCGTTTAGCTTGCCAACTTATTGCAGATAAAGATGGTGAAGTTGTGGTGCGTGTGCCAGAAAAAATTGCTTAATCTTTTCAGTTTAAAACAATAGAAAAAAAGAGCGCATTCCAGCGCTCTTTTTTCTGTTTTGTGACTATTCTATTTTTTATCATTCGTTAAAACTTATAGCCAACAGCAAGTACGGCTGTGTAGTTGCCATCTTCTTCTGCAAGTGGAGAATCAGCAGCATCACCTAGTAGATGTTTATAGCCTAGGCTTGTGTTTACAAACCAGTTGTTATCAATAAAGTACATGCCGTTAATGCCGACAGAAAGTTCGCCTAAGCTTGCTTGTGCTTCGTAGGCAGGGCGACCTGCTATAGCTTCGGATGTTTTAACAGAGTAGTAAGTATCCGCAAAATCTTCGCCGTAATATGTAAGGGCTGAGCTTAATGTAAGGCGTAGCTTTTTGACAGGGCTTGCTAATCGGTAACGAGAGTAAAGAGATGCTGTATAGCTTTGGTGCGCATCGAGTGTATCTAATAGTAAATTAGCACCAAGTGTAAAGGAAGGGTTGAATTTATATTCAACAAATGGGCCTAGTTCTAGTGTTGTATCTACATCTGCCATGCCTGTTAGCAGATCAGCATCTTCGGCATCTCTTGAGGTGCGGATGTTGCCTGTAATACCTGCTGTAAGTTTGTCGTTAAATTTACGCTGTCCGCCGATGCCGCGGATAGGGTTTACAAAGAGGCTATCTGTTTCATTGATTTTATAATCAAGAGTTGCGAAAGGAATAACGTAGAGCTCTTGTTCTGATGAGCCTAAGTATTCTGGTGTTGTAAGAGCGCCCATACCTACAGAGATGTTAAGTTTTTTTGAGCTCTGTGGTTGTTGTTGCTGTGTTTTAGATGAGTCGTCTTGAGCATAAGTTGTTGTTGCTGTGCTTAATGCAATAAGCGCAGGGGCAATGTAACGTAAAGATAGCGACATGATATCGTCCCTTTTTTTATTTTTCTAGAGTTAGAAAGTCTGTACAATAAAGTGTACAAAAAAAATAGCTAGATGAACATAAAAAAGGCAGGAATTTTTTCCTGCCTTTTGAAGGTTTTGTATTAAATAATGATGGAGATTTAGTGTACCTGCTGTGCTTTTGCACGCTCAATCATGGTCATTTCATCGCGAATACGTAATTTAAGCTTTTTAAGCTGAGCAACGGTACCTGTCGCACGTCCTGGGTGAAGTTTTTCATCTTCTATTTTATTTTCTATGCGTTGGTGCTCTGTTGAGAGCTTGCGGTATTGATAGTCAGTGTTCATAAGATTTTGAATAATACTATGATTGTTTTGTGACATGGCAAGTCTCCTTTAATTATTTGTTTTGATATAAGCATTTTAACAGTTTGTATAAGCAAATACAAAAACAGCTATAAGAAATTTTGTGTGTATAATGCGACATACTTTCAATAGTTATTTAGTAAAAAAATAAAAAAAAGGCTTATTTAAAATCTTTAAGTTGTGCAAAGCAGCATTTAATGCTTACAATTTATGGAATAATAAGAATTATTATATAAGGAACATAAACAATGTCATCTCCCAAAGCTGTATTGAAGCAGATTGAAGAACAAGCAATAGAATTCGTTGATTTTAGGTTTTTAGATTTTCGTGGTAAGTGGCATCACATTACCATGCATGTGTCTCAGTTAGATGAAGCTTCTTTTGAAGAAGGGTTTAACTTTGACGGTTCTTCTGTTGATGGATGGTGTGAAATTAATACATCGGATATGTTTTTTGTACCAGATGCGGCAACTGCATTTGTAGACCCTTTTATGGCGGAGCCAACACTTGTGCTTGTTTGTGATATTTTAGATGCGGCGACAGGTAAGGCTTATAATAGATGTCCACGCGGTATTGCAGGCCGTGCAGAAGAACACTTGAAAGAGTTAGGTATTGCAGATGAGGCCTTTTTTGGCCCTGAATTGGAATATTTTATTTTTGATTCTGTAAAATATAGTACGGCTGCGCATAAAGTTTCTTATGAATTGGATAATCAAGATGCTGCCCATTGGAATTCTGATACAGATAAAGACGCACTTAGCCATGGCCACTTGACTTCTGTTAAAGGCGGATACTTTCAGCTTGCGCCAACAGACCGCACGCAAGATATGCGTACCGAGATTCTTAAAGTGATGAGAGCTATTGGTATAGATGCGCATTTACACCATAGTGAAGTGGCGACAGCTTCTCAAAATGAGGTGGGTTCGGTAGCTAAAACCCTTAAAGTTAAAGCAGATGAAACAATTGCTAGTAAATATATTGTTAAAAACGTTGCCGATATGTACGGAAAGACCGCCACTTTTATGCCTAAACCTTTAGGTGGGGATAATGGTAGTGGTATGCATGTGCATCAGTCTTTATGGAAAGAGGGTAAAAACCTATTTGCTGGTGAGCAGTATGCCAATCTTTCTGAAACAGCGTTGCATTACATTGGCGGCATTATTAAACATGCTAAAGCCTTAAATGCATTTACTAATGCTTCTACCAATTCGTATAAGCGTTTAGTGCCAGGTTTTGAAGCGCCAACTATTTTAACCTATGCGGAGCGTAATCGTTCTGCTTCTATTCGTATTCCTGCATCAGGTTCTGAGAAGGCTAAGCGTATTGAAGTGAGGTTCCCAGATGCTTCTGCAAACCCTTATTTAGCGCTTTCTGCTTTATTAATGGCAGGTTTAGATGGTGTTGAAAACCAAATTGACCCTGGTAAAGCGATGGAGAATAACCTTTATGATTTATCTCCATTAGAGGAAAAAGAGCTTTCGCATGTCTGTGGTTCTTTAGATGAAGCTTTAAAGGCTCTGGATGAAGATAGAGACTTCTTGAAACGTGGTGGCGTATTTGATGATGATATGATTGACGCCTATATTGAATTGAAGAAAGAAGAGGTTGAACGCCTAAACCAGACACCGCACCCTGTGGAAGTGGAAATGTATTATTCTGTTTAGAGTTGTATAAAAAGTATTGGTTATATATAATAACTTAGATCTTTATTCCGTTTAGGAGATAGAAAAGTGAAAAAAACAGTTAAGCAAGCGATGCAACAAAATGTCCGCGCAGCTGTTGTTGCTAAACAGCAATTTGATGTGCCTGTGTGGGCTATTAAAATTGCCTTAGCAGCTGTTGCTGTAACTATGTACTGTATAACCATGCCGCTACCATAGCGATGTAAAACTAAATAAAGTATAAAAAACCCGCTTTGGCGGGTTTTTTTGTGCTAAATAGGTTGACCTATGAGGTAAGAGAGCTTATATGCTCTGGTACTTAAATAATATACCGTTTTTTGGTTGCTCCTTCCATTGTGGAGCACTAGACGCTGTATTGTTTTGGTATTCTTAATTCAAAATCAATAAAAGAGGCATTCGCCTCTTAAGGAAATTACATGAAATTGGTAAAAATCATCGGTCTGTCTTTTGTTGCTGTTCTGACTACTGGCTGTGCTGGTATGCAACAAAAGGTGGCGGATGGGTTTTATAACGCTAAAAATAGCGTTGATGACCCACAAGAGGAAACTGTGGAGGTTGCCGTTATGAATAATGGTACACAAGTTGGTTCTTCTGGCGATGTTTTTTTGATTGTCTATGAAGGCAGTGAGTACACTCTTATCCGTAAGAGTGCTGTTGGTGCTGTTTCATGCACAGTTAAAACAGCAGATGGTGATGTTGCTATTTCGCTCAAAGAAAAAGAGCTTGTAGCTAACTTGGAAACCCCAAAGCCTTTTGGTATTACCAAGTACACGCCACACGGCTCGGTAAATAACACAGAATGTGTTATGATGCTGTAAATCGATAAACTTAAGGAGCTTTGCAAATTGCAAAGCTCTTTTTTTGTGCATAAGGTTAATAAAAGCCAAGCCATGCCTTGCTTTTAAGAAAATAGGCTTTACAAAGACTTAAAGCTGGCATAGATTATAGCTATGGAAAATTCAGTACTTACTCCCAAAGGAGAGCTTGCTCTTCGTATTTTGATTATGCCTTCTGATCTTAACGGTCATGGTACCCTGTTTGGTGGGGCTATGATGAGTTATTTGGATCAGGCTGGTGCTATTGTTGCAGCTCAGCATATTAAAGCGCCACTTGTGCTTAAAGCTGTTGAAGGTATTAATTTTATAACGCCATGCTTTAAATCGGAGCGATTGAGCTTTTATGGACGTATTGTAAAAATTGGTAGAACATCTATTACTGTAGAGCTAGATGTGTACCGTGAACATATGCGTTTAGAAAAACCAATACATGCAACAACCGCAACTTATGTGTTTGTTCAGGTAGGGCAGGATTTAGAATCTGCCGAAATACAGAACAAAGAGTTACCAACGTACGACTAATTTAAAATTATTTATAAAAAGTGTAGAGTTAGACTATGTCAGATTTATTTGAAGCACCCGTATCGGAAACACAAGCTCAGAATGATTATTCAGCATCTTCTATTGAAGTATTAGAAGGGCTAGAACCTGTACGTACGCGACCTGGTATGTATATTGGTGGTACAGACAGTACAGCGCTACATCATTTATTTAAAGAGATTATAGATAACTCTATGGATGAAGCTGTTGCAGGCTTTGCAGATAAAATTTGGGTAACGCTTCATAAAGATGGTGCTTTAACGGTAAGGGATAATGGTCGCGGTATTCCGGTAGATGCACACCCTAAGTATAAAGATAAATCGGCGCTTGAAGTTATTTTAACCACGTTACACTCTGGCGGTAAGTTCTCTAACAATGCATATAAAACATCTGGTGGTTTGCATGGTGTAGGTATATCGGTGGTGAATGCGCTTTCCGAATACTTAAATGTAGAGGTGTATAGAGATGGTCGTGTTTATAAACAAAACTTTGCTCGCGGTAAGTGTTTAGGCCCTGTAGAAGATACAGGTGAAATGCGTAATAAAAAAGGAACGCAAGTAACCTTTATGCCAGATGCTGAGATATTTGGTATTCATAAATTTACAGCTAAGAAGTTGTACGACGTTACGAGATCTAAAGCTTACTTATTTAGTGGTGTGACCATTTATTGGAAAGACGAAACAGCGACAGAAGAAGCTGAAACACCTAAAGAAGATAAATTCCATTATCCAGAAGGTTTAAGAGATTTTGTTAAATCTGTTATTGGTCAACGTTTATGTTTAACGAAAGATTTATTTTCTGGTAAGGCAGATTTAGTTATAGAAGGTAGAGACGAGGGTTCTGTTGAGTGGACTGTGGCTTGGCCTTATGCGGAAGATGGTCAACAAACATCTTACTGTAACACTGTACCTACGCCGCAAGGTGGTACGCATGAAAATGGTTTACGTGGTGCGTTAACAAAAGCGGTACGTGCTTATGCAGAAATGCGTGGGCAGAAAAAAGCAGATAAACTTTCTGCAGAAGATATTTTAGGTGGGGCACATTTAGTTGTAAGTGTGTTTGTTCGAAACCCACAGTTCCAGGGTCAAACAAAAGATAAACTTACAAACCCAGAAGTTCAGCGTTGGGTTGAAAATGCTATTAGAGATCATTTTGACCACTGGCTTGTTGCAGATAAAGAAAGTGCAGATGCGCTGATGACGCGTGCTTTTGAGCGACAAGATGAACGTACACGTCGTCGTAAAGAACAAGATGTACGCCGTAAAACTGCGACATCACGCAAGATACGTTTACCTGGTAAGCTTGCGGACTGTTCTGACCAATCTGCCTCTGATACGGAGATTTTTATTGTAGAGGGTGATTCTGCGGGTGGTTCAGCTAAGCAGGCGAGGGATCGTAAAACACAGGCGATTTTACCGCTTAAGGGTAAAATCCTTAACGTGGCTTCTGCAACAAAAGATAAAATGCTTGCTAACCAAGAGGTTAAAGACCTCACGCAGGCGTTAGGCTGTGGTTTAGGTAAAGATTGTAACCCTGATGACTTGCGCTATGAGCGTGTTGTGATTATGACCGATGCCGACGTGGATGGGGCACATATTGCAACCCTTATTATGACGTTCTTTTTTGAGCAAATGCCACAGGTTTTACAAAAAGGTGCTGTGTATTTAGCTATGCCACCGCTTTATAAGCTTGAACTTAATAATGGTGATAGTGAGTATGCACTTGATGATGCGGAAAAAGATAAGCTTTTAAATACTAAAAAGTTTAAAGGTAAAAACGTAACGGTTTCTCGATTTAAAGGTTTGGGTGAAATGCCGGCGGCACAGCTTAAGGCAACGACAATGGATAAGTCTAAACGCCGTCTGATGCAAATTCGTATCGATTCATTGGCAGATGCGAAAGATATTGTCGGTAGGCTTATGGGTAAAAACCCTGAAGAGCGCTTGAACTTTATTAAAGAGCGCGCAGGTACCGCTGTTTCTTTAGATTTATAAGATGTATGAAGAGGTCTGATACAGGCCTCTTTTTTTGGATTTTAAGTAAAAACACCCTTGTTTTTTATTAAAGAAGGGTTAAATGTAACCCCAGCCCTAAAAGTTCTTGTTTTTATTTACCCAATCAAGCACTTAAAGCTTGCATTTGGCTCTGTTTTATTATATTAACTAGGCTATTAATTTAAGTTGTCATGCGTGAAACGGCTCAAGGTGTCTTCATTTTGAAGGTGTTGGACGGCCCCCCGGTGTTGATTTTCAACTCAGTTCGCGCAGAAGTTTTAACCGGAAATGTATAAAGGATTATTTAATATTATGGCACTTCCAAAATTTACTATTCGTGATTTACTAGAAGCTGGTGTTCACTTTGGTCACCAAACTTACCGCTGGAACCCTAAAATGGCACCGTACATCCACGGCAGCCGTAACGGTGTTCACATTATGGACCTACGTCAAACAGTTACAGCTATGTACACTGCTCTTGGCACACTTCGTAATGTAACAGCAGCTGGTGGTCGCGTTCTTTTTGTAGGTTCTAAGCGTTCAGCACAAACAATCGTGCAAGAAGCTGCAGAGCGTTCTGGTCAGTACTACGTAAACCACCGTTGGTTAGGTGGTATGCTAACAAACTGGCGTACAATCAATGCTTCTATTCGTCGTCTTAAGAAGCTAGAAGCTATGTTCGCTAACCCAGAAGAAACACAGCTTACTAAGAAAGAACTTCTTGGTCTACAACGTGAATACGATAAGCTACAACGTTCTCTTGGTGGTATTAAAAACATGGGTGGCCTTCCTGATGCTATCGTTGTTATTGATACAAACAAAGAAAACATCGCAATTGCTGAAGCGAACAAGCTAGGCATTCCTTTGATTGCGATTGTGGACTCTAACTGTTCACCTGAAGGTGTAGACATCCTTATCCCTGGTAACGATGATTCTACACGTGCTCTACGTCTTTACACACGTTTGATGACTGATGCGATTCTAGATGGTATTTCTGCACAAGTTGCTAAAGCACCAGCTAAATCTAACACATCAAACAAAAAAGGCGGCGCTCGTAAGAGTGTTGTGAATCTTTCTCCTAAAGCAGCAGAAGCAGCTGAAAAGGGTGAAGATAAAGCTGAAACAGCTAAAGAAACAGCAAAATCAGCTAAAAAAGAAGCAGCTCAAGCAGCCGCTAACTAATTTATTGGATGCTGGGCTTAAGAAATTTTCTTAAGCCTAGGTTCTTTAATAAAAAGCTTATCTTAAAAAATTCGGAGATATTAAAAATGGCAATTTCAGCAGCAGACGTTAAAAACTTACGTGAGCAAACTGGCGCAGGCATGATGGACTGCAAAAAAGCACTAAACGAAACTGACGGTGATTTTGAAGCAGCGGTAGACTGGCTACGTGCTAAAGGTATCGCTAAAGCAGCTAAAAAAGCAGCGCGTGCAGCGACAGAAGGTTTGGTTACATTTAAATCAGAAGGTACTAAAGGTACATTAGTAGAAATCAACGCTGAAACTGATTTCGTAGCTAAGAACCCAACTTTCGTTGAATTTACAGAAAACTTAACAGCTCTTGCTTATGACACTTCAGCAAACGATGCTGAAACTCTTGCTTCTACAGAAATGAATGGCAAGCCTGTTTCTGAAAACTTGACTGATCTTATTGCTAAGATTGGTGAAAACATGAACCTACGTCGTGTTGCGACACTAGAAGTAGAATCTGGTGTTGTTGCAGGTTACAGCCACATGGGTGGTAAAATCGGTGTATTAGTTGCACTATCTTCTGACAAATCTGAAGATGAAATTGCACCAGTTGCTAAGCAAATCGCTATGCATGTTGCAGCATCTAACCCACAAGCTTTAGATTCTGAATCTTTAGACCCTGCAATTGTTGAGCGTGAGCGTTCAGTTCTTGTTGAACAAGCGATTGAATCTGGTAAGCCTAAAGAAATTGCTGAAAAAATGGTTGAAGGCCGTATGAAGAAATTCTTAAAAGAAATCTGCCTTGTAGACCAACCATTTGTAATGGACACAGATAAAACTGTTGCTGAATTTGCTGCTGATGCAGGCTGCAAAGTAGCTGGTTTTGTGCGTTACGGCTTAGGTGAAGGCTTAGAAAAGAAAGAAGAAAACTTTGCAGAAGAGGTGAAAGCTGCTGCCGGTCTTTAATCTAAGATTTACTTAGTCTTTTAAAAAGCGCAGGATTTAGTCTTGCGCTTTTTTTATTCTATGGACTTTTTTGCTCAGTTCGTTACAATGCAAAAAACATAAAAAGTAAAGAGGCGAATCAAATGCAACAATACAAACGTGTCCTTCTTAAACTTTCTGGTGAAGCCCTTATGGGGGACCAAGCTTATGGTATTGATACTGCAACACTTAAAAGGTTTGCAGATGATATTAAAGAAGTGGTAGATGCGGGGTATGAAGTTGCTATTGTAATTGGCGCGGGTAACATTTTTAGAGGTGTTGCAGGTGCTGCGATGGGATTAGATCGCGCGAGTGCTGATTACATGGGTATGCTTGCAACAATGATGAATGCGATGGCCATGCAAAATGTTCTAGAAGCAGAAGGCTTAGAAACACGTTTGCAAACAGCAATTCCGATGGATGTTGTAGCCGAACCATTTGTAAGACGCCGTGCTTTACGCCATATGGAAAAAGGCCGTGTGGTTATTTTGGGCGCAGGTACGGGTAAGCCTTTCTTTACAACAGATTCAGCCGCGGCATTGCGTGCAGCTGAATTGAACTGTGATTTACTTGTAAAAGCAACGGGTGTGGATGGTGTTTATTCTGCTGATCCGAAAAAGGATAAAAATGCGGAGCACTTTGCACATATTACTTTTACAGAAGTATTAATTAAAAAATTACAAGTGATGGATGCGACAGCTATTTCGCTTTGCCGAGATTCTAATTTGCCAATTATGGTATGTTCTCTTAAAGAAAAGGGTAACTTACTTAAGGCGATTACAGGTAAAGTTAAGCACACACTTATAACAGAAGATAAGTAGTAACATAAAAAAGGACGGACAAAGATGTCTCAAGCTTTATTAAATGACCTTAAAGGTCGTATGGAAAAATCAATCGCTTCTCTAGAAAAAGATCTAGGTGGTTTGCGTACAGGTCGTGCTTCGGCAGATCTTTTAGCCCCAATTACAGTAGATGCTTATGGTTCTAGAATGCCGTTAACGCAAACAGCAAACGTATCTGTTGTAGATGCAAGCTTGCTTTCTGTAACTGTTTGGGATGCAACGCTTACAGATGCTGTTGAAAAGGCAATTCGTGAATCTAACTTAGGTTTGAATCCATCTGCAGAAGGTAACGTTATTCGTGTGCCACTACCTCAGCTTACAGAAGAGCGTCGTAAAGAGCTTTTAAAAGTAGCACGTGGTTTTGGTGAAAACGGCCGTGTTGCTATCCGTAATATTCGTCGTGATGGTATGGATTCTGTTAAGAAGCTAGAAAAAGATTCTGAAATTTCTGAAGATGATGCACGTCGTCTTTCTGATGAGATTCAAAAACTTACAGATACTTTTGTCAAAGATGTAGATACGCATCTTGAGAAAAAAGAAACTGATATTATGAAAGTATAATGTTGAAACAACCTCAACATATTGCTTTTATTATGGACGGAAATGGTCGTTGGGCAACAGCCCGCGGCCATAAACGTATGGAAGGTCATAAGGCGGGTGTAGATGCGCTTTATAACTTGTTGCCTGCGTTGGTAAAGCGTGGTGTGAAGTATGCGACTTTTTATGCATTTTCTTCTGAAAACTGGGGTAGACCAGAAGAAGAGGTAAAAGGCTTAATGGCGCTTGCGGAACTTGTGTTTAAAAAAGAACTTAAAAAGCTTGTTAAAGAAGGTGTGCGTTTAAAATTCTTAGGTGATTTTTCTGAAAAGTCTAAAATTTCTAGGTCTATGAAAAAAATTATTCAGCAGGCGGAGTTTGATACTGCTGAAAATACTAAGCTACATGTTAATATTTGCTTTAACTACGGGGGGCAGCAAGAGCTTTTAAATGCAGCCCGAGAGCTTTGTGTAAAAGTTGAAAATGGTGAATTGGTAGCGGATGATATTACCACTGATATGTTTGAAGCTGCGCTTTATACAGCAGGGCAACCGCACCCTGATTTGATGATTCGTACAAGTGGAGAGCAACGTTTAAGTAATTTTTTACCTTGGCAGCTTTCTTATGCGGAGTTTTATTTTACAGATATTTTATGGCCTGATTTTGATGCCAATGCTTTAGATGACGCTTTGGATAAATTTGCAGGAAGAGATCGACGATTCGGGTTGGTTAAATTTTAAAAGCACGCTTAATTAAAGGCGTGCTTTTTTATTTTATTAATAAGATAAAACAACCGCTTAAAAAATATTTAATGCCCCTGTGTTTAAAATGTCATTTTATCCTTTAAAGTACCTGTTAACTTGTGTAGAATAGCCACACATAAAACCAACATAGATAAATAGAAAAAGAAGTTACTATGCTCGAATCACTGCATCAGTTTGTTCTTAGCTTGCCTTTCGGTGCAACGCTATGGACAGCGTTTATGTTCATTTTTGTTCTTTCAATTTTAGTTTTTATTCACGAATTAGGTCATTACTTAGCAGCACGTTCTGTGGGTATTCGTGTTAAAGCCTTTTCAATTGGTTTCGGTAAAGAAATTTGGGGCTTTGACGACAAAAACGGCTGTCGTTGGAAAGTATCTCTTATTCCATTAGGTGGCTATGTGAATATGATGGAAGATGAAAAGGCAGACCCTAATGATAAGGCTGCTTTTTCTAATAAATCTGTTTATGCACGTTTTTGGGCTGTTGTGGCTGGGCCTTTGGCAAACTTTATTTTTGCCGTTGTTGCGCTTATGGCGTTATTTGCAACATCTGGTGAGCAGGTGATGAAGCCAACAGTGGGTGCTGTAGTAGAAGGTATGCCAGCTCAAGAAGCTGGACTTGTTAAAGGTGATACAATCCTTTCTGTTAATGGTGTTGATGTGAAATCTTGGCAGGATATGTCGGATTACATTGGTGCGCGTGGTGGTGAGCGTTTATTGCTAAAAGTAGCGCGTGAAGATGAGATTCTAACAGTATTTATTACGCCTAAAATTCATAATAAAAAGAACCTGCTTGGTAAAGAAGTTAAAGCAGGTATGATTGGTATTGGTGCCGCGGGTGAAACCTATATGGTTGAACACCCTGGTTTTAGTGCAGTAACAGAGGCTGTTAAACGTACATATGAAATGTCGGCACTGACGCTTGAAGGCTTAAAAAGCATGATTTTACAGGAAATTCCGGCCGATGTTGGTGGCCCTGTAACCATTGCTAAAATGGCTGGTGATTCTGCATCTTACGGTATTTATGCACTTATTATGTTTATGGTGCTTATTTCTATTAACTTAGGTTTGTTGAATCTATTGCCTATCCCCGTTTTAGATGGTGGCCACTTATTGTTTTATACATTTGAGATTTTGTTAGGTCGTCCGCTTAATGAAAAAGTACAAGAGTATGGTTACCGCTTTGGTTTTGCGGTAGTTATCAGCCTTATGATATTTGCATTGTATAAAGATACAGTGCGTGTAATTATCCCTGCACTTAGCCCATCTGAAGTGCAAAGTGAATCTGCTCAAACAGGAGAATAAAAATAATGAAAAAATCCCTTTTAGCTTTAAGCGTGCTTTCGCTTGCTTCTGCGCCAGCTTGGGCTGAAAGCATTCAGAAGATTTTGGTAGAAGGCAATAAGCGTATTGAAGAGCAAACAGTACGTAGTTACCTAAGCTTATATGAGGGGGCTGAATATTCAGCTGAAAACTCTCGTAAGGCGGTTAAATCTCTTTATGCTACAGGCTTATTTGATGATGTTAAAATGACATGGAATGAAGGTACTCTTGTTGTAGAAGTACAAGAAAACCCTGTGATTAATCGTGTTGTATTTGAAGGCTTAGATGAGCTTGGAGAAGAGCAACTTAAAAAGCTAGTAGAGCTTAAAGAACGTGGTGTTTATAACCCTGGTAAGGTACAGAAAGATGTTTCTGAAATTTTATCAGCGTACCGCGCTGCGGGACATTTTCTAGCTTCTGTTGAGCCACAAATTATTCGCCGTGACCAAAACCGAGTAGATGTGATTTACAAAATTGATGAAGGCGAAAAAACAGAAATTCGCAGTATCCGTTTTGTGGGTAACCAAGACTATACAGATGGCAAACTACGTGATGTTGTGAGCACGAAAGAATCTGCTTGGTGGCGTTTCTTTGGTAGTGCAGATTCATACGATCCTGATCGTATGGAATATGATAAAGAATTGCTTCGTCGTTTTTACGTTAAAAATGGTTATGCCGATTTTAAAGTGAATTCTGCTGTTGCTGAGCTTTCTCGTGATAAAGAAGGCTTCTTTATGACGTTTTCGATTCATGAAGGTAAAGTTTATACAGTAAATGATGTGACAATTCAGGCTGCAGATGTGGATGTACCGCAAGATGAGCTTTATAAACAGTTAACAATTAAATCAGGTCAAAATTATAATGGCTTGCAAATTGAAAGCAATGTGGATGCACTTATTGATTACTTAGGTTCTCATGGTTTTGCTTTTACAGATGTGTACCCACGTGTGAAAAAAGATTTTGATGCAGGCACAATTGATATTGTGTTTACGCTGCGTCCAGGCCCACGTGTTTACGTTAACCGTATTAACATTAAAGGTAATGACAGAACACGTGACCATGTGATTCGTCGTCAGATGCGTTTAGCAGAAGGTGATGCTTTTTCAACATCTAAACTACAACGTTCAGAAGATCGTTTGAAGTATTTAGATTACTTTGAAGAAGTAGATGTTGAGCGTACGCCAACAGATTACCCAGATAAAATTGACCTAGATGTGAATGTAAAAGAACAGTCTACCGGTGAATTTCAAATTGCTGCAGGTGTATCTTCTTATGAGGGTTTCTTGGCAACTGCTGATGTAAAAGAAAAGAACTTCCTTGGTAAAGGGCAAAATGTAGGCTTATCTTTTGCTTTATCGGGTCGTCGTAAAAACTTCAATTTAAGTTTTACTGAACCATATTTTATGGACCAAGAGCTTTCAGCAGGTTTTGATTTATTTAATGAAGTTTATGATTATCAAGATCAATCTTCTTACGACCAAGCAACGCAAGGTGGCCGTTTACGTTTTGGCTTCCCGATTGATGAATACTCATCTAACCTTGTAGCGTTAACGCTACAGAAAAAAGCGATTGAAGATGTTGATGATGACGCCTCTCAGTTTATTAAAGACGAAGAGGGCGAGCGTAACATGCTGATGATTTCTAACACCTATCGTGTTGACACGCGTGATAGCTATATTATGCCAACAAAAGGTTATAACTATTCTCTTGGTGTTGACTATGCAGGTTTAGGCAGTGATGTGGACTTTATTCGTACAGATGTAAAAGGTTCGTACCATATTCCGTTTTGGGATAAGTGGACATTCTCTGTAGGTGGTCGTGCAGGTGCGATTATTGAAACAGGATCAGAAATTCCGTTATTTGATCTTTACCGTGCAGGTGGTCAGACATTACGTGGTTTTGATCTTTCTGGTATTGGCCCGCGTGATGCAACAACTAAAGATGCTTTAGGCGGTCAATATATGTTAGGTAACAACCTAGAAGTACGATTCCCGCTTGGTAAGTTAGATGAATCTGGCGTTAAAGGTTTTGTATTTTCTGACGGTGGTATTGTGACTGAATTTAAAAACGATAACCCGAATGTTGTAGATGACCAAACATACCGTATTTCTGTGGGTGCTGGTATCTTCTGGCGTTCGCCTTTAGGTCCGTTACGTTTTGAATTTGGTTTCCCAGTTGTTAAAGCAGAAGACGATGAAACACAAGTGTTCAGCTTTAGCGTAGGTTCTAGTTTCTAATAAAATTAAGATAAAAAGGTAAATAATAATGCGTATTTTAGTATTAGCTCTAAGCTTTTTAACAGTAGCCTTTTCTGCACAAGCGGAAACAAAAATTGCCGTAGTAGATACACAGGCTGTTATTGCACAAACAAACGCTGCAGAGCGTGCGCGTGAGATTCTTAAAATAGAAACGGAAGAAGCGCAAAAAAATATCGATAAACTTGAAAAAGAGCTTAAGAAAAAACAAGATGACTTAATGAATAAAAAATCTGTTCTTTCTGAAGATAAGTTTAAAGAAGAAGAAGATAAGCTTAAAAAAGCAGTACGTGATTATCGTATGGAAGTGCGCGCCTCTCAAGAAGGTTTAGACCGTCGTAATTTAGAACTACGTAAACCAATTGTAGATGCAGTACGTGAAGTGATTATTGATATTGCTAAAAAAGAAGGCTACACAGCAATTTTACCTACAAAACTTGTTGTGTTCCATGAAACTGAAATTGATTTAACAGAAGAAGTACTTAAACGTACAAACAAAAAACTGGATAAATAATGAACAAGTTTTTTAAAGTTTCTGGCCCCTTTAGTGCGAAGGACTTAGGGGAACAACTTGATTGTGAAGTTGTTGGAGACCCTTCCGTTATACTTACAACCATTGCCCCAGTGCAACATGCGCACGATGGGGCTTTGGCCTTTCTTGATAACCCTAAATATGTCCAATATTTACAAGATACAAAAGCATCTGCCGTGATTTTAAAACCAGAATTTGTTTCCCAACTTCCAGAAGGTGTTGTTGGTTTGGTTACAGCAATGCCGTACCCGACATATGCAAAAGCTTCGGCATTGTTTTATCCGGTGCCTCATGTTGAGCCATCAATACATAAATTGGCGGCTGTAGATGCTTCTGCAAATGTACATAAAAATGTTGAAATAGCCGCTGGTGCCGTTATTGATGCTGGTGCTGAAATTGCAGAAAACGTTTACATCGGTGCAAATTCTTATATAGGCCCAAATGTAAAAATTGGTGCAGGTACACGTATTGGCGCAGGCTGTAGTATTATTTGTGCAGAAATAGGCACAAATTGTATTATTCATGCCAATGTTGCCATTGGGCAAGATGGTTTTGGCTTTGCTTTTGATGGTAAAGAAATTGTAAAAGTACCGCAAGTAGGCTCTGTTAAAATTGGCCATTTTGTAGAAATTGGTGCAGGCACAACGATTGATAGAGGCGCATTAGCACCTACGGAAATTGGCGATATGACAAAAATTGATAACCTTGTGCAAATTGGGCATAACGTTAAAATAGGTCGTATGTGTCAAATTGTTTCTCAAACAGGTGTTGCTGGCTCATCTGAACTTGGCGACGGTGTTGTGTTGGGCGGACAATCTGGTGTTTCTGGTCATGTAAAGGTTGCAGATAGAGTTATGCTCGCAGCACGTGGTGTGATTACTAAAAATATAGATAAAATTGGCGCTGTTTTAGGTGGGTTCCCTGCAATTCCGCTTAAAGAGTGGCGAAAAGAACAGGCGAAACTAAGCCGATTATTAAAAAAGTAAGAGAAGAAATATGTTGTTAGATAAACAGGGTGTAGAATCTAGAATTCCTCATAGAGAGCCAATGCTTTTAATTGATGAGGTTGTGAGCTTTGATAAAGAAAAAAGCTCTATTCATGCACGTAAATATACACAAAAAGAAGATATGTACTTTAAGGGGCACTTTCCGGGTAACCCAATTATGCCAGGTGTGATGACACTTGAGGCGATGGCGCAAGCTTCTGCGTTATATGTATGTTTACATTTAGATAAAACAGCAGAAGAAACATATTTTTATTTTATGGCTGTAGAGGAGTGTAAATTCAGAAAACCCGTACTTCCTGAACAAACGATTGATTTTGAAGTTACTTGTGTAAAGCAACGCGGTACTGTGTTTAAATTTGAAGGTGATGCTTTTGTGGAGGGTGAAAAAATTGCCAATGCTTCCTTTACTGCAAAAGTTGTTTTAAAAGAGGATGAAAAATAATGACGAGCAAAACTTTTATCCACCCAACAGCTATTATTGAAGATGGCGCTGTTATCGGGGAAGGTTCTTATATTGGGCCATATTGTACTTTAGGGGCACAGGTTAAGCTAGGTGAAAACTGTATGCTTAAAAGCCATGTAGCGATTGAGGGTGATACTGAAATTGGTGAGGAGACAGAAATTTATCCTTTTGCCTCTATCGGCCAGGCACCGCAAGATTTAAAATACAATGGTGAAAATACAAAATTACGTATTGGTAAAAACAACAAAATTCGTGAATATGTGACCATGCAGTTGGGTACAGTGCAAGATGAAGGCATTACTAAAGTAGGCGATAATAACCTATTTATGGCTCTTACACATATTGCGCATGATTGTGTTGTTGGTAATAACTGTGTACTTGCAAATGGCGCAACCATTGCAGGGCATGTACATATAGATGATTATGTCACAATTGGCGGGCTTTCTGCTGTACAGCAATTTTTGCGTATTGGGCGTCAGGCGATGCTTGGTGGCGGCTCTATTGTTGTGCAAGATGTGATTCCTTTTGGTTTGGTTCAGGGGAATCGAGCGCATTTAGAAAGCTTAAATCTTATTGGTTTAAAACGCCGCGGTTTTGCAAAAGATGATATTAATGCATTACGTAGAGCGTACCGTATGATGTTTGCTCAAGAAGGTACAATGGATGAGCGCTTAGATGATGTTTGTGAGCTGTTTAAAAATGTGGAACTTGTACATGAAGTAGCAGATTTTATCCGCCTTTCTAAAAAAGGTGTATGCTCACCAACGGGAGCGGGGCATGACGCAGCCTAAATCTAAAGAAAAAGTTGCCATTTTAGCTGGTGGGGGCGTGTTGCCTACGGCAGTTGCCCACGCTATATTAAAGGCTGAAAAGCAAATTTTAATGGTAACGTTTAAAGGGCAACCTAAGCCTGAAACAATGGAAAATGTGCCGACAATAGAACTCGGCCTAGGGGCTATTGCTAAGGTTATTAAAACATTAAAAACTGAAAAATGTACCCATGTTTGTATGGCGGGGTTTTTATCTAAACCCTCTTTCTTTGACTTAAAATTGGATATGCGTGGTGCAAAAATATTGGCATCTTTAGCAACACATAATGATGATGCGCTTTTAAGCCGCTTATGCCGAGAATTTGAATCTGAAGGTTTTATAGTACTAGGTGCACATGAGCTTGTGCCACAGTTGTTAGCCTCTGAAGGTGTATTGGGTAAAAATAAACCAACGGATAAACAGTTAAAAGATATAAATATTGGTTTTAAAGCAGCCAAAACTTTAGGTGGGCTTGATATTGGGCAAGCTGTTATTGTCAAAGACCAAGTTGTGTTAGGTGTTGAGGCGGTTGAGGGTACTGCTGAGCTGATTAAAAGATGTGCGCCCTTACGCGGACGTAAAAATAAAGGTGGCGTTTTAATTAAGGCGATTAAGCCTAACCAAGATACGCGTGTAGATATGCCAGGTGTAGGGCTGCTTACGTTACAGAGTTTAAAAGATTTAGGCTTTGATGGTTTAGCGGTAGAGGCAGGGCAAACATTGTTATTAGATGGCGCTGCTTTTATTGAAAAAGCTGATAAATTAGGGCTGTATGTGTACGGTGTAAGTGAAGAAAAAGAAAATGTCTAAAAAATATAAAGTTCTTGTTGTTGCGGGTGAATCTTCTGGCGATATCTTAGGTGCGGGCCTTATTCGTGAACTGAAAGCAAAGTTTAAAAATAATATCAGTTTTATTGGTATTGGTGGCTCTGAAATGGAAGCAGAGGGCGTGCCTTCTATGTTTGATCTTTCAGAATTTGCCGTTATGGGACTGACAGAGGTGTTACCTAGAGTGCCGCTTATTAAAAAGCGTATCCGCCAAACGGTACATGCTGCGCAAGCAGAAAAAGTAGATGCGATTGTTACCATTGATAGTCCCGATTTTACTTTACGTGTTGCAAAGGCGGTTAAAGCAGAAATGGATATTCCAGCCATTCATTTTGTAAGTCCGCACGTGTGGGCATGGCGCAAAAAGCGCATTTATAAAATGAAAGAATATTTGAATGAGGTTTTAGCTTTATTCCCATTTGAGCCAAAAGTGTATGAAAAAGCAGGTCTTGCCTGCACTTATGTGGGGCACCCTGTTGCAGAACGTTTAGAAAGTTATATGCCCAAACGTGCAAAAGCGCTTAATAAAAAAGCGCCACGCATTGCATTGGTACCTGGGTCTCGTGTTTCAGAAATTTCTCGTATGATGCCTGAATTGGTTGATGCTTTTAAACGTATTAAAGCAAGTTACCCTGATGCACAAGCGGTTGTACCTATCGCAGACCATATTAATAGATCATTTCTAGAATCTTTTGTTGATGATAAATTTGAGTATACTCATGGACAAGAGCGTTTTGATGTTCTTAAAAAATGTGATGTTGCTTTGGTTACTTCTGGTACTGCAAACTTAGAACTTGCGATGCTTGGTCTGCCAATGGTTGTTGGTTATAAGCTTTCTAAGCTTACATATGCTATTGCCAAACCCTTTGTTAAAATTAAGTATTTTAGCCCTGTGAACTTAGTTGTGGATGAGCAGGTGGTGCCAGAATTGCTTCAAAAAGGGGCAACGGGTCAGCATTTTGCTGAAAAAGCATTAGAAATTTTATCGGGTCAGCCTGAGCGTAAAAAACAGCTTGATGGGATGAAAAAAGTACGCGAGACACTTCTTTCTGGAGGTAAAACAGCCTCCGAACGTGCCGCAGAAGCTGTGGCGAAGCATTTAAAAGGATAGTCCTTCCTCATAAAATCGGTTGATCGTATTAAATGATGATTACTCTTTAAAGGCGCAGAAATGCGTCTTTTTTGTTTTTTTAATATTCTTTTTATAGAGCTCTCACTCATGCCCTGCTTACAATATAGTTAATTCTTAGAAGTTTAGAATAATTATATACACCAAGGAGAGCGGATTTATGAAATCCTTAAGTTTGTCGAAAAATATGCAAATTTTACAAGTTGTATCTTTATTAGCATTGCCTTTAGCAATGGCCTTTATTGTTCAAATGTTTATGACCTCTGTTGTTTATGCATGGGTAGCGGGTTGCCTAGGTTTAGCTATTGCTATTGGCTTATATGTTGTTACATCTAAAGGGGCCTCATCTTTACAGCGTGCTTGTAAGTATGCAGAGTCTTTAGCGGAAGATATGTCTAACTTTAGCGCAGTAACAAATAGAGGTGATGAAGGTACACGTATTTATAAAGCTCTTCAGGCATTATCTGAAGTTTCGGATGAAGGTGGTGCGTCTCAGGTAACAGATACTGATGCGAATTTATTACAGATGAAATCTGCTCTGCTTAATTCTTTACGTATGAATGTGATGGTAGCAGATGATAACGATAATCTTATTTTTGTAAATGATGCAAGTTATAATGCTTTTCATGAACTTGCAGATGATATTCGTGAGGTGTATAGCGAGTTTGACCCTGATAAAGCCATAGGTGCTTCAATTCATAATTTCCATAAAGACCCTGAAATTATTAAAAAAGTACTTCGCAATATGAAGGAAGGGGATATTCATAAGGCGCGTATTAAAGTTGGTACGCTTGTCTTTTCTTTAAATGTAGCGCCAATTTTTGTAAATGGTGAGCGTAAAGGTACTTTTGCTGAATGGGCAAATATTACAGAACAATTAGCATCAGAAGAGCAGGCAGAAAAAGTGCTTTCTTGCATTAAAGGCTTAAACTCTAACGTGATGATGGCAGACGAGGAAGATAATTTAGTATTTGCAAACGATGCTTCTGTGCGTGCATTCCACCGTATTGCAGATGATATTCGTAAAGTATACCCGAAATTTGACCCTGAAAAGGTTATTGGTGCTTCAATTCATAACTTCCATAAAGACCCTGATGCGATTAGAACAGTTCTGCACTCTCTTAAAGAAGGTGAAGTGCACAGAGCGGATATTAAAGTTGGTAGTTTAACACTCTCATTAAATGTAGGTGGTGTATTTAGTAATGGTAAACGTATGGGTACTTTTGCAGAGTGGGCAGATGTGACACATCAACGTAAATCTGAACAAGAAAAAGTGCGTGTTGAAAACCAAATTGAGCATGCAGCAAAAGCCATTAATACGGCAACAAGAGATATTGCCCAAGGTAATACAAATCTTTCTGAACGTACAGAAGCGCAAGCCGCATCTATTGAAGAAACAACAGCTTCTATGCAACAAATTACAGAGCGTGTAAATAATAACGCTCAAAACTCGAAAGAAGCATTAACTTCTGCAAATGATACAAGGCAAGCAGCAGATAGAGGTGGTGAGGTTGTGCGTAGTGCGATTCAGGCGATGGGTGAAATTAGTGAATCATCATCTAAAATTAATGATATTATTGGTGTTATTGATGAAATCGCCTTCCAAACAAACCTACTAGCGCTAAACGCCGCAGTGGAAGCCGCGCGTGCTGGAGAACAAGGTAGAGGCTTTGCGGTTGTTGCATCTGAAGTGCGTACATTAGCAGGTCGTTCATCCAAAGCTGCGAAAGAAATCAAATCTCTGATTACAGAATCTGTACAAAAAGTTAAAGCGGGTACAGAGCAAGTTAACCAAACAGGTTCATGCTTAAATGACATTATTAGCAACGTGACTAAAGTAACTGATATGGTTGGTGGTATTTCTGAGGCATCTCAAGAACAAGCATTGAGTATTCAGGAAATTAACAAGACTATTGCTCAAATGGATACCTTTACACAGCAAAATGCCGCTTTAGTGGAAGAGGCTTCAGCAGCTTCTAAAGCATTAGAAGAACAGGCGGTTGGGTTAATCGATCTAATTTCAGAAACTGAAAGTACAGATGATATTAAAACCCCCGATATGGAAGAAATAAACAAACCATCTTCCGAAAATGTTGAGGTAAGAGAGTATTAATAAAAAGGGGGCTTTTGCTCCTTTTTTTCTTTTATAACAATAAGATACGATTTTTTGGCACGGCTTTTGAATATGTTTATCTACAAACTAAATGAATGTTTAGAAAGGGACGCATATGAAAGTGCTAGAAAGTACAGCTGCAGACTCCTTAAAGGAATTAGAAAGAGAATTTCTTGAAGGTGAGCTTACAAAAGAGAAGCTGAAAAAATTATTACTTAAAATGGACTCGTTGAAAAAACAGATTCATTTACAGAATGATTTAATACATGGTTTAAAGCAACAAGCCAGGCGAGATGCTTTAACAGGAGCGTTAAATAGGCGTGCTTTCGAGCAAGAACTAAATAAATCTCTTTCTCTATTTAAACGTTATAACCACCATGGCGCATTGTTAATGATAGATGTGAATGACTTTAAAACAATAAATGATACGCTAGGTCATTTAGCAGGAGATGCTATTTTAAAGCATATTGTTGAAGTTTTAGAGCGTAACACACGTGATACAGATATGATTTTTAGAGTTGGTGGCGATGAGTTCTGCGTTATATTAAAAGAAATGACAGGCTCTGCTAGCCAGAAAAAACAAAGAGAGCTTATGGATACTCTTGCTTCATCTCCTTGTTCTTTTGAAGGTAGAGATATTTATATAACAGTTTCTATTGGCGCCTGTGCTTTTGCGCAAGCGACAACAAAAGCAGATTTAATTGCAAAAGCAGATACTGAAATGTATAGCTGCAAGCAACAAAAAAGCAAACATTTATCCGCACTGCGAGCTTAAATGTTTTAGAAATTGAGGTTTTGTGTATCCTTCCCCTTGTACCCTTGTTGTTATCCTAGCCCTCACAAAGCCTCTTAATAAGCCCGCGGAACCAACCGCGGGCATTTCTATTTGTAATATCTTATGCTATACTTTCGCCACTTATAAAAAATAACAAAGGTATGTAATAGATGTTTCCTGCAATAGAAGTATCTTCTTTAACAAAATCTTACGGTCGCATCCAGGCGTTAAAAGAGGTAAGTTTTTCAATATCTAAAGGTGAAATCGTTGGTTTTTTAGGGCCTAATGGTGCTGGTAAAAGTACTTGTTTAAGACTTATATCGGGCTATTTAAAAGCGGATAGTGGTTGTGTAAAACTACAAGGCTTTGATATTGCAGAAGATACAATAGAGGCGCAAAAATGTTTAGGTTACCTACCTGAAAGCATTATGGAATATCCAGATGTTTTAGTTGAAGAGTTTTTGTTAATGGTTGCTAAGGTACAAGCTGTTGCAGACCCTAAAGAAGCGTTACAAGCTGTGCTACAGCTAACAGATGCCCAAAATTTACAAAAACGATTATTTCATACTCTTTCTAAGGGGCAAAAGCAGCGTGTTTATTTGGCTGCAGCTTTAATCCATAGCCCAGAAGTTTTAGTGTTAGATGAACCCACTGAAGGCTTAGACCCTAACCAAAAACAAGAATTGCTAGAGAGCCTAAAAACAATTAGTAAACACTGTGCTATTTTATTTTCTACACATATTTTAGAAGATGTTGCACAGGTTTGTTCTCGTTGTATTATTCTAAATGAGGGTGAAATTCTTGCTGATTGGGATGAAAAAGAGCTTGCTAGCAAAAAAGAAAATCTAAACAAAGAGTTTGCAAAACTTACAAAAAAAATTAAGGAATCATAAAAGATGTTTTCGTATTATTTGTTTGAATTAAAAAGATACTTTTCATCTGCGAGTACCTATGTCTTTTTAATATTAGCGTTACTTATTTTAAATGTGATGACATTTTTTATGGGTGGATGGTTTGCGCAAAACATTGCAAGTTTAGACCTATTTTTTAGTTTTATCCCTTGGGTTTTTATCTTTTTAGCGCCAGCGCTTATGATGTCTACCTGGGCGGATGATTATAAAAGAAAAACCGCAGAATTTGTTATAGGGTTGCCCTTAAGTATTTTTTCTGTAGGTATTGCTAAGTTTTTAGCGGCTTGGACTGTTATGCTAACGCTTCTTGCCCTTACATGCCCTATTATTATAAGCGTGTTTTATCTTGGTAATCCAGATTTAGGTCCGATTTTAGGGGGGTATTTTGCGGCTGTTTTATTTGCTGGCTTTATGCTTATGCTTTCTTATTTAGGCGCAGTGGTAAGTAAAGGACAAATTGGTGCTTTTAGTATAGGTTTGTTACTTTCATTTTTCTCTGTTTTAAGTTCTTGGGGCTTACTAACAAGTTTGTTAAGAGAATACGTACCAGCAAAAGTTCTAGATACGCTTATTGTAAACTCGCCTATAAATCGATATGAGCAACTTTATTATGGATTACTAGATTTTCAACATGTTGTCTTCTTTATTACAAGCATTACTATGGGGCTTGTGCTTGCTCAAAGTATTTTAATGCTCAGACATGGTGGACAGCGTAAAAAATCTGTATATGCGTTGTTTTTTGTGCTTTTTACTTTGTTGAATATATCTTCTCATAAATTAAATAGTTATGTTGATTTAACAGAAGAAAAGCGTTTATCAGTAAGTGAAAACTTAATTAAAATGGCGCAAGATTTACCCGAAAATTCTGTTCAACTAACTTTATATTACTCTTCTTCTAACCCTGATTTAACATTGGATATTAAAAAGCATGCCGCTCGCGTGCGTTCGGTTATTCAGTCTCTTGTGCGTGAAAGTAAGGGCAGTATGTCGTTTGAAGAAATAGACCCTACAGGTGATACAGAACGTACCTTTGCAGCGATTCGTTCAGGTGTGCAAGAAATATCATTACAGCAGGGCGGCGGCTTCTTTTTCGGCTTGGTTGTTAAAATTAGAGATAGAGAGCATGCCATTGCGCGCTTAGAACCTAACGAATTCAATTACTTTGAATATTATCTGGGGCAGCTTATGGCTGAGCTTACAAAAACAAAACAAAAAAGAATAGGTATTGTTACAAGTCTTGATCCGACCCAAAGCGATTCGTTACCACGCTTTTTAAAAATACTGGCAAAAGATTATGACCTTGTATGGGTGAATGAGGATAAGCCAGAACTTGCGCCTAATTTAGATGCTGTCATTGTATATGTTGCGCCTTACATTCGTGTAGAAACAACATTTGCGTTAGATCAGTATTTGGTTAACGGTGGTCGTGCGCTTGTTATTATGGACCCTTATTTTAGGCAGGGCTTAGGCAGTAAATTTGAAACGCCAAACCGTAATTCGGATCAAAGAAAAACAGATCATCCAGCAGATTTACTCCGCCATTGGGGGGTTGATTATGATTATGTAGAAGTTGTTGAAGACCGCAGGCTAGCGCAAATTGCAACAATGGAAGGCTTGGGTGATAGTCGTTACCCAATGTGGTTAAATCTATCAGGTGCGCAAATTAATTACAAAATGCCGTTTTTAAAGCAAGTCAAACGTTTAAGTTTTGCGGAGTCTGGTCATTATAAAATTACAGATAAAAGTGCAGAAGGTATTGTTGCGACGCCGCTATTAAAAACGACGGATGCATCACGCTATGTGCCAAGGTATTTATTCGATACAATTGCGCCTCAAATTTTATCTCAAAAAGCAAAAGGAGATGAAAAAGAAAGGTATTTGGCTGCAATGGTGCAGGGTAAACTTTCTTCTGCATTTGATAAATTACCAGATTTAGTTGCTGATTATTATTTAGATTTTGTACCTATTGATCAGTCTGTAAATTTAGAAGAAATGGCTAAGTTTAAGAAAGAATCTCAAAAAGAAGCGGTTGTTATTACAGTTGCCGACGCAGATTTTTTAACAGATCGATTCTCTATGTTTAGTATGGGGCAGGGGCAGCAGCCAATACCCGCTAATTCAAACATTTCAATGGTTTTAGATATGGTGCGCTACTTAGTAGGAGATCATAGATTATTAGGCTTGTTTGGTAAGTTAGATAAACAACGTAATTTTACGCTTTTAGAAGAGATGTTGAGTCTTCAAAGCGCAACATATCAGGAAGAAGAGCAAGAGTTAATGAGAGACTACTTTGTTGTTACCACGCAAATGCGTGCGATTAATAAGCAGAGTGCAAATGAAGATTTTGTAAATCATCAATTAGAAGAAAAACGCATTGCGTTAGCGAAAGAAGAACTGGAACTACGATTTAAACTACGACAAATTAGAGAAGAGATGCGTTCTAGCATAGAAAGTTTTGGTCAAGTCATTGCTTTGTTAAATCTTTTATTTGCACCAATTTTACTCTTGATCTTTGGTGGTTTTTATCTGTTAAGGCGTAAGTCTTTAGCAAAATAGGCTAGACTTTTTGCGGATTAAAGGTTATATCTTGAGTATAGAGCTCAGGTATTATAAGAAGGTGTTAAAATGAGTGAAAAAGTAATGACAGTGCGTACAGAACGCACACCTAACCCAAATTCTTTAAAATATAATTTAGGCACAACCTTGCTGGCAGGTGCTGCTGCAAACTTTCCAAGTTCTGAAAGTGCACAAAGCTCGCCTCTGGCAAAACGCTTGTTTGTTGTAGAAGGTGTTACAGGTGTTTTTATTGGTGCTGATTTTATTACAGTAACTAAAGATGAAGAAAAAGAATGGGCAGAAATTAACGCAGGTGTAGCACCAGCGCTTGAAGACTTTTTTGAATCTGGCGATAAAGTGATAGAAGGTTCAACAGAAGCGGTTGAAGTAAAAGAAATTGGTGAAGGAACAAATGACCCTGATCTGATTAATAAAATTAAAGAACTGATAGATGAAAAAGTACGCCCTGCTGTTGCGCAAGATGGTGGTGATATTACGTACCGTGGTTTTGATAATGGTGTCGTTTACCTAGAAATGATGGGCTCTTGCAGTGGTTGCCCAAGTTCTAGTATTACACTTAAACAGGGTATAGAAAGTATGCTTACTTATTATATTCCTGAAGTTAAGGAAGTTCGTGCTTTGTAACTTAAACGCCGCAGTATGTTGCGGCGTTTTTTTATATACCTAACAACAGCTATTGCGTAAAGGCATGCATTGTAGGATAATATGTATTAACTAAAGTTAAATTAATAGGGTACAAAAATGACAGATATGATGGATAAATTTTCTGACGTAACAGATGGTATTGACACAAAAGCGATAGAACGTTGGAACTTAAACCCGACAATGCTTAAAAAATTAGGCGAAGCTTACCGTATGGGTTGGTTGCATAATGTGATGTCTCGTATTACGCCACTTACATTGCAACGTCGTGATGATTATTTGGCGATGTCTGATATTTTTATTCAGGACCCTGAAACAGCGATGCATGTATTAGATCGTTTTGATGCAGACTTAGAGCTTTTCTGCTCCGTTGCGGAAATTCATGTGACAGAACATATGAATATGTCAAACGTTTCTCCTGAGCTTTCTGCACATGCTGAGCTTTATCAAGAAATACAGGATATTTTTGTAGGTAAGTTTGATATTGAAGCGCGCGACCCGATTGAAATGTTATCGCTAAGCCCAATTACGGATGAATTTTCGAATCCGTTTATTAAAGAATTTATCGACGAGAAGTTTGATCGTAATCTTTAAAATATACCCTATATTTAAAAAGCACCCTGTTGGGGTGCTTTTTTATGTATGTATTTATGAGGCGTCTTCTATAAAGCTTTGAAGGCGCATAAAGGCAGGGCTTTGCTTGGTTATTTTATCTTTTAAGTTGCCGACAAATAAATCTATATTTTTTGAAGTGCTGCAAAGTTCTTGAGTCTCTTTGAGTAGTTGTTCGTTGGCGAACCAATGGAGGCAAATAAGAATTTTATTTTGTGTATCTATTTGTTTTAAAACAGATATTTCTTCTATTTGGGGTTGCCATATAATTTGATCGTGACTTGAAAGAGCTTGCTGATACTGATGACTTAAGCAAAGGGCTTTCTGTTTGTTTGTTTCGGGATATGTTGTTGTAAAATCTGTTGTTATAATGATGTTTGAAAGTTCTTTAAGATCTTGAATTTCAAACATTTTTTGTAGGTTTGTTATTAACCAGTTGTTGTTTTTTTCTGTATAAATAGTCTCATAATTACGGCCATCGGATTCGTTTTGTGCTTTATCTAAGTGATAAGCACTTAAGGTTTGCCTGCTGAGTTCTTTAAAAAAGTCTCTTCTTTTCATGTGGTTACCTACTTTAAATGGCTGTTGTTTATACCCATATATAACTATAAGAGTAAGATTTTGTCTAATAAAAATGTATAAGCAGGAGGCTTAAAGCATGAAAGTGGATGCTCTGCGCTTTTACCCGCATGTAGCGGCTGAACACAGAGAGGGTGTTATTAATAAAGTAGAAAAGCATGATGCTTCTGCTAATATTGTTATGCCTCAGAAGCAGGCTTCTGATTACTTTGATTCTTATAATGTATTACGACAGCAAGACCCTGCTTTAGTGCCCATGCCACGCCCAACGCTTGCGATGTTAAATTATATGTCGCGTTCACACTTTTTACCTGAACATATACAAGAACGAGTAACCCAAATGGCAGCGCAGTTAGACAGTATCCCATCTAATTCGGAAGTGACGCGGGCACAAAAAGATCTTTCTATGGTGGTTTCTTATGTGTCTAGTATTTATAGAGAATTACAACGTAATTTTCCGCCAAAGTTTTTCCCTGAGTTGACGCAGATTTACCAAATGACGCAATCTAAAGTATTTAATGGGGGAGACCCGTATTCTGTTGGTACAATTATGTCGGAGCTTTCTGTTATTGTGGGTAAGGTAACCGGTGTGCGTGCAGATGATGCTTTAGAAAAAATGCATTTAGATATGCAAAATAAACCTTTATTAAAAGATTATGATTATATGGCCTAATGCTTACACAATATCTAGTAGGTTATGCTTGATTATACACCCATGAGGGTGTATTTTATTTGAGGTAAGAAAAAGAAGATAAGAGATAAACTGTGCAAACACAAAAAATTATTTTAGCTGCAGACCATGCAGGTGTTTCCTTAAAAAATCAGCTCAAACAGTGGCTAGAAGAAAGCTATGATGTGGTTGATGTAGGTGCTTATACAGAAGATTCTGTTGATTACCCAGATGTTGTGGCGAAAGCTGTGCCGATGATAGAGGATTCTGCTTTAGGTATTTTTGTTTGTGGTAGCGGTATTGGTGTTTCTATTGCGGCAAATAAACATAAGGGTATACGTGCGGCATTGGTACATAATACTGAATTAGCAAGGCTTGCAAGAGAACATAATGATGCGAATGTGCTTTGCTTAGGGGCTAGGTTTATCGAGTTTGAGCAAGCTCAAGATATGGTGGATACTTTTTTAACAACAGAATTTGAACAAGGGCGCCATTTACGCCGTGTTGAAAAAATAGAACAGATTTAACGACGAGATAGCAGAAAGAGAAGTAAAATGGCAAAAGAACAAGTACGCTTTTTTAATCAGAATTTAGCGGGTGTTGATGATCAAATATTTGATGTGATTCGTGAAGAGTTTCAACGTCAGTGTGATGGTATTGAACTGATTGCTTCTGAAAACTTAACATCACTTGCTGTGATGCAGGCTCAGGGGTCTGTTTTAACTAATAAATATGCAGAAGGTTACCCACATAAGCGTTATTATGGTGGTTGTGAAGCGGTAGATAAAGCGGAAGCTTTGGCCATTGAGCGTTTGTGTGAGCTTTATGATGCTAAGTATGCCAATGTGCAACCGCATTCTGGTTCTCAGGCAAACCAAGCTGTGTTTTATGCGCTTTTACAGCCTGGTGATAAAATACTAGGTATGGCGCTAGACCACGGTGGACACTTGACACATGGTGCTTCTGTTAATGTTTCTGGTAAGTTTTATGATGCTGTTTCTTACGGTGTGGATAAAGACACGATGCTGATTGATTATGCAGAAGTAGAGCGTATTGCTGTAGCAGAAAAACCTAAACTTATTATTGCGGGTGCGAGTGCTTATCCACGTGAAATTGATTTTAAAAAATTCCGTGATATTGCAGATAAAGTTGGCGCACATTTAATGGTGGATATGGCGCATATATCCGGCTTAGTGGCGGCTGGAGAACATATGTCTCCTGTACCTTATGCAGATGTGGTGACAAGTACAACACATAAAACATTGCGTGGTCCACGTGGTGGGTTTATTCTGACAAACTCTGAAGATTTGGCGAAGAAATTTAATAGTTTAGTATTCCCTGGTATGCAGGGTGGCCCGCTTATGCATGTGATTGCGGCAAAAGCTGTTGCTTTTAAAGAAGCACAAAAACTAGAATTTAAAGAATATATTAAGCGTGTGAAATCTTGCGCAGATATTATGGCGACACGTTTGCAAAAATTAGGTTGGGATATTGTTTCTGGTGGTACAGATAACCACTTGCTATTGCTTGATTTGCGCAAACATGGGCTAACAGGTAAAGATGCTGAAAAAGCACTAGAACGTGCAGGTATGACTTGTAATAAAAATGCGGTACCTTTTGATGATGCAAGCCCATTTGTGACTTCTGGCATTAGATTGGGGACTGCTGCTGTTTGTTCTCGTGGCTTTAAAGAAGATGAAGCGCAGCAAATTGCCCAATGGATTAATGAAGTACTTACAGGTTTAAAAGAAAATGGTGAAAAGGGGAATGCTCAGCTTGAAGCGACAGTGAAAAAAGAAGTGCTGAAGCTTTGTGCCTGCTATCCGATTTATTCAACAGGAGTATAAAAAATGCGTTGCCCATTTTGTGGAAGCCAAGATACGCAGGTTAAAGATTCTCGACCTTCTGATGAAAACCGTGTGATTCGTCGTCGCCGTAGTTGCCATAACTGCGGCAGGCGTTTTACAACTTTTGAACGTTTTGAAGTGCAGCAAACTATTGTGATTAAAAAAGATGGCTCACGTGAATTATTTACCCGTGAAAAGCTTTTAAAATCATTAATGATTGCTTTAAGAAAACGACCTGTAAGCCAAAAACAAATGAGCAGTATTGTGGCTGATATTGAACATGAGCTGTTAGAAGATGGCCGAAATGAAATTCAGGCAGTGGAAATTGGGCAATTATTGTTAAAATACTTAAAAGAGGTTGATTTTATCGGTTATGTGAGGTATGCATCTGTGTATAACGAGTTTTCTGACCCGAAAGAATTTATTCAGCTCTTGAAAGATGTGGTTAGTTAACTTATATAAGCTCCAGTTACGAGCAATTTTGTTCATTGAGTATTTAAATAGGGTGACCACATGACTGATACTGTACAAGACTTTTCGGACTTTCCAGTGCCGAATACAAACCTGACAGGTAATGATAAAACAGAAGCACGTATGCTTGCTGTACAGGCTATTTACCAACATCAATTGATGAAAGAAATGCCTTTTGAAGATGTTTTAAGAGAATTTGTGGTGTACCATTTAGATGCTCATAAAGCGAATAAAGAAATCTTTTCTACAATTATTCATGAAGTTCAAGAAAACCAACAACGTTTTGAAACGCTTATTTCTCAGCATATTGATGAGCGTTGGTCTTGGAAGCGTTTAGGTTTAGTGGAGCAGTCTATTTTACTTGCGACTGTGGCTGAACTAAGCAGCCGTGTTGATGTGGATGCCCCTGTTATTTTGAATGAGTTTGTGAATATCTCTAAGGGTTTTGTTGGTGAAAAAGACAGCAAATTTATTAACGGTATTTTAAATGCTGTTGCTCGCAAAGTCCGCCCGACAGAATTTACAGAATAAAAGCGATTTTTAGTAAAAAAAGCTTGAAAAAGATGCGTGAAATGGTGTAAATTTTATTCATCTTAAGTGCGGGATTAGCTCAGTTGATAGAGCGCAACCTTGCCATGGTTGAGGTCGTGGGTTTGAGTCCCATATCCCGCTCCAAAAAAGCCAGTTCTTTATGAGCTGGCTTTTTTGTTTAAAACTGGCTTTTTTATGTAAAGTCTTGTACAAAAGAAACAAATTAAGACAAATTATATTCTATTTTAGTGTGAGGTAAATAACTATGCATCCTGCTTATCGTGCTGATATTGATGGTTTACGCGCTTTTGCTGTTCTATCGGTTTTGATTTATCACTTGAACAATAGTTGGTTATTGGGTGGTTTTGTAGGTGTAGATATCTTTTTTGTGATATCGGGTTATTTGATTACGACTATTATTTACAAAGAGGTTCAGTCGAGCTCTTTTTCTTTTGCTAATTTTTATGCCCGTCGTGTGCGCAGAATTTTCCCCGCCTTGTTTGCCATGCTTATAGTGGCTGCAGCTATTGCTATTATTGTGTTGCCGAGGGAAGAGTATTTATCCTTTTTTAAAGATTTAAAATTTGCTAGTGCGCAAATTAGTAATTTTAGATTTGCACGTGATATTGAGTATATGGAAGTAGGGGCAGAAGCATCGCCTTTATTGCATACTTGGTCTTTAGCCGTTGAAGAGCAATTTTACTTAGTATGGCCGCTTTTAATTGTGGGTGTTCTTAGCTTTGCTAAGCCTAAAGTATTAAAGATTTTTATGGTGGCGGTAGCTGTTATAAGTTTGATTCTTTGTGAATACTTTTTAACACATAATAACTTTAAACAAGCTTTTTACATGTTTTACAGCCGTGCTTATGAACTTATTATTGGTGCGATTATTGCCTTAGGTATGTTGCCGAAACTTAAAAACAAAACACAGGCGCATGCTGTTTCTACGTTAGGCTTTGTGTTGCTTGTAGGTTCTGTTTTATGCGTAAGGGGTGATAACTTCCCTGGGGTTATGTCGGTGTTTCCTGCTTTAGGGGCAGCATTTATTATTTATGCAGGTAGAGAAGGTTGGTTTAACAAGCTACTCTCATTAAAAGCTGTGGTTTGGGTGGGGCTTATTTCTTACTCATTATACTTATGGCATTGGCCGCTTATTGCTTTTACTACAAATGTAACAGGTGAAAGTTTAACCAATGTGCAAGCGGCGATTATTGCAGCTTTAAGTTTTGTATTTGCCTATCTTTCTTGGCGTTATGTTGAAAAACCATTTAGAAAGCCTTTATCTACTGGTACTAAAGGATTTTGGTTGCCACCACGTAAAACATTGTTAAAAGGCTTTTTTGCGATTGTTTTAATGGTGGTTGCTGGAAACTACGTAAAAACCCATTCAAATGTATTTGGTCGTAGTTTCCAAGATGAAAGGTTGATTAAAGCTTTTGCAAAACCAAGCTTTAACTACATGAATTGTATTAAAGAGAATAAACCACACGAAGATAGAGATGACTTAGCGAAAGTACTGGCTTGTATTTTTACACCTGAAGTGCCTGAGGTTTTATTGGTGGGGGATTCTCATTCGCAGGCGATTGACCCACTTATTAAGGCGTGGGCAGAACAGCAGGGCTTGAGTTATCGTGGCATTGGTGTTTCTGGCAACCCAATGTATTTTGCAAAGTATGAAACAACAGAGCCTGAAGAAGTAGATGCGGAGTGGATTCGTACATCTGAAAAACTGATGAAAGAACTTCAAGGTTATATAGAGCAAGGTGGTATTAAGTATTTGTTTATTGCAAACAGGTATGATTATGCACTTATGCACAGGCTTTTTAGAGTTGAAGGTATGGAAGATGCCCCGCTTGAAAATATTTTACAGCATCTTTTGAAAGAAAATATTAAGGTTGCTGGTGGTTTTGATAAGACGCAAGTGATTATGCTTGGGCAAGCACCTGTTTTAGAAGAAGGCCCATCGGTATGCTTGCAACGTATTGATAAGATACCTTTGTACCGCTGGTTTGGTAGTGAAACAGAATGCCCAGCTATTGTTGAGCATATGCAAGCAGATGAAATACAGGCTGTATCGGCTTTTATGAAAAAGCAAATGGCGTTAACAACCAATGTGCATTTGTTTGATTTGTACCCATTGTTCCCGAAAGTGTTTAATGATGAGGGATTGGTACTCTACCGAGATGATGACCATTTAAGTGTATATGGGGCATTAGAGGTGTTACCAGAGCTTACAGAATTTATGAAAGATAAATAAAAAAATCCCTGCTTTTAAAGCAGGGATTTTTTTAGGCGGTTATTACAGGCTACGTGGACCTCTGTAATAAAAGTTTGTGTTGAGGTAACGTACGGCACCTGTAAGAGGGTTACTGTCATCTATGGTTTCATCTAGGCGTTTGCTTAAAGATTCTGGCGTGTTGTCAAAATGAATCCAGTAATAACAGTTGCGACCTGTACAACCATCGTCGATAGGGTTGGCGGCTGCGCCATTACCACTTGCCATTCTATGAATGCGTAAAATGCCAAAATTAACAGATTCCACCTCATCTGATGCATTGAGTTTAACTTTAGAAATATATGGACCAACCCAATTGTTAGGGCGTGGGTCTAAAATACTATCGTCCATAAGGGCGCGGGCAATATTAATGGGTATTTCTGCGGCTTGATCTTTTGCTGTTGCTTCAATAAAGAAAAGAATGCTGTTGCCCCAGCTTTCTTGCGCATTAGAAAGAATTGTTGAGATGTTTTCTGACTGTTGTTCAAGCACAGCAGCACGAGAGCTTACACTACTTTGAAGCAAAGATACGCCTGAAACGACAGATAATGAGCCGACAATGGCTAAGGCGATACGGGCATCTAAACCAAAAAGGGCACCACGTTGTTTAAATAAATTCATGTATCTTTCCTTAAAATATTAACGTTTGATTGCAGAGGTAAGGCGCACAGAAAGTATTGTTGGCCCTGTGCCAGACCATTGAATAACACCAGAGGATTTGGCGGTTGTTTCGGTGCCGTCTACCTGTTCGTTATATTTTTCTGTAATGGCAAGGGGAACATCTGTGATTGTAAGCCAATAAAAGCATGGGTTTCTGTTTGTTGTTACGCAATTTGTTGCGCCATCATGTTCTTTAAATATAAGACCAATATCACCAAAAAAACGGTGTTGTGCTTTGCCTGAATCTATGTTGTGAGGCTCTATATAAGGGCCAAGCCATTTTTTTTGGCGTGGTGTATCTAGGTAAGTATTGTCTAGCTCAAAAAGAGCGATGAAATTTTTACTGGCACTGCTGCTTGTTATGCTATGGATATTGTTGCCTAAATCATGCTGGATTGATTCAACCGCGTTGCGGTAGGTGTTAATATCTTTTGATAAGCCTGTTACTTTCGAGCTACTTAAAATACCGCCAACAGAAGCGCCTGCAACAACGGTGAGGCCGCTAAAAATGGCGAGCATGAGTCGGGCATCTATACCAAAAAGGGCGCCGCGTTGTTGGTTAAGTAAAACTTGCATGGTTAACCTCTTCTTTTTAGAGTTTTGTAATAAATAGTGCCTGTGCCTGTGTTGTAATGAAAGACGCCAGAAGATTCAGGAGTTGCTTCGTTAATAGCGCCATTGCGTTCATCTATAATTTTATTAACTTCGGGCATGTAGTCGACATCTACACCTGTAAGCTGAAGCCAAATAAAACAAGGATCTGTAAAGTCACAATCGCTTGTGTGGTCAGCCTTTTTTTCGATAAGGGAAAATGTGCCAAAGTCTTTATGTTGGTCAGATTCCATATTGAGGTAAGGGCCGAGCCATCTGCTTTGGAATCTTGACAAGACATAGTTATCTGAACCACTTGCAGGGAAGAGTAGGGCGTTGAATTCTTCTCCATCCTCTGTTGCTTGGAAAATCCATACGCGTAAATCTGTTTGCAGCTGAGCAATGGCGCCTTCCACGCTTCTGAGGTCTTTTGCTAAAGCTGCATAGCGTGCAGGGCCAATTTTTTGTACCAAGCTATAGCCACCTACAACAGAAAGGCCTGATAAAATGGCAAGGGTGATGCGGGCATCTAACCCAAACATGGCGCCACGTTGGCTGTTAAACAACTTTTTTATAAGCATCATTAATTCTGCTCCGATATAACTACTCTTTAATAAAATATAAGGCGTTTAAACGCTTTTTACAAAGTTTGGCGAGGGGAAGATTAAAAATCTAAACCGCTTGTTGCGCTATCTACAAGTTGTTCAAATACTGTAGGTTTATGGCCTTTAACTTCTGTAATTTGTTCTGAAGGTTTAATATTTACGCCTTCGTCTTCTGTTTTGCGACTGATATTTGTAAGGAGGTTTTCTTTTGAAAATTCTAGAACCACAAGCTGCCTTTTATCGAGTACGTTTTGATCTAGTGGTTTGTTGTATCTTGTTGTTGAAAGGTACATCCAGCTATTGCTATCAAAAGAGCTTTGGAACGATGGAGAGCCAAGCAGTTGAAGCACGTCTTGCTTAGAATGTTGACCTACTTTTAGCTTTGTGAGGCTTTCTTCTTTAAGCATGTAGCCTTGATCGTAATAATTTTTACTGCAAGCACTTAAAGAAAGTACGGCAAGAGAAAGAGCGATAAGCGATTTCATGATAACTAGCTATCCTTAAATAATTTCTTTTATTTTAATTAGATCGTTTTTATTTTATGATGCCTTTAAGTATACGCAAAAAATAACAAATAATCCATGGTTACTTATAAGGAAAAGACAGTGTTTTTAGATTTTTTATTTAAGAAGGCAAAAATAGAAAGTGCTTACATTGCACCAATGTGGCAATGGGTGCTTACTCAGGCACAAGAATTAACGCCTTTACGTTTTGAAAAAGAAAGCCAAACGAAAGAGGATCGTATTGAAAAATTTGAGCCTATTGCTTTTGTAATGAGCTATGTTTTTTGGGTTTTGCGTAAAGAACCAGAGCTTAATGCTGATGCGCAAAGCTTATATGATTACATGTTTGACCAGTTTGAAATTGCCATGAGAGAGCAGGGTGTAAGTGATGTAAGAGTGGGTAAAGAAGTACGTAAGTTTTCTTCTGCTTTTGATGGTAGACGCGCAAGTTATGCAGAAGCTTTTGAAGAAAAAAGCTTGAAAAATTTACAGAAATCCTTATTACATAACGAATCTTGGTCGAACGAAGAACTTGAAAAGCTTTGTAAATGGTATGAAAAAGGCCAAGAAGAAACGATAATAGCGATAGCAAAAGAAAACAAATGACAACAAAAGCAATTCTGATTGAAAAAGACCCTTACGACGTTGCCTTAAGTTTGCAAAATGTAACTTTAGGTAAGTACCGTGTGTTAGGGCAAGTAGCAGAAAAACATTTTACAGCGTTAACAACGCTTTTAAACTTGCCGAATAAAGGGTATTGCCGTGTAGATTTTACGGTAGATATTAATATGCCTATTGTGCAAGTAAAAGGCACATTAGAATATAGTTTGGAACGTGAATGTGGTTTAAGCCTTAAGCCTTTTATGGAGACAAAGAAGATTTCTGTACAAGATACTTTTGATTTGGAAGATGAAGAAGATGTTAAGGAATTAGACTATTTTACAGAAAAGACATTTGTGTTTGGTCCTTTTGTGCAAGAACAACTTGTTATGGGCTTAACGCCGTTTCCTTTTAAAGACCAGAAAAAACAAGAGGTTTTGATCTCTGATGGGCTTGAAGAGGAAATAAAATCAGAAAAAAATCCATTTTCTGTACTGAAACAGTTGAAATCTTAATCATTTTCGTATAAAAGAGTGATCTAACATATGTAAATGAATACAGATTTTAGAATTTAACGATAATTATAAAGTAAAAGAGATAGAGCAATGGCAGTACCTAAGAGTAAAGTTTCAACATCTCGTCGCGGCCAACGTCGTAGCCACGATGCGATTTCTGGCGCTCCATACACTGAGTGCCCAAACTGTGGTGAACTTTGTCAGCCTCACCACGTGTGCCAATCTTGCGGTCACTATGCAGGCCGTGAAGTGGTTGCACCTAAAACAGCTACTGAAGAAGTAGAAGCGTAAGTTTCAATCTTCTCGCTGTTAAGGCAATAGATTTTTTTAGAAGGGGCATTTTAATCTTTGTTAAGTTGCCCCTTCTTTTTTGAATATTCGTTTTGATAAGGTATTACTTATATGTACCACGCAATTATAAGCGGAACAGGATCTGCACTTGGTGCCCAGAAAGTGACAAATGAAGATTTGTCACATAAATTGGACACGTCTGATGCTTGGATTCAGGAACGCACGGGTATTCAAAGCCGTTATTTAGCACAAGAAGGGCAGACAACTGCCTCTCTTGCCTATGATGCTGCTTGTAAGGCGCTTGAAGATGCAGCTGTTGCTGCAACGGATGTTGACCTTATTGTGGTAGCAACAGCAACACCCGATATGCATTTTCCTTCTGTGGCAACGCAGGTGCAAGGGATGCTTGATATTAAAAAATGTACAGCCTTAGATGTAAGTGCTGCTTGTTCTGGTTTTTTATATGCTTTAGATACAGCATTTAATAAAATTCAGTTAGGTCAAGCTAAAAAAGCGCTTGTTATTGGTGCGGAAGTTCTTTCACGTATTGTAAACTGGGAAGATCGCGCGACAGCTGTATTATTTGCTGATGGTGCTGGTGCTGTTTTATTAGAAGCAACAGAAGAAACACAGGGTGTGATTGGTGTAGATATTTACAGCGATGGCAGTTTTGGTGATTTGTTGAAAACGGTAGGCGGCCCAGGGTCTTCTGGTCAGCAAGGTCTGATAGAGATGCAAGGGCGTGAAGTATTTAAACAGGCAGTATCTAAGCTTGCGGAAGTGGTTGATTTTTCATTAGAAAAATATAACTTTAAAGCAGAAGATATTGACTTTTTGGTGCCTCATCAAGCCAATAAACGCATTATTGATGCAACGGCTAAAAAATTAAAGCTGGATGCATCTAAGGTCGTGTTAACAGTAAGTGAACACGCCAATACATCTGCGGCATCTGTGCCGTTGGCTTTAGATACAGCAAATAAAGAGGGTAAGTTCAAAAAAGGTGACTTACTGCTTTTAGAAGCTTTCGGAGCCGGATTTACGTGGGGCAGTAGCCTTATTCGTTGGCAAAAATAATAAAATATTTTGCTGGCAACTGGTTTAATAATCTAATATAATTTTTTGAAAAATAAGGGAAAAAAGATGGCAACTACATTGACACGTGCTGATCTTATTGAGGCTGTTTATCGCGAGGTTGGTTTATCTCGCAAGAGTTCTTCTGATCTTGTTGAACAGCTATTGGCTGAACTTTCTGACTCTCTTGTTAAAGGTGATTCAGTTAAAATTTCATCTTTTGGTAACTTTACAGTACGCCAAAAGAACCGCCGCATTGGCCGTAACCCTAAAACAGGTGAAGAAGTGCCGATTGAACCGCGTCGCGTATTGGTATTCCGCTCATCTAATATCTTAAAAGAGCGTATTAACGAAGGTTAAAAATAAAATGGCAGAAACGTTAGATCTTTTTCCGGAAGAACTTGAAATCGCCCTTAAAGAGAAGCGAGAAAAAGAGCAAGCTAAAGAACTTGCTAAGGAAAAATCTCTCATTAATGCCCAAAAGCGCCATGCGCAAAAATCTCCAAATGCTTATAGAACAATTAGTGAGGTAGCGGCTGAACTTGATGTCGCTACTCATGTTCTGAGGTTTTGGGAATCTAAATTTTCTGAAATTAAGCCTGTGAAACGCGCAGGTGGTCGCAGGTACTTCAAGCCTGATGATATTGATCTTCTAAAAAGAATTCAGCATTTATTATATAAAGAAGGATACACTATTAAGGGTGTACAATCTTTACTTAAAAAGGTTGGTGTGAAAGAGCTTATTGCTCAGGACTTTTCAGCAGCACCTGAAAGTAAGCCTTTAACAGTTGTAGAAAATGATCCTGTAGTTGCTCAGGCTTCTGGTTCACGCACAAAAGAAAAAGTTGTGTTAGAAGAGTTGCTGGTTGAACTCAAAGAATTAAAGGCGTTTTTAGATGACTAAATATGTAATTTCTCTATATGGGCTTATTTTTTGTAGTTTAACGGTAGATGCTCAAGAGGCTTTAGAGTTTTTACCAGAAACAGAATCAGTACAGGACGTTACTGAACCTATGGAGGGTGAAACTTCTCCGTGGGAGGCGATTAAGGGGCTAGATTTTTTAGATGATGTTGAACCAAATTTAAATTTGGATGATGATATGGGGCAGGTGATGCCTGCGATGTTACCAACATTTGATATTTTAGAAGATCGTCCGTTTTTTGTAAAATTTAGAGTTTTAAATACAAAAAATGACCAAATGAAAGCTTACACACTTAATAAAGATGGTGGTGTGTATCATGATAATATTTTAATTACAGTACGTAATTGTGTGCCAGATTATAAAGAGCAAGCGCAAAATGATATTGCGTTTTTTGAGGTACAAGATGCCCAAAATACGGATGCTGTTTTCTTTAGAGGCTGGATGTTTAAAAATTATCCTTCGACCTCTGCTTTAGAGCATCCTGTTTATGAAATTTTCTTTGACTCCTGTGAATATACTGAAATACAAGAAAATGAAGATTTAACACCCGATACGGATGTTGAAACCCAATAAAAAAAGCCCGCTTAATGAAGCGGGCTTTTTATCGTTTTTTTGTTACAAGTTGGCAGAGGTTAAGCTGCTGTTGTAACCTTTCGCATAGCGGGGTAGATGCTCCAAAAGTCAGCGGCATAAACTTCAATACCTGCTTCATCTTTACTGAGAGATTTGGCAAGAAGAGGGATTTCTGGCGCTTCTAAGGGGCGACCAGAGAATATAATCATGTCGCCAGAAATTTCAACATTACCAGTGTGTTCAAGTAATGCAGGTGCTTGCATTTGTTGTGCCGCGTTTAGGTATTCAGCAAGTGGTAGCGCCACTTTATATGGGTTGTTTGTTTGCTTGCCACCTATGAGGAAAGAATTGCGATCTGTTTGGTTGACAGAAGGGCAACTACAATCACAGCTACCACAAAGGGCAAATTGTTGAAGGATTTTCATGGTTTAGGTCTCCTATGACTTGTTACCTTTATATGCTACTTTGATGTATAACAACATAGCAAGAAAAAAGCCGTGTTTCTACACGGCTTTTTTTGTCGCTTTATGCTGCTTGTGCATTCAGCAAGGTCTGGATGGCGAGAAACTCGGCAAGAGAGATTTCGATGCCGGATTCAGTTTCATCCAGAGGTTTTGCCAGGTACTTGGTTTCGGGCTGAGCCAGAGGGCGACCTGAAATTTGGATGTTTTCACCAACGATTTTGGCGGTTGTCTGTGTCGATGCCGTGTTTTCAGCAGAAAGTGCAGAGATTGCATTTTCATACTCGGCAATTGGCAGTAAAATTGTGCCATGGGTGTTAGTTTTGGTGCCGCCAATCAGAACTGCGTTGTTGTCGGTCAGGTTGACAGACGGGCAGCATGGTGCGCAGTCAGAACAGAGGAAGAAGCTTGCGATAATATTCATAAGAATACTCCGTTAAAAATAAAAAGGAATGTTAAGGTCTGTATAAATACAGGTGAAATTGAAATATAGGATAGAATTTGTTGTTATGCAATAAAAAAACCAAGCCTTAGGCTTGGTTTTTTTAATTAAGAATACATTAGCACATGCCTTTGCCGCCTTTTACGGTGCTTGTGCCGAAAGTGCAGATATCTTTATTGTCACGGTAGCGACCATCTAAGTCGAGACCGTAACCTACAAGGAATAAACCTTCTGGTACTGTAAAGCCATGGTAATCTGCCTTGCCTTCACCGCCTTGGCGTTTAAGTAGAGCCGCTACTTCGATACGTGATGCGAAGCGATTTGCTAGTTCTGTGCGCATTTTACCAATTGTATTACCACCATCTACAATATCTTCGATAATAATAACAGGAGAGTTACCGAAAGAGCGTGGTAGGGTGTTTAGTTCAATTGACATGGCTTTAGATTCTTGACTTTCAAAATCTGGTGCGCCTACAAAATGAACGACAAGAGGTAAATCTAGCTCGCGGATAAGGTCTGAAGCGAACATAAATGCACCGTTTAACACCACTACTGCATGTACTAGACCTTCGTTACCATATTCCTTGTTAAGAGAATCTGCGATTTGCTTAACGCGATCACGAATGGCATTTGCAGAGTAAAGTGGTGTAAGTTGCATTAGAAATTACCTCCTTGAATAAATCTTTCTAATGAGTTTACATCGAAATCACCTTTAATAAAAGATTCATTCTCAAGAATGCGCTTATGTAGAGGTAGGCTTGTGTCAATTCCGCCAATGATATACTCTTCTACCGCGCGGCGCATACGTTTAATGGCTTGTTTACGGTCGTTACCATAAGAGATAACTTTTGAAACCATAGGATCATAATACGGAGGTACTTTGCAATCTGGGTATAGGCAGGCATCGATACGCACACCTGGGCCGCCTGGTGTAAAGTAATCTGTTACTGTACCTGGGCTTGGTAAGAAATTATCTGGGTTTTCTGCATTAATACGACACTCGATAGAGTGGCCACGGGCTTTAACGTTGCCTAGTTTAACTATGTCTAATTTTTCGCCTTGAGCGACAAGGATTTGTTGGCGTACAAGGTCTAGACCTGTTACTTGCTCTGTAACTGGGTGTTCTACCTGTAGGCGGGTGTTCATTTCAATAAAATAGAACTCGCCTTTTTCGTATAAAAATTCCATTGTGCCGACGCCGACATAGTTTAATTTTTTGCAGGCATTGATAGATACATCAAATACGCGTTGGCGTTCTTCATCGTTTAGTGTTGGAGAAGGGCTTTCTTCTAGCACTTTTTGGTGACGACGTTGGAGTGTGCACTCACGCTCGCCTAAGTGAACAACATTGCCGTGCTTATCTGCAAGTACTTGTACTTCGATGTGGCGTGGCTTTTCTAGATATTTTTCAATAAAGACACGACCATCGCCGAATGCAGCTTTTGCTTCTGTCATTGTTACTTGAAGGAGGTCTTTCATAGAGTCTTTATCGTAAACAACCTTCATGCCACGACCACCGCCACCTGCGGCAGCTTTAATAATAACAGGGTAGCCGATTTTTTCTGCGATTTCTAGGGCGCGACTTGCTGATTCTACAGGGCCACCTGAACCTGGAATGGTTGGTAGGCCTGCTTCTTCAGCAAACTTCAGAGCCTCGATTTTATCACCCATAAGCGTGATGTGCTCTGGGTCTGGGCCAATGAAGGTGAAACCAGATTCTGTTACCATTTGAGCAAACTTTGCGTTTTCTGATAAAAAGCCATAACCCGGATGAATAGCATCTGCACCTGTTACTTCTGCAGCGGCGATAATTGCAGGCATATTAAGGTAGCTTTCTGATACTGAAGCGTTACCAATACATACGGATTCGTTAGCCATTTTTACATGAAGGGCGTCTGAATCTGCTGTTGAATGAACAGCAACGGTATGGATGCCCATGTCGCGGCATGTTCGGTGAATGCGTACTGCGATTTCACCACGGTTTGCAATAAGTACTTTTTTAATCATTTTTTTACTCTGTTTGCTTTTAAGGTATTAAAATCTATTAGGTAATTAGCCAATAACGAATAGTGGCTCGCCAAATTCTACAGGTTGGCCGTTAGAGGCTACGATATCTTTAACGATACCATCACGGTCTGCTTCTATTTGGTTCATAACTTTCATAGCTTCAATAATGCAAAGTGTTTGGCCTTTTTTAACTTTTGTGCCAACAGATACGAAAGGATCACTTTCTGGTGAAGAAGCTTCGTAGAATGTACCAACCATTGGTGAGTTAAATGTATCTTTAGCGGCTTCTAGTGCTGCAGATGCTGGTGCAGACGTTGAGGCTGCTGGCGCTGCTGCAACTGGCGCTGCGGCTACTGTTTGAGCGACTTGAACTTCACCTTGATTGCGAAGACGCAAAGAAAGTTCACCTTGTGAAAGTTCTAGTTCATTTATTTCTGATTCTTTCAGAAGGTCGATAAGTTCACGAACTTGGTTAAGATCGATAGTAAAAGATGTAGACATTATTCGTCCCTTACATTGTTTTGTTGAATGGCAGTAGAGAAGCTTTCTAGCTTTTCTAGGTTGCGCATTTCTTGATTGATATGAGAGAGCTTTTCAATCCACTGATCCATAAGGTCAGCACGTTCTTGTACTGTTTCTTTTTTATGGGCTTCTAGTGTGCGTATCGCGTGCGATAAATCAGGCAATCTCATATTAAAATTCTCCTAAATATTCTTGAGTGCATTTATAGGATAAATTTGCATATCTTTCAAGTTATTTCGATTTTTTGCTTGCATCAGCTGATTCTTGCAATAATTTGAGGCGATGCCAAGCAGGGGTTTGTTCTGTTACTTTATCTTTAGCCATTTGAATATGAAAGGCGTAGTTTTTACGATCTCCCTTAAGGAGGGATTCTTCTGCTAGATAAAGATGAGAGTTCCCTAAATCCCCCATTTTACCGTAGGCAATCCCTAACAGGTGAGGTACGTGCGACCAACGCTGTTGTTCTTGTCTTAGGCGTAAAAGCTGAGGAATTGCTTGCATATATTTTTCATTTTGCACTAAGGATTCTGCATATTGTAGCCTTAAAAGTTGGTTTTCTGGCTTAAGGTGGTGTGCCTTTTCAAACGCAGTTAAGGCTTGTTGCAGGTGGCCATGGTCTTCAAGAATAAGGGCTTTTAATTCATACAGATAGGGGTTATTTGCATCTGTTGATAAAAGATCGTTAACGATGTTGAGTGCTTTTTCTTTTTCGGCGGCAAAGGCATAACCGATGGCAAGGCCATAGCGTTGAGCTTTGTTTTTAGGTGGAAAAAAGTATACGACAGCTTCTTTTTTTAAACGATATGCTTTGATTTTTGCTTGTATGAATTCAAAGCGATCTTGATTGAGCTGAAGCGGTGCGGTATTTGTGTTTTCTTGAATAAAGCTTTTGGCAAATTCGGTACGTGAAGAAGAGTAGGGGTGTGTGAGTAAATATTGAGGCATGTCTCTGCTATAAAGAGCCTGATCTTTACTGAGTTTTTGCATGAAGTCTGTAAAGCCCTGCATAGGCATATTGCTTTTGTGTAAAGCCTCTAGAGCGATTTGGTCGGCTTGTTGCTCAAAAGCACGGTTGTAGCTAAGTGCTGCTGTTTGAATACCTGCGTGTGTGCCTGAAATAACGGCAATACCAGCATCGGCACTGCCTGCGGCAAGAGCGCCAATACCTAACAGCATGCCCGCGGCAACGGGTAGGTTAAAATCTTTACGGCTATGGATGGTTTTAAAAATATGCTTACCGCTAATATGCCCAAGCTCGTGTGCTAAAACCCCCAGTACTTCGCTTGGAGTTTCTGCCTTTTCGATAAGACCTGTAAACATGTAGAGTTCATTTTTTTGGTTAACGAAGGCGTTAATTTCGTTACGCTGAATAAGGTAGTAGGGGATATGTTTATCTTCTAGCCCAAGTGTTTTTTCTATGGGTAGAGCGAGCTCTTGCAAATAGTCTATTGTTTCTGCGTCCATAAGTAAGGTCTGGGCAGAAGCTGGCAAAGATAAAACTAAGAGACATATTATTTTTTTGAACATGCGTTATATTTTACGTGATCTTATACCAAGAGACAATAAATAAAACC
>JAAZVW010000023.1 GCA_018623135.1 Pseudomonadota bacterium
CGATGTATTAATTTTAGAAAGTGCGCACACCGCAACAACAGAAATCGCAGCCTGTATTCCTAAACGGACTTTACCTGGTATACCACCTTTACGCTTTTGCGTAAGTACAAGCATATCATCCACAAAGCCAATTAAACCAAAGCTAAGCGTTACCAAAAAGACAAGCCACATATAGGGGTTTGTAAGGTCTGACCATAAAAGAGTAGAAAAAGCAAGGGTCGATAAAATAAGTAAGCCACCCATGCTTGGTGTACCTGCTTTAGCTTTAACGGCTTCTTCTGGGTGGTCATCCCTTACTGTTTTACCTTTGTGCTGTTTTGTTTTTAAAAACTGAATCAGTTTAGGGCCAAATAAAAGACTTAAAATAAGCGCTGTACCAAAGGCACCACCCGCACGTACGGTTAAATAATTAAACAAATTTAAAACAGAATAGCTTTCTGCCAATGGCGCTAAAAGATTATAAAACATTAAAGTACGTGCTCCCCATTTTTCACAATACGTGTCACTAAGTTAAAAAGGTTATTACTCTTTGAGCCTTTAATGAGCAAGGCATCATCCTTATTCAAACCGCCGGCAAAATCAAAATGCACTTGGGTTTCATTTTCAAAATAAGCTTTAGGCTGAGTTGCTGGTAACGCATTATAAAGCACACGCGCTTCTTTACCTACAACAACAACGCCATCTAAATATGTACAAAGCTTAGCAAGTTTTTTATGTTCATCTTGCGAGCAAGCGCCTAGTTCCCTCATTTCACCCAATACAGCGATATGCCTACGTGAAGAAAGACGTTTAAAATTATCTAACGCCGCTTGCATAGAAAGCGGATTCGCATTATAGGCTTCATCAACCACTTTAATACCAAAAACTTCGTGTGTCTCTCCACGCCCTTTAAGTGGTTTATATTGGGCTAATTTTTTAGCAGCTGTTTGCACGTCTTCTTCTAATGCATAAACAGAAAGTAAAACCGCTAATGCATTTTCTACCATATACATACCTTTATGGGGCATAAAAAAGTTTACAAGTTGGCCACAAATATTAGCTTCTACCTCTAAGCCATCATCACTAGATTGTACCTGAGTCACAACCGCATCACCAGAATCATCATCCAAACTAAAAGTTACAACATTATTATAAACAGCCTGTGCCTTTTCAGCCCATGCATGCGGCACAACTAGAGTACCTTCTTCTGATAATCCAAGAGCAATAGAAAGTTTTTCATCTGCAATCTTATCAACAGTGCCAAAAGCTTCAATATGCGCTGGGCCTATATTAGTTACTAATGCCACGTCTGGTTTTGTAAGTTCTGTTAACGGACGAATTTCATCTGGGTGAGACATTCCCATCTCTATAACCGCACATTGTGCAGATTCTGGCATAGCACAAAGTGTATAAGGCACACCTATATGATTATTAAAATTACCTTCTGTTTTGTAGGCATCTAAAATAAGCGCAGCCATCTCTTTACTAGATGTTTTGCCACAGCTACCTGTAATGGCTAATGTTTTAGGCTGAACATTTTGCTTATAAAAAGCTGCCAGTTGCTGAAAGGCATCTAGCGTGTCTTCTACAATAATCTGTGGGAAATCAATATCCTGCTCTTCTGAAACAAGCGCTGCGACAGCACCCTTTTCTTGCGCCATTTTTACATAGGCATGTCCGTCAGATTCTTCCCCTTTAAGAGCAACAAACAAATCTCCAGCAACAACATTTCTGCTATCAAATTGAGCTTTTTTAGGTATTTGCGTACCCTCACCTTTAAGCGTTGCTTTTAAAATTTCTGATATTTGTTTTATTGTTATATTCATTGGCATAGCTCTTTTATTTTATCTGCATCTTTAAAAGGGTCAACTTCGTGGCCTTTACCTGCAACCAGAATCATATCTTCTGCTTGGGCATGCTTAAGCACATAGGCAAGAGCTTCTTCCCTGCCCGCAATATTATAAGCCTCTGGGCAACCTTGCATAATATCTTCTCTAATTTTTGCTGGGTTTTCTGTTCGGGGGTTATCATCTGTTACAACGACAACATCTGCATAAGTTTGCGCCGCTTTACCCATAAGAGGTCGCTTTGCCACATCTCTGTCTCCACCAGCACCAAAAACACACCAAAGCTTTGCATTAACATGCGGACGCAATGCTTTTAAAGCAACAGCCAAAGCATCAGGTGTATGAGCATAATCCACAACAACTTCTGACTTACCCTCTGGTGTTTTAATTAAATCCATACGACCATCCACAGCTTTTATAGCGGCCATAGCTTTAGGAATATCAATAAGTTTTAAGCCCGATGTAAGCGCCATAGCCAAGGCACCCGCTAAGTTCACAGCCTGAAATCCACCAATAAGAGGCAAGGTAAATTCCTGATTAAAACTATCTACTTTAACAGCCACACGCATACCTTCTGCAAATAATTCTAAGGGTTCAACAACAACTTCAGCGGAGCCTAGACCATAGGTTATCACAGGAATATCTCGCTCTTTACAATTTGCTGCTAAAATAAGACCTTCTTGTAAATTCACATTAACACAAGCATAAGCACCTTCCTTTAAATGCTCTGTAAATAACTTAGCTTTTGCTAAAAAGTAGTCATCCATATTGCCATGAAAATCTAAATGGTCTTGACTTAAATTTGTAAAGCAAGCCACATCAAAAACAACCCCATCCACACGATTTAATGCTAACGCATGGCTTGAAACTTCCATTGCTAAATAACGCACCTCTTTATGATATAGGCCTTCAAGAATCGGATGAAGCTTTTCTGCCGTTGGCGTTGTAAAACCTGTTGGCTCTAAACGACCACCCACTTGCACACCTAAAGTGCCTAAGCTTGCAGAAACCCCTTTAACTGACATAAGTTGCTGATAAAAATAAGCCGTAGAGGTTTTACCGTTTGTGCCTGTAACCCCAGCTACAACCTGCGGACGATTCGGGTATTTTTGCGCATAATGTTCGGCCAATAATTTAAATGGTTCTGAGTGATATATAACAGAATCTTTTTCAATATTACTTACGACATGCATACCTTTTTTAAGAGCATCTTCTACTAAATCTTGTGCCATTTTAGGATTCTGTCGTGTATCAAACACAAAGAGATCGCCTTTACTAAGGCGACAGCTATCATCCGAAATATTTTTATAGTTTAGCTCTTTTTTAAGGTCTAAAAGTTGCGGGCATATAGACATCAGCCTGCCTTCTTTTTTCTGTTACTGCGTAAATATCATCTAAAGCATTTTCACCCAAAAACGCAGTTGGTGCAATGCCTAATATTGGTGCGGCTGATTTTACAAAATCTTTAAAGATAGGTGCGGCTGCTCTACCGCCTGTATCATGGCCTTTAATGCCTTCATCTACCACGACTACACCTACAAGCTGAGGCGATTGCGCAGGCACAACACCAACAAAAGAAGCAATGTTTTTATTGTCCGAATAACCACCTTCTATCGACTTTTCTGCCGTACCTGTTTTACCACCAATATCGTAACCTATAATATTTGCTTTACGACCTGTACCTTCTTTAACAACACGACGCACAAGCTTACGCATTTGCTTTGCCGTTTCTAGGCTTATCACTTGTTTAGGTTCTTCTTGTTTTTCAACTTGAGCAATCATCGGCTGGCGGTATTTACCATCATAAAGCACCGCAGCAGAGGCAGAAAGTAAATGCATAGGTGAAACAGCAATACCATGCCCGTAAGACATACTCATTGTTGCGACACGCCCCCAACGCCTATCTTCTGGATATAGAGTCTGAGATTGTTCAACCAAACCAATATCTAATTTATCCAAAAGCCCTAAACGCTCAAAAAAGTGTTTTTGCTTACCACGTTCCATCATATCAGCAACACGAGCTGTACCAATATTAGAAGAATACACAAGAGTTTCTGCGACAGAAAGATAGGTATTACGGGGGTAAAGATCCCTAATTTTAAAGCGACCAACTTTAAGCGGACGTGTACAATCCAAAGGTGTTTCTGTTGTAATCACCTGCTCTTCTAAACCTTGTGCCATTGTGAAAATCTTAAATGTAGAACCCATTTCGTAAACTGAGCTCATAACACGGTTCTTCCACTGAATGGGACTTGCTTGTCCGTAATGATTCGCATCAAAATCAGGCAAAGAAGACATCGCTAAAACTTCACCCGTTCTCGGATCCATCACCGCAGCGCTTACAGATTTCGCTTTAGTTGTTTCAAGCCCCTTCATAAGAGCACGCCTTAAAGCCTCTTGTACACGAATATCAATATTTAAAACCACGTCACGGCCACGCACAAGCTCGTTATTGTAACTACCTTCAACACCTGCAATGCCGTTACCATTACGGTTTACTGCACCCAACACATGAGATGCAGAAAATTTATGCGGATAAAAACGTTTCTCTTCTTCTCTAAAATAAAGTCCTGGCAAGCCTAAAGCATTAATTTGATACACTTGTTCTGGAGTTAAATGGCGCTTAAGCCACACAAAGCGCATATGCTTTTTAGTTAAGCGATCTCGGATTTTTTCTGCATCCAACTCGGGCAAAAGGTGGGAAAGTTTAGTCACAACCTCATCCACATCTATAATATGTTTCGGATCTGCATACAAAGACTGAATCGTTAAGGTTGTCGCTAATAAAACCTTATTACGATCGTAAATATTACCACGGGTAGGTTTTTCATAAGGCATATCTGTTACACGTTGTTCTGGTTCAGCCACGGGTGTAAGAGCAACTTTAACCATAGAATACTGTGCAAAACCTAAGAACAAAACAAGCGCAGTCACCACATACATTAAACGAGATTTAAGTTGATCTCTCGCTTTGTCTTTTTTCTGATGATGACGTTTTTGATAACGGCGCGTACGTGGATGCATCTTTTGTTTTTATTCTTATTTTTTTACTAATAAATAAATTAATTAAGTAAGCGAGATTAATCCCACAAGCCGTTATAAGAAGCAGAGCGCACTGGTACAATTTGGCTTACTTCTACTTCTTCTAAATCTAACGCAGAAGCATATGCCGCCAAGCGTTCTGGTTGCGTTAGGTAAGCATATTCAGCCTCTAGAACTTTCATAGATTCTTCTAGCTGATGACGCTCTAACATAAGCGACGCACGCTCTTCATTTAAATCTTGAACAGAGTTCTTAACATGGAAAACACCCACTAAAGACCCTGTTGCAAACAATCCGATTCCCATACCAACAATAATTGTTTTCATTTTTACACCCTCTCTATAACGCGCAGCTTTGCTGAGCGTGACCTTGCATTTGTTTTTATTTCTTCTTCGCTAGGTGCCAGAGGCTTACGAAACGGTAAGCAATAGCCTTGTTCTTCTTCATCTTGATGACCGCTAAATTCAGCATATTTATTTTTATGCACGCGCGGCCCCGCAATATCATTAAAATAGTTTTTAGCGATACGATCTTCCAACGAATGGAAGGTTACCACCACCACACGGCCATTTTTAGCAATGTGGGAGACAGATTGTTCTAAAACATCTGTCAATTCATCAAGCTCTGCATTTACAGCAATGCGCAACGCCTGAAAAACACGTGTTGCCGGATGTTTTTTCTTCTTCCTTGGGTTTTGCGGAAGCAATCTTTCACATAATCCTGCAAGTTGTGCTGTTGTTGTATAAACTTCTGTCTTACGGTCATGTACAATCGCACGGGCAATTTTTCGTGCAGCAGGCTCTTCGCCATAATCTCTAAAAATTTGCGCAAGTTTTTCTTCTGGTAATTCATTTACCAAATCAGCAGCGGACTTACCCTGTGCCGACATGCGCATATCCAATGGACCATCCTGCATAAAAGAAAAGCCACGCTCTGCTTGATCTAACTGATAAGAAGACACACCCAAATCCATTACAATGCCATCTACTTCTGTTACATCACGCTTTAGCAATTCCGCTTTCATTTTAGAAAACGGCTGATGCACTAACACCAAACGACCTTCATAAGCCTTAACCAGCTCCTGTCCACGCTCTATCGCTTGCGGATCTCTATCAAAGGCAATTACCTTCACATCATCAGCAGCATCTAAAATTGCTTTTGTGTAGCCACCACCACCAAATGTGCAGTCCACATAAACACCAGCAGGCTTAACAGCCATTTGCTCCACAACTTCATTTAGCATTACCGGATAATGACCCGTCATTACTCAAGCTCCCAAGCTGTAAGCGCTTCTAAGTCTTGCTCATAGTACGGCAAGTCATCACCAAGCTGGCTTTCGTAAGTTTCAGGGTTCCAAATTGTGAAATAATCACCCTGACCTGCAAACATCGCTTTAGAATTCAGCTCCGCCTTACCTACAAAATGTTCTGGCACAACAATACGACCATCGCCATCAATCGGAAGCGGGCGTGCCGCAGCCAAAATACTACGACCTAAACGCTGACGTTCTTTACTCATTGGCGGTAGTTTTTTAATGCCTTCAGCAAATTTTAAAAAGTCATCGTAACCCCAAGCGTACAAAAAAGGCTCATCAGGAGACGCAAACACCACAATCACCTGACGGGATTGATTGGCAAGCTCAGCACGAAAAGAAGCAGGAACACTTACACGTCCTTTCTTGTCTATGCCGTTTGTGTAAGATGCCAAAAAGGTTGTCATCTACAATCTCCAATTTATTTTTGCGCGCTTACCATGCTCAGCATCAAATTTTGTTTCATCTCTGCCACATAACATGGGTTTTCTTGGGTACTAATGGGATTATATGGAAAGCCATGGGATAATTCAAGCGAAAAAGTGAAAAAAACCAATAAATAATTGGGGTTTGCCTGTGGATAACTCGGTGGATTACTAGGCAAAAATTGCCTAATTGCGTGCAATTCTGTGGGTTTTGGGACACATAACCCCAACCTTTCCCATAAATACCCATGGACTTTTCTTCCCTCCCAGATCATCCCATGAGCAAATCATCAGACAAAAAAATCCCCCAGCAAGTCAACTGGGGGATTTTTTATAGGCTGTATAAAATAAAAAGGCTTAGTTTTCCTCAGCAGGAACAACCTCTTCTAAATCTGCATTTCCATCAAGCACATCAGACACAGCTTCTTTAAGCTGCTGCACATCTTCCGTTGCGGATGCATCTGTATCTAAAGATTCAGCAGGTGCCTCTGCTTCTACTTCTGCCTTATTACCAAGTGCTTGCTTTTTAAAATCTTCTAACTGAGCTTCTAAACGGCGCGTTTCTTCTTCCATTTGCTTTGCAATATTATCTGTACCATCAGATGTTTGAATGCCTTCTAGCATCAGCTTAAGCTCATTAATTTGCGCACCCTGTGTCATTTGCATATTTTGCTGCATTAACGCAACCTGTGCCGCCATAACATTAACCGTATTCCCAATTTGGTTTACAGAGGCCTTAATATCTTTATTAAGCTTATCCATTTTTTCATCAAGAGCTTCTATCTTTTCAAGAATTTCTTTTTGTCGGCCTTTATTGGTAGAAATTTTACCCACAATTTCAGCAGAAGCTGTTGTGGCAACAAATAACAGAGAAAACAAGCAAATAAGTGCTGTACGCATCAGATATAACTTTCTTTTTATTATTTTCAATATAAAGCTTGCCTATAAGCCGGGTTCTGTCGTGGGCTATCATTCATCTAGGTTATATATCGCTATATAACTCAAGCAACCTACCCAATCCACTCCTGCGAGCAACAGTCAAACACGGATTCTATTTGGTTTTGCACCAGATGGGGTTTACCCTGCCAACTTTATTACTAAAGTCGCGGTGCGCTCTTACCGCACCTTTTCACCCTTACCTTATAAAAGGCGGTATATTTTCTGCGGCACTTTCCCTTGAACTTTAAAAGTCCCGCCAGCCGTTAGCTGGCATCCTGCTCTGTGGTGCCCGGACTTTCCTCTCGTTTATAAATAAACCAGCGATAGCCTAGCAAGCTTTATATATGACTTTACTTTTACCATAAAATAAGCCAATTTGTCATCATGAATTATACACGTCGCACTACAAACAGAAAAAAATCCATAGGCTTAGTTGTTAAGCCCGATGGTTCTTTAGAGGTGCGCGCCCCAAAATGGGTTTCAGAAACGCAAATTTTAAATTTCCTTGAAAAGCAACAAGACTGGATTGAAAAGCGCTTACAAGAAATCTCTGAACAACCCAAAGCAGAACCCCTTAAAGAAGGAAGCTTTATTTATTTATTTGGCGAACGCTTTAAATTGCAGCTTCATATCGGTAGTGGAAATTCTATAATTAAAGAAGGCAAGTGTTGTCTATACGTCACCAACAATAGCGAGGTAGAAATTAAACAAGCCCTTATTGCTTTTTATAAAGAACAAGCAAAAAAAACATTACCCCCTCTTTTAGAACACTGGGCCCATGTCATGAATGAGCCTCATACAAAATTAACAATTACCTCTGCAAAAACTAGGTGGGGAAGCTGTAAAGCATCTGAGCGTCACATCCGCCTTAGCTACAGGCTTATGCTTGTACCAGAAGAAGCGCAAGAATATATTGTTATCCATGAACTTGCGCACTTAAAGCATATGGATCATTCCAATAACTTTTGGGCAAGAGTGGCAGAATTTTATCCAGAATATAAAACACAAGAAGCTGAGCTTAAACAATGGGGTGCGCTTACGCAATCCCTTTAAAGGCTATGCCTCTTTATCTATTTGTTCTTCTTTGTAGCCAGAACCCTTAAATTCACGGTTCATACCATTTTTAATATCCATTACATAACGGATAACCTGGGCAACCGCCTCATACAATTGCACCGGAATAAAACTATCCAACTCACAATCTTTATACAATGCTCTTGCAAGTGGCGGGTCTTCCAATACAGGCACATCATGTTCTTTAGCTGTTTGTCTAATTTTAAAAGCAACATGGTCTGCACCTTTTGCCACAACCTTTGGCGCCCCTTCTTCTTGCGAATATTTAAGCGCCACAGCAAAGTGGGTTGGGTTTGTCACAACAACATCTGCCTTAGGTACTTCTTCCATCATGCGGGCACGGGCACGTTCCATTCTTAACTGCTTTTGCCTACCTTTAACCTGCGGGTCACCCTGCGTATTTTTATATTCCTGCTTAAGCTCATAAAGGCTCATTTTATTACGTTCTTTAAAATCAGCCTGCTGGAAGATATAATCAATAATCGCCAGTATTGCCATAAAGATAATAGAAGCAATAAGCAACCTAATAACCATTTGGTGCACATAGGTTAACGAACCAAACATATCCACTAAAGATAAAGAATAAAAATTATCCGCCTCAATCACCAAAATAGCGTACATAATAACCGCTAACACAATCATCTTAAAAAAGGATTTCAAAAATTCGACAAAAGATTGCTTAGAAAACAACCTGCCAAAGCCTTTAATGACACTAATTTTAGAAAGCTTAGGCTTCATCTGCTCAACTGAAAAAAGAAACTTAGACTGACCAAAACCCGCAGCCAAAGCGCAAAAAATGAAAAGAATAAAAAAGGGCAACATCATTAAAAAGAAACTACGTGTTACCTCTTTAAACATAAAACGTGCATCTTCTCCTGCAAGAGACATTTTGCCAGAATCTTGCAAAAAACTACCCATAATATTGAGCATCTCTACAGACATTTGGGGCATAAGCAAAGCAACCGCCAAAGTAACGGCAATTAGCATTACAAAATTATTTACTTCCTTCGACCGAGGAATATTACCCTTCTTGCGCTCTTCGTTGAGTTTATGCTCGGTGGGTTCCTCGGTCTTCTGGCTTTTATCCTCTTCTGAAGCCATTAATTAGCTCCTCCTTGCCCTTGCGCACTTCCCTTTTGGCCAAAATATTTTTGCACCGCAGTCACGTTTTTTGCACGTTCTTCTTTGTGCTTGTTATAAAGAGCTTCAAGCTCTGTAAAGCCTTTAAGTTGTTCTGCAGCCTGTTCCCATAGTGGATTTTCTTCTGCTTTTAACACATCAGCTGTTTCTTCAGCATACTGTCTTAAGAACAAATGACGATCACCAAATTGAGACTGCTCATACTGCTTAGGAAAAGCTGTTTTTAATCGATCAATATCCGCCTTGCGCCCTGCTTGTGCTAAAGCAATTAGCAAACGGCGGTACATAATATTATCATCAAAGCTCCATGCACGTTGGGCAGCATCTTCTTTAAAGTAAGGTGCGACTACTTTAATAAAGTCTTGTGGCTTATTCACGCGCCAGTAAGCCTCGCCACGCAAATAATCAGCCTCTTTTGTGTTATTTGTGCCTAGGGCTTTTTCAACCTCTTCAACTTCATTAAGTTCAATATATACGCGCGCAAGACTAAGCTGCCTTTTAGCTGTAAGCTCTTTAGGAATAACCCGTTTAGGCGCTGTATTTTTAAGAACTTCTAAGGCTTCTTTGGGCTGCATATTTAATAAATAAAGTTGCGCCAGTTTTTCACCTGCACGAGCTTTATCTGTTTCTGTACGCATACGATAATTAAGCTGTTGTTCTTGTAAGGTGATTGCGCGGTCAAATAAATTTAATGATTTCATACGATCAACAACAGATTCAATAAGCGCATCACCACGCATACCCGGTGGCGTTAATTCCCTAAAGGCATAATACAAAGATAAGCTCTCTGTTAGGTTCATCACCTTCTCTGCTTTACCTTCTAAAAAGAGTGCTGTAAATGTTTCTGTTAAATCATTTGTCGCTTGTTTTGCTTCCAAGCTATTCGCAAAGTAAGTGGTCAAGTACTTCAGCATAGAAAGTCCCTGCTCATACTGCCCATCTTCAAGATAATTTTCCCCCAATGTAAGCAAGGAACGACGCTCAGTTGCGTCTCCACGCCAGGTATACCTTAAGTTTTCAAGGTGTTTAATATACTGCGCTCTACTCACTTTACCTTGGTTAAATAAAAGTGTTACATACTCATAAATAGCCTCATGCGCCGCTGGTAAATAAGGGTGCTGAACCAAATTCACTAAAATCTGTTCTGCAATATTTGGCTGTTCTTTGGCATTATAAATTTGCGCCAATAAAAGCTGACTCATCGGCAAATAATCCGATAAATTACCCAAACGCGCAAGTTGATCAATCTGGTCAATTGCATCATCTAAACGATCTGTTTTATATAACGCACGCGCATAGTAATAATACACAAGCTGCCTTACCTTTGGTGGATAGGTTTTAATATGTTCTTCATAAGCATTAAAACCTTTAACAGCCGCCTCATACTTACCTTGCTGTGCATAAACCACAGCTTGCCACAAACTCTTATTCGCATTAGGTTCTGCAACTGTACGCAATAAACGTTCTGCCTCTTCTATACGACCAAAAGCAGCATTTGCTACACCTTGCAGCAAGCGCACTTCTTCGTTTTTAGCAATACCATTATCTAAACGCTCTGCTGTTTTTAAAATACCAATTGCATCTAAATATCTTTCTAACGATATTTTTAATTTAGCCCAACGGAGCAAGGCTTGCGTTTGCTCTTCTTGTGTGCGTGCACGCCAGAAAAATCGTATATAAGCTTTTTCTCTGTCATAATAATTTTTAAGCCCTAAACGACCATAATTTGGTAACAAAGTATCCGCAGCAAGAGCAACAGGCATATTATATTTACGCGCGCCTTCTTCTGGCCTTTGAGCACGCCTTAAAAGATCTTCAGCTGATGGTAAATTTGGCCTTAAAGAAAGGTCAGGCCCAACAGGTTCAGGCACAGCTTCTTTCTTACCAAAATTCTCAATCTGAATAAGGGCTTTATATAAAGAGCCCATCGCACCCATATAATCAGATTTTTTAGCATCCAAATCTATTTTACGTGCCAAATCAATATTACGAGAAGGAGACGTAAGGTCTCTTTCAACAACAGCTATTGGTGTTTCTTTTTGAGGCTCTGTAAGCTCTTTAATAAACTCAGGCAACATCACACGTTCAGAAGCTTTTTTCTGAGAACCTGCCATCGCCTCTAACGTAGAAGAAAAAAGTGTTTTTAACAAATACTTACCTGATTGTGACTGCACCTGCACAGGCAACCCTGAAAGAGAGCTGAAACTTAAGCCCATAAAAGTTGGCAGTTTAATAAAATTACCTAAAATACCTTTTTCCTGTGGTACAACTTTTTCAATAAGCCCCACAAAATAATATTCTCTTGTTTCTAGGCTCATCGCACGCACAACAGAAAACAACCCTTCCCCACCTAACAACAAGTTCTGCCCCTTAGGTTCAGCTGCAAGCTCAATTTGCGGTATATCTGCCAAGTTATTTAATTGCTGGTCCATCAACAAATGGTACGCAGCCTCTTTCTGGGTTAAAACAGATTCAGGAAATTTATTAAAAGAAATACGCACACCAGAACCTTTAGGCTGCACATCTAATTGCTCAATAGCTTTAATACCTAAAGCACGTCTGGTTAAAGCATCTGGGTTTACCAAGGTGGTTTCGTGTGCGCTAATAATCCATAAGTCATTAAACCTCTGAAAAACCGAAAGCCCACGATCTTTCGCTTCAATCATAATAGATTTATCACCATAGCGCATATTCAGCGTTACCTCGGCCGCATACGCAAAAACCGAAGCAGAAAACAACATAACAACAGATAATAAAAAGCGCATAAAAATAGGCATTAATAAGCTTCTCTTTTCTCAATTAATAATTCAACACGCCTTGCCTGACGATAACGTTCCTGCTGAGAAAGTGTCGGATCAATCTGATAATATCTACTATCAGCATAGCCTTTAACACCAATATGCTGAGAAACACCAGAGTTTTTAAGAGCTCCAGCAACAGAAAGAGATCTTAATATAGAAAGTTCCCAGTTTGTTGGGTAAGTAGATGTAAAAATAGGCGCAGGATCTGTATGGCCTGTCACAATAATATGGTTATCAATATGCCTTAACACATCGCCGACTTTCTCAATGGCTTCTATTCCCTCGGTTAAAAGCGTCGCTGTAGAAGATTTAAACAAAAGTCGTGTAGGCATACTTACCAATAATTGATTATCGTTTACACGCTCGGTTTTCATTTGCTTCAGCAAAGCATCTTCCTGAAAACGTTTATTTAAAAGCTGTTGTAAATAAGCTAAATCATCTGCCTGTTTAATTTCCACACGGGGTATTGTTTCCAGAAGATCAGGTCTTGGCGTATATATTTTAGGCGTCATATCAAAAGCACCAGCAAGGGCACCTTTAATCTCATCCCATTTTTCTTTATTGGAATCTTTCATAGAAAACAGCAGCACAAAAAAGCAGATAAGAAGGCTCACCAAATCCGCAAATGTCAGCATCCAGGCGGGAGGGCCGCCAGCTTCTTCTTGTTTTTCTTCTTCAGCCATTTACTTTACCTCACCAAGGTTAACGCTTTATCTTCATCGGCAACAATGACATCAAAATAAAGCAAAATCTTTTGGTCTTCATTTTCTTCCATACCTGCAGAAACATGCTCTGCACGTACGCCACGCTCTAAAAATACACGTGTTAAAATCGCACTTCTGCGCGCAGCTAATTCTTTTTTATCTAAACCTGTTCCCTCAACATCTGCACTAGACGCATTTACAACAACATCCAATGTAATATAAACACCTGGGCGTTGGTTATATATTTGGTAAGCAAGCTCTTCAAAAAAGTACACATGTATAGGGTTAGGTCTTACATCACCTATTTCAAAAAACTGATCGGTATTTAAAGCAACACGCAATTGGCTCTCATTAGAGTTAACCCGATAATCTTGTAAGGTTAAATAACTTTCAAAAGCTTTTAAAATATCTTTTTTAATCAGGTTATAAACTTCTTTTAAGCTTTTTTCTTCTCTATCTTCAAACTTAATTTTGCCATCGTGTTTAAAACCAAAACCCATAGCAACAGCCTCCGCCGTACGTTCGTACTTGGCAGGGTTATCTTCTGCAATCACATTCAGCAAAATAAAAAATGCTAAAATAATAAGATAGAGGCCTAACATGAGAACGATGGTACCGCCACCACCGCCACCACCGCCACCACCTGACTGTTCTTCTTCAGCCATGCGTTTCAGTGCTCCTATTTACGATAATATTATGCAACTTTATTTTAACGGATTTTATAACTAAATGACTAGGTTTTTATTTTTTAAATAAAACATCCTGTGGCAATTGTGTATTTTTTCACAAATAAAAACCCGCCATAAGGCGGGTTTTTAAATTATATTATCAGTCAGGCTGCTTTTTTACTTAAGTCTCTCATCAAGAAACTCACATCCAAAATCATATGCACCGTACCATCACCTGTAATGGTCGCCCCTGAAATAGCTGGGTTATAATCAAACATTTCTGTAATAGATTTAACAACCGCTTCTTCCTGACCAACAAGCTGATCAACAACAACACCAATACTCATAGTGCCTTCACGCACAATTACAATATAACCATGTGCATGCTGTAAATCATCAAGCGCAGATTTCGACTCTTCATTCATCGCGGTTACATTAGATAAATCCTGTCCTGCAGATTCTGCACCCTCTTTAGCCACTTGAGCATCTTCTGCCATTTTCACAACATCCTGTGCAAATTCAGCACTCAAATATTCAGATAAACGTTTTTGTTCACCTGTTTTTGTAAGTTTAGCAAGATTAAACAATGGCAATACTTCGCCACGCATTTCAATAACCTCACGCTCATTTACTTTATGCACATCTTCAGGAATAAATTTAACAACTTCAGAAATTGTACTAATAGGTATCGCAAAACCTTCATTATTCGATTTCACAACAAGTGCCTGCACAATCGCAAGTGTCAGCGGTAAGTAAATCGAGAATGTTGTACCAACACCCACTTCAGATTTCACATCCACACTACCTTTTATAGACGAAATTTTGTTATTAACAACGTCCATACCTACACCACGACCAGATACGTCAGAAAGTTGCTCTGCCGTTGAAAAACCAGGTGCAAAAATTAAGCGCTGCGCATCTTCATCTGAAATACTACGTGCCTGATCTTCATCAATAACACCTTTTTTAACCGCAACTTCTCGCATTTTAATAGGGTCAATACCTTTACCATCTTCAGCCACCTGAATCACAACGTTATTCCCCTCATAAAAGGCACGAATAGAAAGCGTTCCTTCTGGTGCTTTACCCATCTCCTTACGGTCAGCCGGAGATTCAATACCATGATCCAAAGCATTACGAATCATATGCACCATTGGGTCAGAAAGCTCCTCAACAAGTGTTTTATCAACCTCTGTCATTTCACCTTCAATAATAAGGTTTACTTCACGACCTAACTTAGATTTAAGCTCACGAACCTGTCTCGGAATCTTATCAAAAACTTTCTTAATCGGTTGCATTCGTGTTCTTAATACAGACATTTGCAAATCTTTAGTTACACGAGAAAGCAGCTCCATAGAACTTTGAATAACCGGGAAGTTTTGGCAAGAAGAAAGCACCGAATGTGTATTCGGTTCAGCAAGCTGCCTTACTAATGAATTTCGGGCAAGCACCAACTCACCAACTAAGTTCATTACAGAGTCTAAACGACCTGTTTCCACACGAATTGTCGTTTCGCGTGTTTCAACTTTACGACGAGGCTCTTTTCTTCTATCATCAGAACCTTGTCTTCTGTCTTCTCCGCGGCGCTCAAAAGGTTTCGCTTCTCCGCGTTTCATTTCTTCTTGTGGTTTTTGCGCTGTTTCAGCTGGTGCTTCAACTTCGGCTTTCACCTCTTCTACCTCTACAGGTTCAGCATCTACAGCATCATCCTCATCAGAGGCATCTAATCTATCATCGGCAACAATTTCTGCAAGAAGGGCATCTTTCGTTTCATCTTCTTCTACCGCTGGGCCACCTAAACGTTCATCTGCGTTAATTTCGGCCAATAAATCTTCATTAATAGCGGGAGCATCACCTGAGGCAACAGGCTCATCTTCTTCCACCGCTGGGCCACCTAAACGTTCATCTGCGTTAATTTCGGCCAATAAATCTTCATTAATAGCGGGCGCATCACCTGAGACAACAGGCTCATCTTCTTCTACCGCTGGGCCACCTAAACGCTCATCTGCGTTAATTTCAGCCAATAAATCTTCATTAATAGCGGGCGCATCACCTGAGGCAACAGACTCATCTTCTTCTACTGCTGGACCACCTAAACGCTCATCTGCGTTAATTTCGGCCAATAAATCTTCATTAATAGCGGGCGCATCACCTGAGGCAACAGGCTCATCTTCTTCTACAACCACCTCTTCAGAAACCTCTGGTTCTGTTACAACAGGCTCTTCAACAGGGGGCTCAGGCGCTTTAGGGGCAGCATTTGGCACAGAAAGAACCTTAAGAACATCGATAATATCACCAATTTCTACAGATTCCATATCCCCACCATCACGGTGAGCATCAAGCATTTCCTTTAGGTAATCGTTAGTGCGTAAAAGCGCGTCCATAACATCTTTATTAATCTGCACGCTACCATTACGCACTTCATCTAAAAGAGTTTCACCCGCATGGGCAAGAGAAGTCATCGCCGTTAAATTAAGGAATCCGGCACCACCTTTAAGCGTATGCAACACACGGAATAAGCGGTTTACCAGATCAAAATCCGTACCGCTTTCCTCAGCCAAAGCTTCTAGTTTAACAAGATCACTTTCGAGTTCTTCAAGGCTTTCTTCGGCCTCTATATAGAACTCTTCCAAAATCTCTTGCATTTCATCCATAGCTGCATACCTCTTTTATTATTATTCAAGCAAGCAATTATTTTTTATAGAACATCTACAACAGCTTGCGCAATTTCATTTAATGGTAAAATTTCATTAACTTTACAGGCCTCTGCAACAGCTTTTGGCATACCATATACAACAGAAGTTTGTTCATCCTGCGCTATAATATATGCACCTTTACCTTTAAGCTCTGTAAATCCATCAGCGCCATCAGTACCCATGCCTGTAAGCATAACAGCAATAGCATCGCCACCTAAAACGTCAGATACAGATTTTGCCAAAACCGAAACAGATGGCATGTAATGAGACTCACCATTATCCTCATCAATACTTAAAATATACTGACCAGATTTTTGCACAACACGTAAGTGTTTACCGCCTTGCGCAATATAAACATTGCCTGGTTTAAGCACATCACCATGTTGTGCCTCTTGCACATTTAACCCACTTTTCGCATTAAGCCTATTGGCCATTGGGCCTGTAAAATTAGCAGGCATATGCTGTGCCACAACAACAGGCACAGAAAGGTTTGCAGGTAAAAAGGGAATAAACTCTTGCAAAGCCTTAGGGCCACCAGTGCTAGAACCTACAACAATAATTTTAGGTGACTTAGGTCGACCTGTTTTTGTTGAAAGCCTTTTTTGTACAGGCGTTGGTGTTTCTGTTGTTAACCTTGGGGCAGCTTTTGCTTCTGGTCGTGCTGGCGTTGCTGGGCTTGCTGGAGCTTGGCTTGTGGCTGCACTAGGTGCACGCACAGGCGTTGTTGGTCTCATATGCCTTTTACGTACAGATACTGCCGCCTTAAGTTTTTCCTGAATAATACCCGCCTGCCTTAAAATATTACGACTCGCATCACCTAAGGCTTTCGGGATAAAATCAACAGCACCAAGTTCTAAGGCCTCCAATGTGGCTTGCGCACCTTCTTCTGTTAAAGAAGAAATCATCACACAAGGAACAGGATTATCAGATGAAACAATCTCACTTAATGCCTCAATACCTGTTTTAACAGGCATTTCAATATCAAGAGTTACAACATCTGGTTTAAGTTCTTTAACCTTATCAACAGCTTCTTGACCATTAACACCTGTGCCAACGATCTCAAAATCATCAGATGCAGAAATTAATCGCGTCAACACACTCCGCATAAATGCAGAATCATCAACAATAAGCACGCGAACTTTATCAGACATCTTAAGCCTTCCCCAATTTAAATTAACTACAGTAGTTTAGATAAGATATCGTCAATCTCGTCTTGGTCCATACCTTTATTACCAGTTTGAGGACCCTCAAGAAGATCAACGTTCTCTTCTAAGCGCATTTTATCTGATTCATTAAGCTCAGATTCTTCATTTTTAAGACCAAATACAATCACCATACGCAACACTTGGCGCTCAATTTCACGCAGTGCTTTAATAATTTTCATAATACGTTGGCCAGTTAAGTCTTGGAAGTTACATGCTTCATATACATCTGTAAGTGCCGTACCCGCTTCTGTGAAAGAATCTTCAACACCTGCCATTACATCAGGGTCAAGCGGAGGTTCATTACACATAAGGCGCTCAAGCACATCACGGTGCACATTATCTACACGCTCAAGAGCATCCATAATACGGGATGTCGCTTTTTCAGTTTGTTGCACAATAGCATCCAACTGATCTGAAGCTTCCGGAATTTTTTCATCCGCAATCATGTTTGGCTGAAATTCACGCAGTTCACTTTTCATACGGTTAATAAAGCGGGCTAATTCACCCAGCTCACCATATAGTTCTAGATCAGGTCCAGAAAATTCACCCTGAAAGAACGCACGTACCGCATTGGTAAGTTGACGAACTTCCTCAATCGGAACAAACTTCTCTTCCGATTGATCAAGCGCATCTAACTGAGCACCAAGATCCATTTTGTTATCTTCTGACATTATTCATTCCCTCTTCATTTAAATTAAAAATCGCCAACAACTTTAACAAGCTTTTCTTTAAGCGTTGCAGCGTTGAAAGGTTTTACAATGTAGTTAGATACACCTGCATGTACTGCCGCGATAACGTTTTCTTTTTTACCTTCGGCTGTAACCATAATAAATGGAATATGTTTAATCGCATCGTCTTTACGAACTTCTTGCAAGAACTCCATACCTGTCATATTCGGCATATTCCAGTCAGAGACAATTAAATCAATTTTTTCTGAACGTACGCGTTCTAATGCAATTTTACCATCTGGTGCTTCACATACATTTGTAAAACCTAACTGACGAAGTAGGTTAATGATAATGCGTCGCATCGTTTGGAAATCGTCCACTACCAAGATACGTTGATTTTTATCGACCGCCATAGCTTTCCCTTTTCTTTTTGTTTGCGGTTAGACGTTTTCTTTTCTCTTAACAATATATGCTAGATCAAAGAAATATTCTTGTACATGTTATTTTATGCACAAAAAAGAGGTTTTCCCAGTCCTAAAATGCAGGAAGTTGCGACTTTTCTGCTAACATCTCAGAAATTATGCGCGCTTTTTTGGGATTCATTTTCTCCATAATTTTCGCAGTATTGTTCTTTTTCATACGCTTAAACAGGTCAAAAACAATACGATTATCCATTTGGTCAATCACAACTGCCGCAGCAGAAGGTTTCATTTTTTCATAAATTTCTGTTAACGCTTTTAGTTCTGATTCTTCTTTGTCTGACAAATTTTCTAAAAGCTGTTTTATGTTTGATTGCACCTTTTCTAGGTGATCAATCTTATTTTGTAACCTTTTTTCAGAAATATCGACTAATTTTTCACGCACAGCTAAAGCTTGCTGTTCACGTTCTAAAGAAATACGTTTCTTATCTAGCTCCTGCAACAACACCAAATGTTCAGGGCTCACATAGCGGCCGTTTATTTTAGGATCTGTTTTATTTGTATTTTGCGCAACAGCATCAAATGAAGAACAAACTAAAGCCAAAATGAAAAGAAGGACATATTTCATTTACTTAAGCGCCTCCTCTAAAGCCAAACGCAATTTATCTTGCGCGCTTGTATTTTCCAGCTCTTCTTGCCTATAGCTTTTGGTTAAAAAAGCACGTTCATCATCTACAAAAGTATCATTTTCGTCATCAAAATCATCTGAAAGCACAGAAGTTTGAGCATAAGCAGAAACAGCACCTACAGGCCCTGCAGGCTTAATTGCAGATTTACCTGCATACTCTTCTTTAGCAAATAAATCCTGTTTCTGAGCCTGTTTAGCAACAAAGTCTGCCAAGTCAGACCCATTATCAGAAAGAGAAACAGGCGTTGGCACTGCCTTATCTTCAGCTAATAACGGCGCCATTAAAGCTGTGTTTTCACTTTGCGACATTACTTTTTGAGCACGATGCAACAAATAATCAATCTCTGTAGAAAGCTTAGTTGCCTCTTCAATTTGTTTTGTTAAAAGCGCGCCTTCTGTCTGGCTTGTATGCACAAGTTGCTTCATCGTTTGCTGTGCTTTTTCAAGTGATTTTGTGAACTCAGCTGTTAGATGCGGCATCTGAGAAGATTCCTTCAAAAACTTTTGAAGGCGCAAATGGTTAACCAGCATAAAAATTGTCATTGTTAACAACATTAAAAACAAAAGCGCATCTACAACCAATTGCATTAGGCGTTTTTACCCTTCTTTCACTTCATTATTTACATCTGTAATATTTTTCGTTAAACGCACAGCAAGCTGCTTATCTACATGCCCCACATAACCTGCAAGCTTATAAACATCACCAACACTCACTTTAACAGGTGCATTTGGCTTCGCATTGAACTGAATCGTATCACCAAGCTTCCACTTCATCACTTCATTAAGCGTAAACTCTTTTTCATCCATAACAGCAGAAAGCTCAACTTCTGTATAATGAAGCTCATGAGCTAAGTGATTCTCCCAAATATTATCTTGGCCAAATTTTTCACCCATAAATTGCTGAGCAAGTTGTTCACGAATTGGCTCTAAAGTCGCATACGGAATACAGAAGTACATTAAACCATCACGGTCTTCCAGAATAACCCTTACAGTTACCAAAATAACCGCGTTACCTTCACGCGTAATTTGAGCAAATCTTGTATTTACTTCCATACGCTCAAAAGTAAAATTCACAGGGCTTACAGGCTCAAAAGCAACCCCAAGTTCGTTAAGAACAACTTCAGAAAGGTTTTCCACCATACGGCGTTCAATTGTTGTAAACTGTCGGCCTTCTACTTTGGCAGGTTTCGCCTTACGACCACCCAACAAAATATCAACCACCGCATAAATAAGGCGGCTTTCGTACACAACAAGAATATAATCATCAAGCCCAACAGCGTTTACAATAACCAACCCTGCAGGCAAAGGAATAGAATTTAAGTACTCTTCAAATCGAATAGAGGTGATATTTTCAATCGCCACATCCACGTTATCGGCAGTAAACTGACGTAACGATGTAGAAAGATAACGCTCAAAACTATCAAAAATACGCTCTAATAACGGCAAGCGTTCATAGGTGACTGTGGTGTTTTCAAGCAGCTGACGCAAGCCCGAGTTATCACCCTCATCACCATCGCTCACACCTAAAAGAGAGTCAATTTCATTTTGGTCAAGAATACGCTCATCCAGCTCAGACATGCCGCCATCGGCACCTGCTCCACCTTCTTCACCTTCTTCTGCTGCCATATTTACCCACTCGTTAATCAGGTCTTCTTCTGATTTTTCAGCTTCGGGCTCAACACCAGCTTGTTTTTCTTCTTCAGCCATATTCTTTACCTCTTATAGGTCTTTTCTTTAATCAAGACATATATAATTGTTATTAAGTGTAGCATGTATTGGGCATATAACGCAATAAAGCCCCCATCTCAGGGAGCTTTATTGCAACATTTATGCCACAGTTCATTACTGCACCAAAATCTCTTTTAAAAGAACGTTACTAATCTCTAAAGGTTGCGCCGCTTGGTTTACGCGCATCAACAGAGCTTCTTTTAGTCTATAAGTACCCGCAGAGCCCTGCAAATCTTCTACACGCAATTCACGTAAAAACACCTGAAAATCATCAATAACGCGCGGCAATACTTTTTCTAAAGCAACAACATCAGCTTCAGATTGAAGCTCTAAGTTTACTTTAAGACGTAAAAAACGAGACCCACCAGAATTTGATACCAAATTCACTGTCATTTCTGGTAACTCATAAAAATAAGCTTCTGGAATTTCAACAGGAGCCGCAGGCTGTTCTTCCACAACCTCTTCCGCAACTTCTTCCTCATCAGAACCGCCAATAAGCATAAAACCTGCACCCGCCGCACCTAAAAGTAAAAGCGCAATTAGGATAATAATAAGCTTAGAACCGCCCTTTTTCTCACCACCTTCAGCTTCTGCTTCCTGGCCTTCTTCTGGCGTTTGTTGTTCCTCTGCCATTTTCTTCTCCACTTACAATTGAATAGTCATAAAATATCAACTACAAATTATACGCTATAAAACCTAGATCAAGCAAAGGTTTTATAACAACCATCATACAAAACCACACAGTATCGTCACAAAAAAATAACACCTCAAAATTTGAGATGTTATTTTAAATATATATTAGACGTTAGAATTAACAGCCAACCGAGGTTTTTCATCTGCAGAACTTTCAGTAGTTGGAGACTCCACCTCTACTTTCTGTCCTTCATCAATTTTCACCCAACTCATGCGCATTGTTTTTAGCAAACCGATAAGTTCGTCAGTAATCTCAATGGAGTTATGCATGTTAATATCCACCATACGCATAGTAAGGTATGTATAATACTTAGAAAGCTGAGCAGCTATTTCGCCGCCTTTTTCATGGTCTAATGTGTCTTGCAAATAACAAACAACATCGTGTGCTTTTTGCACTTTATTGCATCGTTCCTCGATTTTATTCGCTTGAATTGCAACACGTGCATGCATTAAAAACCGAATCGCAGCATCATAACAAAGCACAATACGCTCTGTTGGCGAAGCATTCAGGATTTGTGATTCCTGATATTGCTGTGTAAGACTATTATTCTGATTCATGATCGCCAAATCCTTTATTAATTTTCCATTGCAGCGGATTGTTGTTTCAATTGCTCTAAAATTGAATTAGATATAGCAACCGAGCGCTCCATCGCGGAAAACACGCGCACCAACCTACTTCGCTCAAGCTCTAACCTAGATTCAATTGTTATTTTACTCTCTTCCAAAGATTCAGTTGACTCATTAAAGCCATTAATCGCCTCAGTAATTTGACCATCATCAGCCAAAAAGTTATCCAATGTCGTAAATAACTGGTCCGCTATACCACGGGTAAATGAGAACTGAATATCATCAACACCAGGGCCATTTTCCTGCCCTGCGTAAATAAACCTCATACCATCCAACTCACCGTTCAAACCAGTAATAATATTACCGCTTACTTCAAAGCTAGAGTTATTGGCACCACCAGCACCAGAACCTGCCGTTTCTGAATAGTTTGCAGAAACAAGCTTACCATCAGCATCCTGCGGCGCAATATTCACATAATAAGGGTCAACACCACCGGATCCATTCACATTATTCGCAATACTATTTGGTACTTCTAGTGGACGAAAACGACTATCTGATGTCTGATAACTAAAAGCAAATAGCTTTTCCATTTCTTTCACATCAGCAACCAATTTTGCATCAAAGGTACCTTCATCCATTTCCAATCTATAAGATTCATTAATACCAATACCAATTTCAACTAAAGACCCATAGCCATCAGCTGTACCTGGTATTTCAATATTAATAAGCTGGTCAATTTGTTGGGCAACACGC
>JAAZVW010000024.1 GCA_018623135.1 Pseudomonadota bacterium
CAGGTGGCAGCCCGCTTAAACTGGCCTTGTTTTAGGCTTAATCTAGATGGTCATCTTTCAAGATTAGATCTTGTGGGTAAAGATGCTATCAAATTACAAGAAGGCAAGCAGGTTACAGCTTTTCAAGAAGGTATTTTGCCTTGGGCATTACAGCAACCCATGCTTTTGGTTTTAGATGAGTACGATGCAGGCCGCCCAGAGGTGATGTTTGTTATTCAGCGTCTTATGGAAAAAGACGGTGTTTTAGCATTGCCCGATCAAAACCGTGTTATTCGTCCAGATGCCTCCTTTCGATTAATGGGCACATCCAACACAGTTGGTTTAGGTGATGCAACAGGTCTTTACCAAGGTACGCATCAGCTTAACCAAGCGCAGATGGATAGATGGAACATGGTTGTTCGCCTTAATTATTTACCAGAAGAACAAGAAACAAATATTATTTTAGCTAAACATCCAGAGCTTCATAATCAAAAAGATTTAGTAGCTAAAATGGTACGTTTGGCAGGTCTTACACGCACAGGGTTTATAGCGGGTGATATTTCTACACTTATGTCACCACGTACTGTGCTTATGTGGGCAGAAAACTACCAAATTTTTGCGGATCTATACCAAAGTTATCGTTTGACTTTTGCCAACAGAGCGGATGAGGCGGATGCGCAAACGCTAGACGAATATTTTAGCCGATTATTCCCTCAGTAAGCGATTTTAAAAGCTCATGGAAGATCAAAAACGTCGTCAATTTGCCTTAAGCATTTTACAAACAGCTCGCGCTATTACAGGCAACCCTAAGCTGGAAGTGCGTTATGGGGATGGCCTGTCTTCAGAATCTGAAATTGTATTGCCAGATATGCCAGAGCAAATGAGCGCAGATCAAGAAAATATTATGCGTGGCGTTGCTGATAGGGCGGCTTTTTTAAGACGTTATCAGCCTCAAAATAGCTTGTTAAAGCAACAAACACAAAGTATGTGGCATCAACTAAGTGCGTTAGAAGCTGTGCGCGTTGAATATGATGGATCGCAGGATTTTCCTGGTGCGCAAAAAGGGCTTGGTTTTTTAAACCAGCAAGAGGCGCTTAAGCGTAGACAAGAAGGATTTGTAGATACCTCTTACCTTGTAAGTCTTATGCTAAGAGATATGCTTAGCATGCCTCTTGCTCAAGAGCAAAAAAATATTTTAAAGCTATATGATGATGATATTTCTGCTGATATGAAAGCTTGGGTTAAAGAATTTACGCCTTATATGCAAGATGAATCTTCTCGCTTAACGGCGTATCAGGAATTTTTACGCATTCTAGGGGTTGAAAATAAAGATCAAGAAGATCAGCAAAACCCTGAATCAGAAGAAGATGTACCCATGCAAGCAGCGGGTGAGGCGATAGAAGAAGATCAGCGTACACCAGAAGAAATAGCAGGGGATGTTGCCCCAAATCCAGATTTAGAAGATGAAGCAGAGACAGAACCGACAGAAGGCGAAGATTCTGGCACTTCTGGTGCGCGTGCTAAACAAAAAGAGCAAAATGCCTATAAAGCTTTCACCATAGAATTTGATAAAGTGACCCATGCAACAGAAATGGTAACAGCGCAAGAGCTTAAGCGGTTACAAGTTAAATTTAAAAACTTACGTAAGGGTACTAAAAGCTTAGCTGCTAAATTAGCTGCTGAATTACAAAAACATTTGTTAGCGCCTGTGCGTACAGGCTGGCAATTTGAGCAAGAAGAAGGCTTGCTAGACCCGCAAAAGCTTACACAAATTATTGTAAGCTCAGACCCTAAACCTTTTAGAATCCCCGCTCAAGAACAGCTTAAGGATACGGCTGTATCTATTTTAGTGGATAACTCTGGCTCTATGCGTGGTAAGCCTATCGAAATGGCCGCTGTAAGTACAGATTTATTGGCAAGAACTCTAGAAAGATGTGGCGTACCAACAGAGGTACTAGGTTTTACGACACAAACATGGAAGGGCGGCCAGTCTCGCCTTAAATGGTTAGGTGCAGGTAAACCAAAACCTGTGGGTAGGCTTAATGATTTGCTTCATATTATTTATAAAGCAGCAGATGAACCACAACGCAAGGCAGAAGCTAATTTTGCAGCGATGTTAGCGGATGATATGCTAAAAGAAAATGTAGACGGTGAAAGTTTGCTTTGGGCTTATAGGCGTTTAAATACGCGTCAAGAAGAACGCAAAATTCTTATTGTTATTTCTGATGGTGCGCCAGTAGATTATGCAACAGATCAGCATAATACAGAAGGTTATTTAGATGCCCATCTTAAGAATGCCATTCAGGCGATAGAAAAACAAAATCAGGTAGATTTAATGGCTATAGGTATTGGTCATGATGTCACGCAATATTATCAGAATGCACTTGTGATTAAAGACCCTAGCGAGCTTGGGCCAGCTCTTGTTAAGCGTATTGTAAGTTTATTTGCTTAAGCTCATCATAAAATAAGTACAAAAAGCCTTGTAAAATAACTCTTTAAGGCTTATATCAAGTCCCACTTAAGGAAAATCCCGTTTATTATAAGCCTTTATAAGGCTACTAAACCTGTGGGTTTTTGCTTATAAATCCCCCCCTTTTTTTTACAAATAGGAGGCCTTATGGCTAACTTTATGCGTAGCACTCTGTTGTTTTTGCTTACCTTTGGTTCTTTTTCCGCCTTGGCGGATTGGAACAACCAAAGTCATATCGCCCTTGGCGTTGACCTTTCGGATAACCGAGTTGGTGACACGCCAATTGGTGTGTTTGATGCCCGTTTTTGGGCGACAGAGCAGATTTTCTTGGAAGGTTATGCAACCTCCCAAGAAAATCATCAATGGGCTATTGGCGGTGACTTGATAAGTTTTACCAATGTTGATTTGGTTGGTAAAATTGGTCAGGTTGATGGTCATGCTCATGGTCGCGTTTATTTTGGCGTCGATTTGGGGCCAAATGACTTGCCTTGGGTGAACCTTGCCATTGGTGCAGAATGCTTGGAGCGTTCCGTTGCGGTGTATGAAGTTGAAGATGACAGCGACAGTAACCGTGAAGAAGAAGAGCTGAAAGAGTATAAGTGTACTTCATCTGGTGATGAAGCATACTATGCTGGTCAGGTTAACCTTTATGCTCATGTCTACGAAACGCCAGTCCATGTTTATGGTCGTGCGCATCGTGGTCTTTTTGAGCGTGGTTATTCCGCGGGCTTTCAGGTTCAACTTACGGATCGCTGGGGCTTTTGGGTGTCTTACCTTAAAGCTATCCCGCGTGAAGATCGCTTAACTGCACGCCTTAAAGGTGATGCAGAAGATGCCCCACTTACAAACGTTAACACGTTTGAAGATATGGTGGGTGAAGAGCGGGCTGGTTTTGGCTTGGAATATGTATTTTAAGCTTTAAAAACCACATGCATACAAGGGTAGCTTCGGCTACCCTTTTTTTATGCCTTAAGCCTAAAGCTTCTGCTTTTAATTTTATATAAATTCTGCTAGTATATCCGCCATATTTATCAAAAATTAAGGGAACTTGAACTCATGAAATCAATGAATGAGATACGTGCGCTATTTCTCAAATTCTTTGAATCGAAAGGCCATACTGTTTGTAAGTCTGGCTCTTTAATTCCAGAAAATGATCCAACACTTATGTTTACGGTAGCTGGTATGGTACCGTTTAAAAACGTTTTTACAGGTGAAGAAAAACGCCCTTATACACGAGCCACAAGTTCCCAAAAATGTGTTCGTGCAGGGGGTAAGCATAATGACCTTGAAAATGTAGGCCATACAGCACGTCACCATACATTTTTTGAAATGTTGGGTAACTTTTCATTTGGTGATTATTTTAAAGAAAGCGCAATTCCATTTGCGTGGGAATTTGTATCTTCACCAGAGTGGTTAGGTCTCGATAAAGACCGTCTGTACGTTACTGTGTATCATACAGATGATGAAGCTTACCGCATTTGGCATGAAGTTGTAGGCCTTGCAGAAGATCGTATTATTAAAATTTCAACAAGCGATAATTTTTGGTCAGCTGGTGAAACAGGCCCTTGCGGACCATGTACAGAAATTTTCTATGATATGGGTGAAGAAGTTTGGGGTGGTTTGCCAGGCACACCAGAAGAAGATGGTGATAGGTTCCTAGAAATTTGGAACGTTGTCTTTATGCAGTATGACCGTCAGGCTGATGGTGAAATGAAACCTCTTGCTCAAACAGGTGTTGATACAGGTTCAGGCCTTGAACGTTTAACTGCCGTTGTACAAGGTAAGCTTACAAACTACCATACGGATATGTTCCAGAACATTATCAAAGAAGCTGAAAAGCTTACAGGTAAAACTTGGGGTGAAGATAAAGAAACAACTGCTTCATTTAACGTAATTGCTGACCACTTACGTGCCATGACATTTTTAATTACAGATGGTGTTATGCCTTCTAATGAAGGTTCTGGCTATGTGTTGCGCCGTATTATGCGCCGTGCGATGCGCCATGGTAACTTGTTAGGTATGAATAAACCTTTTATTTATAACCTTGTACCAACTCTAGTTGCTGATTTTAAGGAGCAATACCCAGAGCTTAAACAAGCTGAAAAAATGATTATGGATACAGTGAAGCTAGAAGAAGAACGCTTCTTGCGTACGCTTAACCAAGGGTTAAAACTGCTAGAAGAAGAAACTGCAGAGCTTAAAGTGGGTGATGTGCTTTCTGGTGATGTGGCCTTTAAGTTATATGATACTTTTGGTTTCCCACTCGATTTAACAGAAGATGCCCTTAAAGAACGTGATATTACCGTAGATGCAGCTGGTTTTGAAACAGAAATGGAAGCCCAGCGTGAGCGCGCGCGTGCTGCTGGCTTAGGCAGTGCAGCAGGTGAAAAGTTAGCGCCTATTTGGCGAGATCAAAAATCTCACATTGCAGCAACGCACTTTACTGGTTATTCATCTGTAGAAGAAACAGCAACGGTTATGCTTGTTATTAAAGATGCTGAAAAAGTACAAAGCATTACCGCTGGTGATAAAGCTATTATTGCAACAGATACAACACCATTTTATGGTGAATCTGGTGGTCAAGTAGGTGATACTGGGCTTATTACAACACCAACAGCAACGCTTAAAGTTGTGGATACACAAAAGATTTTAGATGGTCATTTTGTACAGCACTATGTTGAAGTGGTGGATGGTTCTCTTGCTGTAGGGGATAAAGTCACTCTTAAGGTAGATGCACAGCGCCGTGAAAAAATTAAACGTAATCACTCTGCAACCCACCTTATGCATGCTGTGTTACGAGAAGTTTTAGGTGAGCATATCTTCCAAAAAGGTTCGCATGTTGATGAATGCCGTACACGTTTTGATTTCAGCCATCAAAAAGCCTTAACAGCAGAAGAAATTACAGAAATTGAAAAACGTGTTAATGCACGTATTTGGGCGAATGCTAAAGTTTCTTGTGAGCTTATGAATAAAGATGAAGCTGTAGAAGCCGGTGCCATGGCGCTATTTGGTGAAAAGTACGACGATGAAGTGCGTGTACTTACAATAGCTAAAGGTGCAGATAAATATTCTGTGGAGCTATGTGGCGGTATCCATGTAGAAACAACAGGTGAAATTGGCTTGTTTAAGCTTTCTACACAAACGGCAGTATCTTCAGGCGTTCGTCGTATTGAAGCTGTAACCGGTGAGGCGGCCTTTAATATGCTTGCAGAAGCCGAAGCACAACTTAAAGAAACAGCAAACAACCTTAAAGTTGCCCCAGCTGAAGTGCCAGAGCGTGTGAAAGCACTTGCAAAAGAGCGCAAAGAGCTAAGTAATGAAGTTAAGAAACTGCAAAAAGTAGGTGCGGCTTCTGGTGGTAAGAGCCCTGCTGAAACATTGTTAGAATCTCAGCGAGAAGTTTCAGGTGTTAAGTTTGTTTCTGGTCGTATTGATGTAGAAGGTGGTACGCTACGTGAACTTGTAGATGACCTTAAAAACCGTATGGGTTCGGGCGTTATTCTGCTTGCTTCTGGTGCGGACGACAAGGTAACGCTTGTTGCAGGTGTTACAAAAGACCTTGTATCTAAGTATAAAGCTGGTGAAATTGTAAATGCTGCGGCCGAAAAAGTTGGCGGACGTGGTGGCGGTCGCCCAGATATGGCGATGGCTGGTGGTAAAGATGTTGCCGCAATTGCACAAGCTCTAGAAGCAGGGCAAGCTATTTTATAAGCTCAGCTTATAATAAAAGAAAAAGGCCGCACTAAGTGCGGCCTTTTTTATATAAAGCTACGATATTAAGATGAGAGAGTAGAAGGATGTTTCTGTTTCCAACTTAATTTCCGTTTCAGAAATTATTTGGTAGTCAATAACCTTAGAAGGCGTTAAGTATTGCTCTACAGGTGCTTCTTGCTCGCCTTGTTTCTTTTTGTTTAAAATATCCATATTCGTTACAATAATACGTGCAGGCAGAGTGATCTCATCAAATTTTTCAATGCGAAGAAAGGATTTATTATCCGCCTGTAGTATAAAAAGATGCCCTATAAGGGTTTCTCCAGGGCCGATTGCTGAAAGAGCCTGCTGTTTCAGGGCGATTTTTTTTAATTTAAAGCAAGCCATGTTGCCTCCTCAGATGCTGTCGGTATGTTTTAGGGTTTATGATTCCAAGGTGCTGTTTTTGTGCCGCGTTGAATACGCGGTTTTGGCTCTGCTTCGGGTGCTCTAAACAAACTAATGAGCATGTAGATACCTAAAAAGACAGAGGTAAAGCAGAATGTAGCGGTAAGATAAATCAGGAATGCGTTTTGCGTGATCATGGCAAAAATGCCAATAATAAGGGTAATGATAAATATGATTACGGAAAAAACGAAAAAGAAGATAGTCATAATAAATGACCTCAGTGTCTGTTAGTTAGATTTTATTTTGCGCCTGTTTTTATTTTGAATCAATTAAAAAAGCACCTTAATGGTGCTTTTTAAGTATTTGAATTATATAAGCATCTAGAATCTTTTAAATTGATAGCTTTCAGATGTTGGCATATCACAAAGGTTATGCTGTGTTTCTGCAAGTGTGTTTTGCATCATTTGGTTATAATTACCAAGGTGTTTGGTTGCTTGTGTAATATCACCTAAAATATCAAACTGGTAGCCTTCTTCTCGTAGTTCAAGAATATGGTCTGCTGCTTTGTCCTCATTTGTAAACATCGCTTTAGAAGAGCTAATATTGCCGTTTTTGTGCAGGATAACTTTGGTAATAATTTGTGTATCATTATCGGTATCTACTGTAAACATTTTGGTTTCAAAAAGATTTAGTGTGGGGCAAAGTTGGCTTAGCGCAAAGCCTAATTGCGGACGTAGCATGGCTCTGCGCTCAAAGGCATCACCTAATTTATGAAGATGATTCGCAATTTTAACCAATAGCGGTGCAAGTTCGTAATCTTCTTGTGCTTGTACGTGGCTTAAGCGAAGTTCTTGCTTTATGTATTCTAGACGTAGACCTTGCGCATCAACAGGTCTGCGATCACAGGTTACTTCACCAGATTCATAAAGTCGGACAATAATATATTCACTTTTTTGTCCGTTTAAAAAATAACTTCCATAAACAAGCTTTTTATCTTCTCTCATTGGCTTGCCCCCTCGGCTTTGCTCTTTGTTTGTTGTTTTTATATGTGCGTTTTGTGCATCATATCTTCACCTCTTTCTTATAATTTTTTGTGTGTTTTCATTAGTTTATGAGATAATTTACTTGACAAATTGTATGCAAGATTGGTTTTTGCATAAGGGTTTGTGAATAATAATTATAAAAAACAATAGGTTAGTTTATGTTTTTAAAATATCAATTTGTGGTTTTATCTTGTGTAAGTCTTTTCCTGACAGGTTGCTCTATGAGCTTCTTTAGGATGTCAAAAGAACCAGTTGTTTTTGGCTTTCAACGTGAAATTATAGATGTAAAATATGAAATTAACTGTAACTGGAAGCATAGAAGCTCTCCTGAATTAGTGCATAAAGCACCAGAGTTTGGTTGTCATTTGGGTACACAAGATGCTGTCAGTTTATTTGTACGTGCAGATAATGAAAACCATAAGCGTTTAGATAGCATGCAACTTATTTGGAAGGAATGGTCGTTAAACGTTTATAAAAATACAGGTGATAAAGAGGCTTTTAGTACGCTTGCTTATCTTACAAAACGCTTTTTACACCGTGTAGATGAAGTAAAGCTTGTTAAACATGTCATTGATGCTCAACCTATAACTATTAAAGGTGAATATATAGACGCTGTTTATACGGTAGAACAAATGCCTAATTTGCGTACACATATTATTACATTTAAAAATAAATTGCCTTACCAACCACCAAAGGTAAAAGAAAAATTGCTTGAAGCATCGCCAAGCGAAAAAACACCAGAAGAAATACTAGATGAACTTATTGCAGAAGATGCCTTTAAGGCAGAAACTACAAATGAAGTTGCCGAATAATGAATAAAACTAAAAAATAACAACAAAAGGTAAGGATATACTTATGAATGCTAAAGTGCCTGTAACAATTGCAAGGGGTGATGGTATTGGTCCTGAAATTATGGATGCAACACTAAAAATTATGGATGCTGCTGGCGCACAAATTGCACCAGAATTTGTCATGCTAGGTGAAAAAGTTTTCCTAGATGGTAACGACACAGGTATTGAACCTGAGGCGATTGACTCTATTAACCGTACAGGCGTGTTTCTTAAAGCGCCTATTACAACGCCGCAAGGCGGTGGCTATAAAAGTGTTAATGTAACATTGCGTAAAACTTTTGGTTTGTTTGCAAATGTACGCCCAACACGCACTTTTGTACCGTTTGTCAAATCTAAACATGATAATGTGGATCTTGTTATTGTCCGTGAAAATGAAGAAGATTTGTACGCAGGTATGGAATACCGCCAAACGCACGATAGCTGCCATTCTTTAAAAGTACTATCTCGTTCTGGCTGTGAAATGATTGTACGCTATGCTTTTGAATATGCACGCGCGCATGGTCGTAAAAAAGTATCTTGCCTTATTAAAGATAACATCATGAAAATTTCAGATGGTTTGTTCCATACTGTGTTTAAGCTTATTTCAAAAGAATATCCAGAAATTGAAGCAGAAAGCTATATTGTAGATATTGGTATGGCACGCGTTGCAGATACGCCAGAAAATTTTGACGTTATTGTAACACTTAACCTTTATGGTGATATTGTATCAGATATTGCCTCTCAAATTGCAGGCTCAGTGGGTCTTGCAGGTTCTTCAAATATGGGGCCTAAGGTTGCAATGTTTGAAGCGATTCATGGTTCAGCGCCAGATATTACTGGCAAAGGCATTGCAAACCCATCTGGTTTGTTAAATGGTGCTATTTTAATGCTTCATCACATTGGTCAGTCAGAAGCGGCAGCTAAAATAGAAAATGCCTGGCTATACACGCTAGAAAATGGCCAGCATACAGCAGATATCGCAATAGATAAAACAAAAGCACTTTCAACAGCTGAATTTGCAGATGCTGTGATTGCAAACTTAGGTAAAGAACCTTCTAAATTGCCAAAAGTAAACGCGGCAGATTTCAAACAAATGCATATGCCAAATCGTGATGAAACAACAGTTTCTATTCGTGCAAAACGCCTAACAGGTGCTGATATTTTCTTAGAATGGAATGGTAAAGATGTGAATAAGCTTGGTGATCTTATTAAGTCATTAGGGTCAGAAAAATTGCCTCTTAAGCTTATTTCTAACCGTGGCTTAGTGATGTACCCAAATGGTGAACATATTGATGTCTGTGGTGATTACTGGTGCTGTCGCTTTGTAGGTGAAGAAGCGAAAGTAACAGGCCAAGATATTAAAGATATTCTTAAAAGAATCACAGAACATGATCTTGACTGGGTGAAGGTTGAAAACCTTTACACATATGACCATGAGCGTGGGTACTCACTCTTCCAAGGTGAATCTGAAGGTGCTAAGTAATAAGTCTCTTACAAACGAGAAAAGCCCCGCTAAAGCGGGGCTTCTTTGTTTTGATATACCTGTGGTTGGATTTGAGTTATCCAATTTTCGATATGGGTTTCAGTAAGCCTGTTTTGAGGTAATTTAAAAAGAGCGACTTTCTCATTGGAAAATACATAAAACTTTTTTGGTTTTGTCTGTTTCTTTTGAGTGCAATGGTTACAAAAAGTGGTTTCAAAGCCAATATAGCAGATTACCTCATGTGCAGTAGCGCCAGAATTGATTGCATTAAAGACTGCTTTTTTAAAGCGATATGCACGTAATTGCTTTAATAATAAATACCCAACAACAGGTATAGCTAAAAAAGCGATTAGATTTATAAGGTTAGAAGAAGGTTTTGCCATATTCATAACAGCAATCTCCGAAAGGAATAAGCTAAGGTTGCGGCGGATAATACGCCTGTATTTTTATCAGGTCAATGCCTTTATTATAAATTTTAATTATCTTATAAATTAGCCTTTTTTATTTTATTTCCGCTAATCCTTTATGTTAGGATATCCTTTATCAATCGAAGACTAAAAAATAAAAGGATATACACCATGTCATACAATAAAATTGTAGTACCTGCAGAAGGTCAAAAAATCACAATGGAAAATGGTAAGCTAAATGTACCAAATAACCCTATTGTAAGTTTTATTGAAGGTGATGGCATTGGTCCAGATATCTGGAAGTCTGTACGTAAAGTGCTAGATACAGCTGTAGAAAAGGCCTATGGTTCAGAACGTAAAATACATTGGATGGAAGTTTACGCAGGTGAAAAAGCAAACGATGTTTACGGTGAAGAAGTTTGGCTTCCTAAAGAAACATTAGAAGCAATTACAGAATATACAGTAGGTATTAAAGGCCCATTAACAACGCCAGTAGGCGGTGGTTTCCGTTCTTTAAACGTGGCACTTCGTCAGGAACTTGATTTGTTTACATGCCTACGCCCAGTTCAATACTTTAAAGGTGTTCCTTCTCCTGTAAAAGAACCAGAAAAAACAAACATGGTTGTTTTCCGTGAAAATTCAGAAGATATTTATGCAGGTGTAGAGTTTGAATATGGCTCAGATGAGCAAAAGAAAATTGTTAAATTCTTACAAGAAGAAATGGGCGTATCTAAAATCCGCTTCCCAGAAACATCAGGCATTGGCATTAAACCAGTATCTAAAGAAGGTACAGAGCGCCTTGTTCGTGCGGCGATGGATTATACAATTGAAAACAACCTACCATCGCTTACTCTTGTGCACAAAGGTAACATCATGAAGTTTACAGAAGGTGCATTTAAAACTTGGGGTTATGATCTAATCCGTCGTGAATATGCAGATGTTGCTGTTGTTGCAGAAGATGTGAACTGGGAAATTCCAGAAGGTAAAATCGTTGTTAAAGATGTTATTGCAGATGCCTTCTTACAGCAAATTTTAACACGTCCAGCAGAATACTCTGTTATTGCAACAATGAACCTAAACGGTGACTATGTATCCGATGCTCTTGCTGCGACAGTAGGCGGTATTGGTATAGCACCTGGTGCAAACATTAACTATGTTTCTGGCCATGCTATTTTTGAAGCCACTCATGGTACAGCACCTAAATACGCAGGTTTAGATAAAGTAAATCCATCGTCAGAAATTCTTTCAGGTGAAATGATGCTACGCTACATGGGCTGGACAGAAGCAGCAGACCTTGTGATTAAAGGTGTAGAAGATGCTATTCAATCTAAAAAAGTAACATATGATTTTGCACGCTTAATGGAAGGTGCTACAGAAATCAAATGTTCTGAATTTGGCGATAATATTATTGCCCACATGGCTTAAGTAGAGGATAGAATATGCTGATTTGGGAAACAACAGAACAGCAAGCTTACGGCATTAAGGTCTTACTGGGGGATACTCCAGTAAGACCTATTTTTTTACGTAAGTTTGAACGTATTTCTAGGGGGTGGCTCATTCAGTTTAACCTTATGGCATTACTTTTAGGGCCTTATTGGTTCTTAAAAAAACACATGACCGTTTCAGCTTATTTATTTGCTATTTTAAGCTATTATTTGTCTTTTGAATTTATTAGCGTATTTTTTAAAGGCGAGTGGGGCTCTATTCAATCTTATTGGTATTTCTGTTTTATTATCCCACACTTATTAGCAGGCTTTTTAGGTAATTTTTGGTATTTCTTATGGGCAAGGCATCAGGTTAATAATGTACTTAAAATACCTAATGGACACGTACAAATGGCAACTAGGCTACAATGGCGTGGCAGGCAGTTAGATGGTGTGCAGATGATTGGTGCCTCTTTTGTCATGACGCTCTTTTTAATTTTCTATCTGCTGGTGCTTTTTGTGGGGGTTAAGGTATATGGAGACATTTTTAGGTATGTCCATGCATTCCTCGCAGGTTAAATTTTACGAAAAGGCAGTTAAAGCCTATTTTACACAAGAGCAGTATGAGAAGTTTGGTGATATGGTGACAGAAAAAAGAGCACCTAAAGCAAACTTTTTTGCTGCCTTTGCTGGGCCTTTTTGGTTTGTATTTCATCGCATGTATCTAGAAGCTTTTTTCGTATTTGCATTGTTGCAGGTAGTTTCAGTTGTGTTAAGTCGCCTTGTTTCTCAGTTGGCAATTAACCCTTCAGCCCAGTCTCTCATTAGTCTTTTAAGCTATGTGCTTATTTGCGCTTATCTTGCAGAACCGCTTTTAAAACGCCATGTGCATAAAAAAATAACAGAAGTTCAGCAAAGATTAGAAAATGAAGAGGCGGTTCTTACAAATCTAACTCATAGTAAAAGCGATGTGGATAGAAAGCTTATCAACCGCATTTCTATACTCTTGCTTATTGTTTTATCTGGCTTGTTGTTTTACGCCTATACAGTTAATCCTGTGGCGGTATCTGCAGTTTTTAAAGCACAGTTTTCTTCATTCTAGTAATTGTATGTAATCTTGTTTTCTGTTATAAAAGGTAAGGAATTTTTCCTTACCTTTTTTCATAACTACCCTGAGGTCATATATTTATGAACGCTCTTTCTTCTTATGCTTTGTTGCTTATTTCAATGCTGTTGCTGGTGCAAGTTTCGTATGAACCAATAACAGTATTTTATGGCATCTCTGGCGTGCTGATTACCTACTTTGTCGTTGGGCTTGTTTGGCTTTTTCTTTTTGTCAAAGTAAAGCATGCTCATTTTTATGTATCATTAACAACAGCTCTGGTTTTTGTGGGCTGGCATCTGCTGTATTTTGATGCTGTTATGCTTTGGTCTCACCTTGGGTATCTTGCTGGTGCTTTTGCAGCTTACGAAATCTGCCTGTTTCTTTATGTATCTATGCTCTTTGTTGAAGAATTTGTGCATGGTTTGGATAATGAAAAAACAGCTGAATACACCTTCAGTTGGTTTATCCCAAATTGGAAGAACGGTTAGGGCTACATGTTGTAAGTTGTAGCTTGAGAGCCAGGTTGTTTTATCTTCTATCGATTAGATGATTTGTTGTTAGTAATATACCATCACAAAAAAGCCGCTCAAACGAGCGGCTTTAATTTTTGCTATTTCTGTAAAGAAATTATGCAGCTGAACGTGCAGATGCTTTTTTGATTGCTTTACGGATACGAGCAGCTGAAGTAGAAAAACTATCAGTGTGCTTGTATTTTAGCATGAATTCATCAATGTTGCCGTACTTATCAATTGTACGCATAGCATTTGTAGAAACACGTAGAGTCACAGTGTGACCTAGTAGTTCAGACATCATAGATTTAGAGTGTAGGTTTGGCAGTTGACGACGCTTCGTTTTGTTATGAGCGTGAGAAACGTTATTCGCCACTGCAGGTTTTTTACCTGTAATTTCACATACGCGAGCCATTTTTTTAATCCTAATTTATATAATTAAAGTTTAATTCTATTTCTCACAGATACTTTACACGGCGATCTGTCAACCAATTTGAGCATTTCGGAGGGGTTCCTTAGATCCTCCTCATAAAGTAAACCGACCATAGTTCTCTTTATGTAGTCCTATCTTTTAGCGATTAAAACAGCTTTTGTCAACGTTTAAAGTGTACAATTCCATCTTTTATTTCAGGTTTTATGCCCAAAGTGCTAAATCCAACTGATTTAGGGAAGCTTATTTCACCTAACTCGGGTACTTCAATGTGCCCTGTGCATGTAACTTCTCTAAAGAACCCTGTACCTTGCTCTATGTATAGGCGGTTTCCGTCGCGTTTAATGTCAAAGTGGCTTCTAGGGCCGCCATAGCCTTCCACACGAATGGCAAATTTGTAGCTTTCACCAGGGCTTACTTCAAAGCGTTCGCAGGTCATATCTAAAAACAAAGAAGGTACTTTAACAGGTTCTTCGTATCTTAATGTTTTATGAAACGGCGTAATAAGTAGTACGGCAAGCGTGGCAATTAATGTAAAAATAGGGAAGACCCAATACATCCATTTCTTCCAAGGTTTAGCCAGTAAGCTTGCGCATAAGGCTGCTACAATAGCCATAATAGAGCCAGACCAAACGACATCTGTCGCAAAGTGAGAGCCAGAGACCATGCGCCCTAAACCAACGGCAGAACCATAGACTAAACCAACGGCTAAAAAGCTGTAAGCGAGTTTTTTGCGATTGCGTCCGATAAGTACAAAAAATGGAGAGAAAAGTAAAAAGCCTACCGAAGCATGCCCAGAAGGGAACGACTTACCACGATGAATCCCAGAAAAATCGAAAGGATGTTTGTATTCATGCTGCCCACCTAACTCTATTGTGTTTTTAGGGCGCGGGCGTTTGGTATGCTCTTTCATGACTTGGTTTACAATAAGCCCAGAACCAATAGCAAGTGTTAAAATCCAAACAGCGGCAACACGTTTCCATGTTGCAAAATCCTTCATACGATGGCGGAAAAACTTAGCAAAGGTAAGTAAAATAAGTGCACAAAATGTACCAATAAGGGCAGGAAACTGACCATAATCTTTCATAAAATCGCCAAAGGCCGTTGTTTTGTCGTAAAGCTTTTCAGCAAGATACAGATCTAAGTTTGTGTAAATAGAAAATAGCGTAAAACTAATAGCAATAATTAGTGCGATTGAAATTTCTTTTGTATATGTACGCATCTTTGATATGATACCCAATATTTTTAATTCTTGGCTTATATGTGGCAAGAGTAACAAAGCTCAATGTAAAAATCAAAGCGAAACCGAATAATTATGAATTTATCAAACTCTTTTCAAAAGTTAACAGATGATAAGCCTTTTTTGTTTATTGTTCTTTTTAGCATATTCTTAGCTGTTTTAAGAACTTTTTATGTGGCGTATGGCCCTATAGATATCGCTCCAGATGAAGCACATTATTGGGAGTGGTCTCGTTATTTGGATTGGAGCTATTACTCTAAAGGCCCAATGGTTGCTTGGATGATATGGTTAAGTACAGAGCTTTTTGGTGCCCATATTGTTGCGGTACGCTTTTTCCCTATTGTAACTCAGGTTGTTTTAGCTGTTATTGCCTTTTTAGTGGCACGCAAATATAGCAATAAAGTAGGGGGTTATATTGCCTTTTTAACCATACAACTTACACCAGAATTTGCAGCAGGTGGCTTGATTATGAGCCCAGATATCCCAGCATTATTGTTTTTAAGCTTGGCGGTTTATTTCTTATCTTCGGTTGATTTTACAGCCGATAAGCTCCCTGTTAAAAAGCTCATGCTTATTGCTGTGTTTGTTGGGCTTGCAGGCTTAGGTAAATATACAGCAGGTTTATTTTATCCTTTATTAGGGCTTTACTTAATTGTGGATAAAACCCGCCGAAAACAATATGTAAAACCTTATATTTATATGATGGGTATTTGCTCTCTTATTGTTATGCTTCCTGTGTTTTACTGGAATTATTTAAATGATTTTGTAACTTTTAAACATGTTATGGGGCAAACAAGTTCTAACCGATTTGATGCGCTAGATAGCCTTTCTAACTTCTTAGGTGGTCAGCTTGGTGTTGTGGGGCCTATTACATTTTTAATGCTACTTTATTACTTTGTAAGGCCAACAGCAGGGCAAAATAAACTTAATTTGGTGTGGTTTTTCTCAGCGCCTTTATTTGTCTTTTTTATCTACCAATCTTTGCAAGGTAAGGTGCAACCAAACTGGCCTGTTGTAAGTATTTATTTTGGTTTAATTGGTTTATCTGTTTGGCTTGTTCATGTTGGCACTAAAGCGAAAAAGATTTTTATTGTGGGTATGATGCTTTCTACCCTTATTACTGTAATTTCTCACGATTCATTTATTTTACGTGCAATGGGTGTAGATTTTCCACAGAAAAAAGACCCTTTAAAACCTGTTTTAGGCTGGAGACAAATTGGTGCAGAGCTTGACCAGCATATTAAAGCTCAGCCAGATGTGCCTATTTTATTTACGCGTTATCAAAGCGCAGGTCCTATCGTTTTTTATACAGATTCACAGCCAAAACCGCTTTATGTAAACCCAGGGTATAGAAGGCAAAACCAATACGACTATTGGGCATGGCCAGAAGTTAAATTAGGGCAATCTATGTTTTATATAAGAGAGTGGATGCATCCAACGCAAGATAGTTTTGTGCCAGATGTTGTTAAAGCAGGGTTTGAGTCATGCCTTAAAATAGATGAGTTAGATGCTTACAGGGGTGATGTTTTGCTAAGAAGCGCGCACCTTTATTTATGTGCAGGCTATAAAGGTGTTGAGCGTTTGCGACCGGAAGTCTTTTAATAATACATACACAATAGAATAGATTAAAAAAAATAAAGCCCGCTTATGTAAGCGGGCTTTATCTTGGGGTTATATTGGTAACAATTATGTGCTAAGAGAAGCGTTAAACTTCTTAAATAGTTACCTACATATGGTTGAATTAGTCTGACTAACCATATGTGTATAGTAGTTATACAACATATTTTGTGTGATGTCTATACAGACTAAAATGTTTTTGTTTCATGCTAATAATCTATTTAAATTATTGATTTTTAATGGATTTTAAAGCAATTTTATTGTATACCAAATAGTTAATGCCTAAAAAATAAGCATATAAATAAATATTGTGTGGAGTCTAGGTAAAGTGTATCTGCTTAATTTTTAAGCATTGCCATGTTGGTAAAACTGGGAAACATCAGTTAATCCGATGTTTTGAAGGCATAAATTGTAGCGTTTTTCGTAAGGAATACTAAAAAGCATGTTCATATCCACGCGTGAAATAAGCCATGCATTTTCTATAATTTCTTGCTCAAGCTGCAAGGGTTGCCAGCCTGCATAGCCTAGGCATAAATCGTAAGATTCTGGGCCACGTCCTTTGGCAATATCTTCAATAATTTTAGACGAGGCGGTTAAGCTAAGCTCTAAATCTAAATGAATGGTTGTTTCTAAATCATATTCAGGGCTATGTAAAACAAAACCACGGTCTACATCTACAGGACCACCACTTAACACTTTGGGCTGCTCGCTTGGGCTTATTTTAGGGATAATATTAAGGCTATCTGTTACATCGGTAAATTTTACAATATCAACAGGTCTATTAAGTACTAAACCCATAGCGCCTTGTTCTTCTGTATGGGCGCAAATAATAACAATACTGTTTTCAAAGTAAGTACCGTTAAGCTGAGACGTGGCTATAAGCACTTTGTTTTTTAGGTTATTGATTACATCTGTCATTATAATATGCGCCTTTAATATTATTTTTTAGGTATGGCAGCAACAGCTAATTCGTCCGCTCTTTCGTTTAGTGGGTCACCAGCATGTCCTTTCACCCAAGTCCATTCTAACGCATGATATTTATTAAGGTCATCAAAAATCAACCAAAGGTCTTTGTTAATAACTTCTTTTCTTTGGCTGTTTTTCCAGCCTTTTTGTTTCCAGCCTTCTAGCCATTTTGTTGCGCCATCTAGTACGTATTTAGAATCTGTAAATATATGTACCTTGCAGGGTTTGTTCAATTTTTTAAGCCCTTCAATCACGGCAGAAAGCTCCATGCGGTTGTTTGTTGTATCTTTTGCGCCGCCAGAAAGTTCCAGCTTGTGCTTTTCATACATTAAAATTGCGCCCCAACCTCCTGGGCCTGGGTTTCCCGAGCATGCGCCATCGGTGTATAAAATTACGGTAGATTCAGGGTATTTATTTTCTGTCATTGTCTGTTTAAAGCTTTTATCTTTTATATGATTTAATTATCGGCATGTTATATTGGTCATGAAGTTGCCTTGCTTAGTTTGTCGCATGCATTTTATAAATGCGTTCAAACTTTTCAGGGGGCAGTATAGGGGCATTTGAGAACCTAGGGAAGAGTTTATCCTCCAAACGGGTTAAATAAAACCGATAAGCTGCTTTTTGCATATACATAGGCAAAAAAACCTCTAATTCCGATTTTGTGAGACTACGCATACTACTATAGCCTTGATAAAACGCCTCGTATCGTTTTTCTTGTTTTTGTCCAATGTCATCAAAACCCCAAGCACACAAAGCAATGGCAATATCGTATATAAAATTTTCTTCTCCCATCATAAACCAATCAATAACAGCAAAATGATGTTCTGTTACAAGTAAATTATCGGGGAAGAAATCTAAATGACAAAGCCCTCTAGGTAAATCGGGTTCAGATATGTTTTGCACAGCTTTTGGTACAGGTAGTAGCTCTTTTTCTGTAAGTTCCGAATGCGTTATTATTTTAAGCCGTATGTCGTCAAGTTTCTTTTGGTTGTAAATATTACATAAGCCAAGTTTTTTATAGGCATCAGTTAAAACTTTTTTCTGTGAGCAGTTATGTAATTTAGCTAAAAGAGCGCCTGCGTTATAAATATATTCTTCTGTGTGCCCATCATGTTTTATGTGTTCAATATAAGGGAATAGGGATCCTATAATATTTTCCCCGTTCATATTGCCACAATAAATAAATTCCTGGTTTATAGAAGCGCAAGGGCCCACAGCTTCTTTATATACTGCTGTTAATTCATTTAAAAAAGGCAGTACATGTTTTGCACGCATTTTTTCGGACTCTCGTTCAAATAGAGTAAACAGATAACTGCCTAAGCTTGTGGTTATTTTATAGTTAGAGTTTCTCGAACCTTCGGCAATATCATTTACTTTTATAAAATCACCTAAGCTATAATGTTCACAGAGCTTATTTAAAAAGTCGGTATCTAGTTTTCTGTAGCTTGCCATAAAGAGCCCAATATTTTTATTTTTACAAAATTCAATGGTTTATCTGATTTTGGCAAATTTATTGCAATTTGTCACTTGTAGTTTGTAAATCATCTCCCATCTGATGGGTAAGACAGAAAGGAATAAACCAATGCCTCAGCAAATTTTAAATAAGCTACCAGCAGAACAGCAAAACCTCATTGCCCTTGCGACAACTCTAAGTCAGCAAGAAGTTTCTGCCTGCCCACAGGCCGAGCTTAATATGAAGTCTGCTATATACCAAGATGCATTAAGTCGTCTTTTCCGTCTTCATGATAAATGCATTATGCTCGAAAAACAGGCACAAAGCGGCTGCTCTAATGCACAGTTTATGTTAGAGACAATGTCTCCAGTAACAGAGCTTTGCTTAGCAGATGTTGTGGGTGCTGCAGAAGATTTCTTGGCAAACTATCACCCAAACGTACATCTTTTTAGTAAGTCTGCTTAATTTTTTTCTAAATTTATTTCTATGTGTTTAAGCTTTAAGCTTGAATATTTCGCTAAGCCTCCGCATACTTAAAGTTCTAGTACACTTCCCATTTCTTTTGCTTCTATAAGGAGGCGCTTATGAAACCGCTTTATGCTGTTTTATTTACAATACTTTTTGCCTTTGCGATACAAGCATCTGCCGAGGCAGATAGTTGCTATCAAGCTATATCAACGACAGAACTAAGTTCGCCTTATGTCTCTGTATATGGGTTTACAAAAAACTTGCAAGTTACAGCACCTGTGCTTAAGCAAAAAAAGGCTGTAAGCCTTGTTGTTAAAGAAGGTTGCATGGCTTCTGCAAAGTTAGAGGTGCTCAATACGTTTACAGAGTCTGTACTTTGTCGTTATGAGTATAGCTTTAATAATAAACTCAATGAGCGTACAGATGCTGTAGTTGAAGGGACTTTATTTGTCCCTGAGGGTGAAAGTATAAAAATAGATCTGAAAGATGATTATATTAAACATCATCTCAAAACTTCTGTTTTTGTTAAGGTTAGCCTTAAAAGCTTTCATTGTACAAAGGCGTACTCTATTTAATAACGATTTAAACACCCTTTAGGTAGAAGATTTCTGCTTAAAGGGTTGTTTTTTTGGTTAAAAACCTCTATATAAGTCCTCTCATAGATGAAATGAAACAGATGACGCAGACCCAATATAAACTACGAATTAAGGTTTAATCCGATGACAGAAATTTCAGAGTCGTTAAAAAAGAAGCTTGCTGAGCGCAAAACGGTCGCACAGAAAAAAGCGAAAGAGAAAAACGACAAGGCAGATCGTAAAGCACTGAAGAAAAACGGTAAGTTTGATAATAAAAAACTTACAGAATCTTCTAAGCGTTATTTGCGCCGTCAGGTTAAAGATATTTATTCGGATAAAGCTCGTAAAGATGGCTATCGCTCTCGTGCGGCCTATAAACTTCTAGAAATAGATGACAAGTTCCAAATTTTAAAAGGTGCTAAATCTGTTGTCGATCTAGGTGCAGCACCAGGTAGTTGGTCGCAAATTGCAGCACGCTTTGCAGATAAAGTTATTGCCTTAGATAAAATTGAAATGGATGGTATCCGTAATGTGGATATGATTACAGGTGATTTTACAACGGATGAATGTTTAGAAGAGCTAGAATCTATGTGCCCAGCAGGTATAGATGTGGTTATTTCTGATATGGCACCAGAAACAAGTGGTATTTCGTCTCATGACCATTTACGCCAAATGGGTCTTTCTGAATTAGCGGCAGATTTTGCCATTAATAACCTTAATAAAGGCGGGCACTTTGCTTGTAAAATCTTTGTAGGCGGGCAAGAAAAAGAATACCAAATGATGCTGCGTAAATACTTTGAACAAGTCAAATTCTATAAACCAGAATCAAGCCGTAAAGATTCAAGAGAAACCTTTATTGTAGCAACAAACTTCCAAGGCGCGTAACAGCGCCTTTTTTTCTATCAATTTAAGTTCAGCTTTGTTAGTATTTTCTATATGTTTCAAAATTAAAAATAAAAAAGGTTGTTCTTATGCGTACTCTTATATTAGCACTTGCTGTTTTAGGTTTTTCTCTTCCAGCTGTAGCAGATGATGGTCAAATTCAATTAGCCACAGAATATACAAAACTACACTTAACAGAATCAGCTGAAAAAGAAGTAGAACAAGACCGTTTTAAAGCAACGCTTCGTTTTGAAAAAGAAGGCACTTATACGCACGAAATTCAAGATGAAGTAAATCGAGCAATGCAAAAAGCTGTGTCATCTGCTAAAAAAGTTAAAGAACTAAAAGTAAGCACAGGTCGTTATAACGTAAACCAAGTTTGGGATCATAAAGAACGTAAAAATGTGGGCTACAAAGCATCTCAACAGCTTATTTTAGATACAACCGATAAAACAGAACTTCTAGAACTTGCAGGTGAGCTACAATCTCAAGGTTTCTTAATGGAAAACTTAACACCATACTTAAGCCGCCAAAAACAAGCCTCTTACCGTACAGAACTTATCCAAGAAGCTTTAGCACGCGTGCAAGACCGTGCCCAGCAAATTGCAAAAACAATGAACAAGTCTGGCGTGCATCTATCTGAAGTTATGGTAGATAGCCAAAACACAGTTGCACCACGCCCTATGTTTATGGCACGTGGTATGGCTATGGAATCAGCGATGATGGATAAAGCAGCTGCACCAGTTGTAGAAGCGGATGACCAGCTTGTTAAAATTAATATTTCAGTTGTTGTATTACTTAAGGACTAACGCTCAAAATGCCATTACTAAGCATTAAAAACCTAAGTATCATGAATCAGGGCGAAGCCCTGGTTCATGGTTTAAATCTACAGCTCGAAAAAGGTAAAACGCTTTGCCTAGTGGGTGAGTCAGGCTCAGGTAAGTCTCTCACATCTTCAGCTGTTATGGGTTTATTGCCAGAACAACTGAGCCTTTCAGCTGAAAGCGAAATCATTTTTGATGGTCATGCAATCCATAAAATGACAGAAAAAGATATGCGCCCCTTACGTGGTGCCCGTATGAGCATGATCTTCCAAGAACCTATGACAAGCTTAAACCCTGTTTTAAAAGTCGGGGAGCAAGTTGCAGAAGTGTTAGAAGTGCACACCAAGCTCTCAGCCAAAGAGCGCAAGCTTAAAGTGATAGATCTTTTTAAGCAGGTGCAGATAGATCAGCCAGAACGTCGTTACAATGCTTATCCGAATCAGCTTTCGGGTGGTCAACGCCAGCGTGTGATGATTGCGATGGCACTTGCAATGGATATTGACCTTCTTATTGCAGATGAGCCAACAACAGCCCTAGATGTCACCGTTCAGGGTGAAATTTTAAAGCTTATTAAATCACTACAACAGCAAAGAGAACTTGCCGTTTTGTTTGTTACCCATGATTTTGGCGTGGTTAAAGAAATTGCCGATGATGTTGCTGTTATGGAAAAAGGCAAGCTTGTAGAATTTGGTCAGCTTGATGCCATATTAAATAACCCCCAACATCCGTATACGCAAAAGCTTATTGATGCTCAGCCTAAGTTAAATCCTAAAAAGGCTGTGGAACCTCAAGCTCCTTTATTGCGTGCCTCTAACCTCACGAAAACCTTTAAGGTTAAAAAAGAAGGCTTCTTTTCTAAGCCAGAAACTTTTTATGCTTTAAATGATGTAAGCTTAGAAATTAGGCAAGGGCAGGTTGTTGGTGTTGTGGGTGAATCCGGCTCAGGCAAGTCAACGCTCGCACGTTGTTTAATGAATCTTTATACCTTAGATGACGGCGAAATTTTGTTTGAAGGTCAAGAAATCCATAACTTGAAGGGTGAGGCTCTAAAAAAC
>JAAZVW010000025.1 GCA_018623135.1 Pseudomonadota bacterium
GCCGTAGAAGAAAGAGACAAGCTTAAGCCAATAATAGCCGCCACGACAGAATTAATGCCCATATAAACACAAAACATACTAATAGCTAAAGTACTTAAAAGAACCTGCAAACCACCCGCACCAAACACAATAGCTTTTAAACGTGCAAGCTTGCTAAAAGAAAATTCCAACCCTAGTAAAAACAACAAAAACAAAACGCCTAGCTCTGCAAAAGGCATTACCGCCACAGGGTCTTGAATACTCAAAAAAGATAAAAAGCTCATTTGTCCAGAAACAGCTCCCAGGCCACTAGGCCCCATAAGTACACCTGCAAAAATAAAACTCACAACCGATGGCAACTTAAAAAGCCTTAACAAAGGTACTAAAATACCTGCTGCAAATAAAAACACCAACATGTCAGTGAAAAAATAGGTGTGATGCGCAGCTTCAGCCATAATTCTGGTATACCTTTTTACTTAATTTTTCTTTGTCGTTTATTATCCTTAGTATCTTCATAGCTGTCAAATTTTAATCTGCTTAGCACTCTTCTCATTCACAAAAAAAAGCCCCGCTTTCATGCGGAGCTTTCTTAATAAAAAAAACAACTATTTATTCTGTTACTATTTTTAAAATCTCTGCTTGGTCATTCAGTAAATTCACCTTAATAATACGGTGTTGGTTTGTATCTGCAATATATAACGTATCACCATCTACTTGCACCTCTGCAGGCTCTTTGAGAGGGTACTTAATATTGTAGGTACTTAACAGAGCTGTTTCAGGGTCATAAATCCTAATTTTATGATTATAGCTATCTGCAATATAAAGCTTATTCTTATATGCTGTTATACCCAAGGGGTGCTGCATAAGCGCAACCGATTTATCGCCATCTTTATACCCAAAATCAAACAATCCTGTACCAATTAAGGTCGTTAACCTTCCCTTTTCCATGACACGTAATGAGGATGTTTCTGAATCCACAAAATAAGTTTTACCATTAAGTGTCACCATGCCACTCGGTTGAGAAAGTGAGTTAAATGGGTAGCCCCCATCATCAATGGATTCACGTCCATTACCTGCAATAACAGATATTGTTTTATCCTTAATATCATATGCCCAAAGCTGATGCGTACCTGCCATGGCTATATTAACTTTTTGCTTATCTTCACTAAAAGATAAATCCCAAGGCGATGCAATATCTACACCTTTAGCTATTTGGTTAAAAACGGAGTAACTATGCCCTCTTTCACCCGTACCAGATAAAGTAATCACTTCTTTTTTTGTAAAATCAGCAACTTTTAATTTATGGTTTTGTGTATCGGCAATATAAAGCTTAGATACACCATCAAATAAAACGCCCTGTGGTGCAGAAAATACCGCTTGTTCAAAACCAGCGTCTTTATCGCCATCTTTACCAGTACCAATAATATGCTTAACTTTATTCGTGTTGGTGTTGATGACTAAAATACGATGATTAGAACTATCTGAAACAAAAAGTGCTTTATCTCCGTCTAGCATCCCTACATCCATTTTAGATGGAAAGTGCAAAAACTGCTCGGGTAACTTATCTTTTTCTAGCGCAATAGGTAAGGCTGATGTGACAGATTCTTCTTTAAGAAGCTTTTGAATTTCAGAACGAATGACCTTAAAGTCTCCCTCGCCAGACCAAGCATTAGCAATTTCACCCTGTTGGTTAATAAGCAATAAGGTTGGCCAAGCACGCACACCAAATGAACGCCAAATTTGGTAACTCTCATCATTCACAACGGGGTGTTCTATACCGTAACGCATCATAGCTTCACGTATATTTTGGGTATTTTTTTCATTATCAAACTTACCCGAATGGACACCAATTACCGTAAGCTTATCTCCAAAATCGGCTTCAATTTCTTTTAATTTAGGAATAATATGAATACAGTTAATGCAGCAATAGGTCCAAAAATCAGCCAAAATGACACGACCTTTTAAGTCCTCTGCTGTTAAAGGCCTGCTTGTATTAAGCCAGTCTGTAGACTTCTCAAACACTTTGTGTACGGGGCTTACGTCAAAATCCATAGCTATACTTTTTGTACTAAGAGTTAATAATAAAGCACTCAGGGTTAAAAACTTCATCTGTTAAACCTTTTTGTCATTAACATTATCTTAAAAGATACTTCGTGCTTCGGTCAAATAAAGTTACAGCAAAAAAATAGCCCTGCAAAAGCAGGGCTTAACCAAAAAGGTTTCGGTATTACTTAACGCGAGAGTGGAAGGTATATACACCCACAACTTTACCAGCGCTATTTACAATCGGGATATGGTTAATAGAAGAGGCTTCCATAAAGCTAACCGCATCCTTAATAGACGTGCCTAAAGGTAATGTTTTGGGTTCCTTTTTCATAAGCTCTTCAACAGCTTTACCATCAATGGAAATACCCTCTTCTAAAAAGCGGGAGTACATACCATCGGTAAAAATACCAACAGGTTGCATCTTATTATTACATACAATGCAGCAACCTAATGATTTTTGGCGTTTTTCTGCCAAACTATCCCGAACACTTTGATCAAGATAAACAATAGGCATTTTTTCACCTGATACCATTTGCTCATCAACTGTTGCAAGCTCGTCTCCTAAAGATCCACCTGGGTGCGTGTCTTTAAAATCTTGCTCAGAAAAAGCATGCAAAGTCATCAGCTCAGCTGCCAGGGCGTCTCCCAACACCAGTGTAGCGGTGGTGGAATTCATGGGAGCTTTTGCAATAGGGCAAGCGGTTTCTTTTTCTACAGCAGTTACCAACGGCACTGTTGCATGGCGGGCAAGCGTGTTGTTTTTACCTGCTGTGATAGAGATAAGCGGCATATAATGCTTTTCAGCATATTTGACTGTATCCGCAAGCTCTTTAGTTTCTCCTGAGTTGGAAATAGCCACAATAACAATGTTTGTATTGCTGTTGTTTGATTGGCTATTTTTAAAGACAGAAGCGATGCCTAAGTCGCCGTGGCTTGCTTCGCCAGGGTTAACAAAAACCGCTGGAGTACCCGTAGATGAAAGGGTTGCGGCGATTTTATCACCAACTTTACCAGACTTGCCCATGCCTGTTACCAAAACAAAATCTGCCTCGCTTAACAACTGTACAGCGTGACTGAGATTATTTTTATCATCCGAGCATTCTTGATAATGGTTGATAAGGTTTGTGAGTGTTTGTTTTTGAGCCTCTAGTGAGGCAAAAAAAGTTGCGAGTTTTGTTGTCATAACGACCTCGGGAAGGTGAAATAAATAAACGTAAGGGGTTTAGGTGAAAAAACTTTACATTTTTTGTACACAATTTGCAATATCTAATGATTTAACAAGTGACCTTTTTATGAAAATGAGGTAGTGTAAACAGTATGGATAATATATTTTTTGATCTGATGATCTCTGTGGATGACCTAAAAGATTTTGTTAAGTCTTCCTCTACCCCTGTTTCTTTTAAAGATATCGCTAAAGCCTTTCATTTGAAAGGTGCTCAAAGACGTGCCTTACGCACATGGTTAGATGACCTTGCTTTTGAAGGGGTGATTCATTACGACAAGCAATTCCACATTAAACTAGAACCTGATATGCCAGAAAAATTAGATGTACAAATTGTTGGCATTGATGAAGAAGGCTTATACAAAGCAGAAGCACTCGCCCCAGACTGGCGACACTTAGATATTGTCATTGATGCAGAAGAATTAAGCTTAGGTTCACAAGCTAAAGTAACATTAACCCCTGATTATGATGGCAGATATAAAGCCCGCATTATTCGTATTTTTAAAGAAAATACGCCTGAAGTTGTGGCAACCTACCGTGTTATGGGTGAACGCGCCTTTATTGAAACACTTAATAACAACTTAAAGCCCAACCAATATTTGCCAACAGAAGAGCAAATGAAGAGCCTTAAAGACAAACAGGTTATTTTGATTAGACCAAAAGGTGTGAATAACCTAGGTTATGGGCTTTGTGATGTTAAAAAAGTACTAGGTGATTCTATCGACGGTTTAGAAACCCTTGTAACCCTTATGGATTTTGGTCTTAAAGAACAATTTCCTCAAGAAGTTGAAAACCACACAAACGCTATTATTAAAGAGCTTTCTGCCAAAGATTTGGAAGAACGTGAAGATTTAAGAAAGCTGCCTTTAGTCACTATTGATGGTGCTGATGCGAGAGATTTTGACGATGCCGTTTGGGCAGAAACAACAGATAAAGGCTACCATATTATTGTTGCTATTGCCGATGTTGCGCACTATGTGGAAGAAAATTCTGTACTTGATATAGAAGCGCAAAAACGTGGTAACTCTACCTACTTTCCTGACCGTGTTGTACCTATGTTACCTGAGCGCTTATGTAACGATTTATGTTCCTTAAACCCTAAAGAAGACAGACCCTCTCTAGCGGTTCATTTATATATTGATAACAAAGGCAAATTGATTAACTTTAAGTTTAGCCGTGCGGTCATTCATTCTCATGCTCGTTTAACATATGATGAAGTACAACAAGCCTTAGATGGGGATACAACCAATAAAAATGTGGGGCAGGTTTTTGAATCAACCATTCAACCACTTTTTATGGCCTATAAAGTATTACTTGAAGCCCGTAAAAACCGCAACACGCTAGATTTAGATGTACCTGAAAAATTTATTCGTATGGAAGAAGATAAAATTTTAGGTGTTGAAGAACGTGCCCGCTTTGATGCACACATGCTTATTGAAGAAATGATGATTTTAGCCAATGTGGCTGCAGCCCGTGCATTAAGCAAAGTTAAAGCACCATGCTTATACCGTGTACACCCTATACCAAGCGTTGAAAAGCTAGACACCCTTAGAAACACACTAAAGCCGTTTAAAATTTATTTAAGCGAAAAAGTAACGCCTGAAACAGTTAATTTAAATAACATTGCACAAAGCATACGTGCTAAGCAGTTAGATGCTATTTTAATGACGTCTCTTTTACGTGCGCAGTCTCAAGCAAGATATGACCTTGAAAATGAAGGGCACTATGGTTTGGCGCTTACGCACTACGCACACTTTACATCTCCTATTCGACGTTACAGCGACCTTATTGTGCACCGTAGTTTAGTGAAACATTTAAAACTTGCAGGTAAAGGCGGTTTAAAAACGCCCGAATCTGAACTTGATGATATTGCAGATATTATTAACAAAACAGAGCGTAACTCTCAGCTTGCAGAATGGTCTGCTAAAGACAAACTTATTGCCCGTTACTACCGTGGCCACCGTGGCGATTGTTATAAAGCGCAAATTACATCGGTACAAAAATTTGGTTTGTTTGTTTCTATTGAAGGCAATACCGCTGAAGGCCTCATTCCATTACGCTATATGGGTGATGAACCATTTTATTTTGATGAAAAGACACTCACGCTTATCGGCCGCCGTTCTAAGCAGAAATTTAGAATTGGTGATGATATAGAAGTCACAGTGGTTGAATCTGATAACCTTATTGGTAAATTGACTTTCGCTCGTGGTCAACAAAAGGTTATTATTGATGATAATGGTTTGGGCAAATTAGAAAATGAGCCAGATTTTTCAAAGACTAAGCGTGGACCTAAGCGTTTTGATCGCAACAAAAAAACCTCCTCTAAAAAGGTAAAAGGCGATAAAAATACGCAGAAAAAACGCCCGAGCCGACATAAAAAAAGACGCTAGAGTCTTTTTTTCTCTGTAAAAAACTATATATATATACTTTATAGTACTTTATATATAGTTTTTATTGGTTAGGAAAAAAAGACAATGTCAGCGACTTTACTTAACATAACGGCAGAAGACCGCACCCATCTTATTGAAATTTGGGCACTGCTCAAAGAAGATCTCCCTGCTATTATTTCTGACCTTTATGAAGGTATGGTGTCTATACCCGAATATAAAGCTTTTTTTGAAGGCCTTAATTTAGAGCGCATTAAAGAAGCGCAAACAAACCATTGGCGCTTTATGTTTAAAGAAAGTGGGTCTGATAAATATACGCAACAAGCCATTATTATTGGTAAAACCCATGCACGCATTGGCCTGCCGCCGCAATACTATATAGATGCTTATGCCTTTGTGACTGACCATGTGATTGATTCTTTACAAGCAAAATTTAAATGGTCTTCTAAAAAATTAGCCACCTATATAAAATCATTTCAACGTGCTGTGAATTTAGATATGCGCATTGCTTTGAGCACCTACGAAGAAGCGCTACATAAAGTTAAAGAAGAAGCAAATACCCAAGTTTCTGGTATTTTAGATACTGTGCAAGAAAATGTAGGTGATAATATGGCAAGCTTGAGTACAGCTTCGGCTCAAATGGAGCAATCTATTGGTGAGATTAGCGACCAAATTGATTATGGCCACAAACACTTAGATAAAGCTGTTAGCGGCGTTGAGCTGGCTTCTGAAACAGTTGCTCACTTTAAAGACACATCTAGCGCTATTACTGAGGTATTGAATTTTATTAAAGAAGTTTCTGACCAAACAAATTTACTTTCGCTTAATGCATCTATTGAAGCGGCACGCGCTGGTGAAGCAGGACGTGGATTTGCTGTTGTTGCAGATGAAGTACGTAAACTTGCTGAAAAAGTAGATAAAGCAGTAGGTGAAATTTCTAAGCATATTGGGAATATACAATCTGGTAGCACAGAAACCGAAAATGTTATTAAAAAAGTGCATAGCGATATTAATGATATTGCTGAAGATTTTGGTTCCATTGCAACGGCTATGCATGAACAAAAAGAGGTTTCGGCAAGTATGGTTGAACAAATTTTGTTTGTATCAAATGCTGTGAATGACTCTTGTACAAAAATACATAGTGAAATTGCTAAAAGCAAACAATAAAGAAGTCATAACTTTAACAAAAAATACAAAATAAAAAAGAGGCTATAAAAGCCTCTTTTTTATGTGCAGTTTGCTAGAGATTAAAACTTACGCTTATAACCTAAGGTTAGGATATTTACGTTCGCTTCAAATTCCGCAGAGACAACACCTTTACCTGGTGCATCTGCTGCTGTAATACCTGCGCCTTCTGTTACATCCACATTTTCAGCAAAGATATGTGTATAACCGAAGGTTACTTCTGATTTATCATCAATTTCATATTTCGCACCACCTGATACCCAAAGCCTGTTTGTATCTGGGATACGGAACGTACGGTGTTTATCCGCAACTGGGCTAGTATCGTAAGCAACACCAAATTGATATGTAAGTTGATCGTTATGGAAATATTCTAAACCTACGGCTGTGAAGTAAGATTCTTTCCAATTTTCATGTACAGATGAACGCACAAGGCCATTATTATCTGTAACTGTTAGATAATCAAATCTTGTCCAGTTTGTCCAAGACAGATCCGCCATTACGGCAAACTTATCATTCAGTTTATGATAACCACCTACCGATAAAATTTCTGGTGTTGTGAGATCTGCTGAACCACCTGTTGTGCTAAGTGCTGCTGCACCCGCAAGCGGTGCCGGTACGTTTGTAACACTTACCGTACCTTTTATTGTATGTTTAACTTTAGAGCGGTAAGAAACGCCAATGCGGCTATCTTCATCAAACTCATAGAGCATACCTAGGGCGTAACCGAAAGAAGTGTCATCCCCTTCTACCGTAGAAATACCATCAGCAAATGTCACAGCTGTTGCAGGCGGTACACCATTGGCTAAACCTACAGCTGCCATGTTGACAGCTTGCGAAAGCTCCGCTTCTGCCTGTTGGAAGACAATGCTACCACCTACAGAAAGTTTATCGTTTACTTTATAGGCTATAGACGGAGAAATCGCTACTGTTTTAAGTTCTGATTTAAGGGCGTAGTAACGACCTGCCCAGCCATCGTCATATTCTGTTGCCAAACCAAATGGGGCATTTACTGCAAGACCGACTTTAAGATCATCTGACATAGACCATAGAGCATAAGCTGAAGGTACAAAAGCACCACCGCCTGCATCGCCGCCATCACCATCTGCAAGCGTTGGAGAGCCCGCAGCTGTAGCTGTTACAGAATTTAGAGTTGCTTGTGTAGATGGCACAATATAGCTCATGTTAACTTCTGCATGATCACCTTTAAATCTTGTCATACCTGCTGGGTTAAAAAATACTGTACTTAAGTCATCTGCTTTTGCTGTGGCGCCAGCAAAAGATAGGCCTTGAAGAGCCGAACCTTGTTCTTTAAGTTGGAAACCTGCTGCATGGGCAAAGCCTGCAACCGAAATAAGTGCGGTTGTCACTGTTAAAAGTTTCATCGATGCACGTAACATAACGCCACCTCCATTATTGTTTTTTAAGGGGATAGAGCTTGGTCTTTTTATTATTGAGGTCTCTATCCCAACCTACCTCTTTAAGATGACTACTTTTTTAAGTACTTTCAATGAGATAGAAAAACAACTTGTTGTGCACTGCAACAAAAAGCAGCCCTATATAGAGCTGCTTTAAATGGCTAAAACCCAGTATTACGCTAGGTCTTTAGAGGTACTGATCCTCTTTAAGTAGATGATTTTTAACATAATCTTCTACACCCTGTTCTAGTGTTGAAAATGCCACAAAATCATCTTCTTGGTAAGATTCAAGCGTCTGCGTGAACTTTGTCATATCAGCCTTTGTATAATATTGATATTGGTTCTTCAGATGATCTGGCATATCAATATATTCAATATTCTCTTCCTTACCCATGGCTTTAAAGGTTGCTTTCACCAAATCATTAAAGCTACGCGCCTCGCCTGCGCCTAGGTTAAAGAGGCCCGACACATCTGGGTGTTCGTAAAACCAAATAATCGCTTCTGCAATATCTTTTACATAAACAAAATCACGCAATTGCTCACCATCTTTATAATCTGGGTGATATGATTTAAAAAGTTTCATTTTACCTGTTTCTGAAATTTGCTTAAAAGCGTGCGCAATAACAGACTGCATGCCCCCTTTATGATATTCATTAGGCCCATAAACATTAAAGAACTTTAAACCTACCCATTGGCTTGGTTTAAAGCCACGTTTAACAATGGCTTTATCTACCATATGTTTACTAAAGCCATAACCATTTAAAGGAGCAAGCTTGCTAAGTTGGTCTAAATCATCAAAATCGGTAAAGCCATTTTCGCCCTCGCCGTATGTTGCGGCTGATGATGCGTAGATAAGCGGTACATCTTCTGCAGCACACCAATCAAAAAGATCTAGCGTAAAGCCAATGTTTTGTTCCACAAGCTTATCGCCATCTTTTTCTGTTGTTGCGCTAATAGCACCCATATGGATAACGGCTTCAATTTCTTCTGCATGATCATCTAGAAAATCGAACATATTTTCTGGGAAGACGATATCTGAAATTTGGCGTTTATTGAGGTTTTTCCATTTATCTTCTGTACCTAGCCAATCTACCACTACGACGTCTGCTTCTGGGTATTTTTGATTAAGCTGTTCTACAATAACCGAACCAATAAAGCCGGCACCACCTGTAACTACAAACATAGGTTTTTCCTTTAGTTATATTCAATATTTTTTTAAAGTTCTAAGCGCATTTTTTCTAAATGCTGAATTTTATCTCGTATTTCTGCCGCACGCTCAAATTCTAAATCTTCTGCTGCTTTAACCATAAGCTTGCGCAGGCTTTCTATTTCCGCATCTACTTCTTTTAGACTATGCAACCCTGTTGTTGTGAGCAATTCTTCTGCTTTTTGCTCTTTCTCAATCTCTAAATTTTGGCGGATTGTTTTTTGTATGCTTTGTGGAGTAATACCATGTTCTTTATTATAAGCCAACTGTTTCTCTCTTCTGCGGTTGGCTTCTTCCATCGCTGCTTTAATAGATTTTGTGATGGTATCGGCATACAAAATAACACGCCCTTCGGCGTTACGTGCCGCACGCCCCATGGTTTGAATAAGTGAGGTTGTGGAGCGCAAAAAGCCTTCTTTATCGGCATCTAAAATAGCCACGAGCCCTGTTTCTGGAATATCTAAACCTTCTCTTAACAGGTTAATACCCACAAGGACATCAAACTCACCTAAACGAAGGGCACGGATAATTTCCACACGCTCTAAGGCATCAATATCCGAATGAAGATACTTCACCTTAAGACCATTATCTGCAAGGTATTCTGTAAGCTGTTCCGACATTTTTTTGGTAAGAGTTGTCACCAGCGTGCGCATGCCTTTGGCTTTTGTAGCCTGTACTTCTTTCATTAAATCATCCACTTGATGCTCAACGGGGCGGATTTCAATTTCTGGATCCACAAGACCTGTCGGGCGAATGACTTGCTCGTACACACGTTCTTTAGAATTTTCAAGCTCAAAAGCGGCAGGTGTTGCTGAAACAAATACAGTTTGAGGGCGGCGCTGATCCCACTCTTCAAACTTAAGGGGGCGATTATCTATTGCAGAAGGCAGTCTAAAACCAAAGTCAACAAGGTTATTTTTACGGGCTCTATCGCCTTTAAACATACCACCAATTTGCGGTACAGTCACATGGGATTCATCCACAAATAACAAGGCATCTTCTGGCAGATAATCAAATAAAGTTGGTGGGGCTTCGCCTGCGCTACGCCCTGAAAGGTGACGGGAATAGTTTTCAATACCTGAGCAGTAGCCGACTGATTGTATCATCGCAAGATCATGTTGCGTACGCTCGGTAATGCGTTGTTGTTCCAGCAGTTTACCTTCTTCACCTAACCTTTTAGAATACCATTTAAGCTCTTCTTGAATTTCCTGAAAGGCTTTAACAAGCTTAGGCTTAGGCGTTACATAGTGAGAATTTGGATAAATTGTCACTTTATCCATATCGCCTTCTTTGTGCCCTGTTAAGGGGTCAAAAACAGAAATACGTTCTATTTCATCGTCAAAAAATTCAATGCGCCAAGCTGTGTCATCTAAATGAGAGGGGAAAATTTCCACCACATCGCCTTTAGCACGGAACATACCACGGGCAAAACCAACCTCGTTACGGGTATATTGAAGCTCAACAAGGCCTTGGAGCAAGTCATCTCTATCTATTGTTAAACCCACTTCTAGCGGGATGGTCATTTTACTATAACTTTCAGGGTCACCAATACCATATATGCAAGAAACAGAGGCGATAATAATCACATCTTTTTGCTCAAAAAGTGCGCGTGTAGCAGCATGGCGTAAACGGTCTATCTGTTCATTAATAGAGGCATCTTTTTCTATATAGGTATCTGTACGTGCGACATAAGCCTCTGGTTGGTAGTAATCATAATAAGAAACAAAATAGGCCACATTATTTTCTGGAAAGAACTCTTTAAACTCTTCATAAAGTTGGGCTGCTAAGGTTTTATTATGTGCCATAATTAAGGCTGGGCGCTGTGTTTGGTTAATAATATGCGCCATAGTAAATGTTTTACCAGAACCTGTAACACCAAGTAATGTTTGGTCTTTATGCCCTTTATTAAGAGAGGACACCAAAGAATGAATTGCTTTAGGTTGGTCACCTGCTGGGGTGTAATCGGATTTTAGTTTAAATTCTGGCATTGCAATATTGTATTCAATCTATTTATGTGATAGCTTTACTCCCCTAAACATTACCTTATTCTTATCACTTTTTCCAGAGGTGTTCATGTCCTGCAGCCAAACTATTTTGCACATTGTTCGCCAAGAACTGCAAAACATGGAAACAAGCTTAACCCAACAGAGGCAAATGTATTTTACCTCTCACTTGGAAGAAACAGCTGTTTCTGACACATTTACCCCGAACCTAGAACAGTTTGAAGAGCGTTTATTCTCTCTTGAAACAGCTTTAGACAAACCCATTTGCACCTATGCCCAAAATGCTGAGTTACTTTCTTTTAAAGAAGAGTTACTACTGCGATTTTGGCAACAAGTGCCCCAATATGCCTTAAGTTTAAGTGCAGAGCCTGTATTTAAGGTTTTTCAGCTTATTATGTGCGACTTAAAACGTGAGCATAATCAGGTTGAATATGCTGATTATGCTTATGGCATGGACTACGCAAACCCACAGCAGGAAGCGCAAAAGAAAAAGCTTAAAGAAGCTATTTTATTTATTTTGCGTGTAAAGCAGCTTTGTAAGTGTGATTTTGATACCGCCCTTGTGCTCAGACACCTCATCCCCCTCCTTCCTCGTATTGGAGATATTGGGGCACAGCCACAACACATACAGCAAGATGCTGAAAGCTACATGAAGTTACCTATGCTTTCTGCTATTTCTGATGATTATATGTCTGACGCTTTACAGTTTAATATCTGGTACAACTTCACAGCCCACATTCGTCTCCAATAAAAGGGATAACAAATGTCCTATAAAGAACAGAGCCCGAATCCGCCTTGGTTTGGGCAATTTCAACAGGTAACTCAAAAGCTAGAAGGCTTTTTAGATGGGTTACCCAACTCAATACATAACATTAAGGACTTATTTCAGCTAATGGCCAAAACACAGCATTTTGCTGAGGCTTTGAGCTTAAAACCAAAAAAGAAGTTGGTGCAAGACCAAATTGGTATCCGTAAAATGTATGCCAACTGGGACCTTGTTGATATTCAACGCAATTGGTCTTGCGAGTTTGCAGATGCTTACCATGCTTTTGACAAAGCCAAAAGTGACGTACTCGCCTTAGAGGCTTCCTTAGATTCAGTATATAACCTCTTCCATTTTTGGATTGGTTATTTAAACCAGCCTAAGGCACGTCGGTTAAAAGCAACCAACTTACAAGAAGATGCGGTTCTTTTTTATTACGCCTTATTAAAGGAAGTAGAAGTTGCCCGTAAAAACCGCAGACAGATTCATCCGTACGTTCATGGGTTAATGAAACAACTGATGGTTAGGTTGCGCGATGAAGCCCCTGAGTGGTTTAAAAAGTAAATGAAGCGATTTTTAATAAGCCCCTGTTTGAAAAAACGGGGGCTATTTTTATGATTTTAAAGCTTTTTTTAACCTTGGGGCTTGACGTTTTGGGTTACATACCTTAAAAATGCAGATGCGGTACGTCATATTGTACACTTTTTAAGTTGTATTGAGATATGTCGTTTAGGTCCAAATCACCGCAAAAATGAGTATGTTTACATGCTGATTTCATGGATTATAACCTAAGATAAATAAGGAAACGAATTGATGAATCGTCGTCAAATTTCTAAGTATAAGATTTGCCGTCGCCTAGGTGAAAACCTATGGGGTCGTGACAAATGTCCTACTGAAACACGTAAAACTGGCCCAGGTGTTCATGGTGCGCGTCGCCGTAAACTATCTGACTACGGTATCCAGCTACGTGAAAAGCAAAAACTTAAAGGTTACTACGGTAACATTACGGAAAAACAATTCCTACGCACATTTAAAGATGCAGCACGTATGAAGGGTGATAAATCTGAAAACTTGCTACAACTTCTAGAGTGCCGTTTGGATGCTCTTGTTTACCGAATGAACTTTGTGCCAACAGTATTTGCTGCGCGTCAAATCATCAACCACAAACACATTCTTGTGAATGGTCAAGTGGTGAACATTCCTTCTTATCGTTGTAAGCCTGGTGATGTTATCACTGTGCGTGAGCGTGCACGTCAGATTCCATGTGTAATGGAAGCTTCTGAAAAGCAAGAGCGCGAATGCCCAGAGTACATCGCTTTATCACAAAAAGAGTTCACAGGTACATTCAACCGTCTACCAGTAGCGGATGAAATTCCATACCCAGTGCAAATGAACCCATCTCTAGTAGTTGAGTTCTACTCTCGTTAATTTTAACATACTCGACATTTACGCACCTAAAAGCCCTGCCGTTAAAAGCAGGGCTTTTTCTTTGAGCGCATAACATACCAACAAAACATCATGGCAAAAACAGCAGGTATAAAAAAAGCCAGTATATATACTGGCTTTTTAAAGGCGATTTAACTTAAGCGCGGTTTACTTTTACAAGTACAATAAATTCTGTATCTTGCTTAGAGTTTGCAGCTTTACGTAAAATTTCTGATACACCTGGGATTTTTGTTAAGCCCGGGATGTATGAGGCATCTATATTTGTACTGGTTTCAATAACGCTACCAATGGCATAGATTTGACCATATTTAACAGCCATATCTTGGTCAATAAGGTTACGCTGAAGTTCTGGTACAAAGTTTGTAACCGTTTGATCGGCAGCTGTACCGACACGGGTACGGATTTCTGTTTGCCCTGATTGAGATGAAATTGAAAGCCTAAAGCGCATTTGTACATTTTCTCGGCCTACAAATGGATGCACAGTCATAACCGTACCTGCATTTTTAAACTTCGCTTCATCTGTACGTGTACCAATCACCACATCACCATCAGAGTTGGTGTTTTGTTCAACTTGTGTTTCTGCATAACCAAGCTGACGCGTTGCTGAAACACGGGCGATTTGGTTATTACGCACCATAATAGATGGGCTTGAAATTGTGTAAACATCGCCGATTTCACTTAAAGACTGGATAACGGCGTCGATATCATCGCCACCTGTGCCAGAAAAGTCTATGAAACCACCTGTAAGATTAGCGCGAGATACTGGAGATGCGGCACTAAAGCCAACTTTACCCAAAAGGCTTGATGAAATACCATCTTGTAAACCAATGTTTGCGCCACGGGTTGTATCTTTATCTTTAATAACAGCAATAATGCGGGCATCTACATAGACTTGACGTAGTGCTGAACTTTGCATTTCTTCTAAATATTTTTCAATTTCACGGTGTGCTTCTGGCGCTGCGCGCACAACAATAACACCCGTTGATTTAGAAACAGAGAACCATGGCTCCACCTCTTGCTCACTTGGTGCCCTAAAGTCACCAACGGCGGCTGTATTAATAGATGTTGTTCCTGTACCTAAGCCAGCTAAAACGCCGCCCGTAGGTTGGCTACCATCTAAATTTGGTGGTGTGAGTTGGTTTGATGCGGCACTACCATCTACAATACCGCTTGCATTTAAACCTGCTGATTGAGAAGCTGAACCACTACGTGCAGATGTTGAACCTACTGCAATAAGTTTTTCCATAGCGCCTTCAACCTGAGCCCAAAGCTCATCGGTATATTGGGTTTCAATTTGTTCTGCTGAATCTGACTCGGAATCAGAATCATCGTCGCCTGAGCTGCTTACTTCTGCCCCTGCAAGTGAACCACTACGCTCAGATTGACCAAGCTCTAGCACATAACGACGCACAGGGTACTTTGTAATGTACCAAATGCCGTCATCGTAATTATAATGATAACCCGCTTTTGCAAGAATAAGCTCTAGCGTTTCTCTAAAATCGCCACCTGAATGCACCAAAGTAACAGTATGGTCGCTAATACCTTCTGGTAAAACGATAGATTCACCAGCAATATTAGCGATTTCTAAAAGAGCTTGCTCTAGGTTTTTACCAACATAGGAAATATTAAAAGGAGGTAAATTTTTACGTTTGTATCGGATAGGTTCTTCACGAACAACAGAAGAAGTTTCTTTCACAGAAGACATATGAAACTTAGCTTTTTTAAAGCTAGAGCGTGGTTTAATATTATAGGCTTCTTGGATTTCTTGTTCTGTTGGTGGGATTACTTCATCTTCATAGTAAGAGGCACAGCTTGCAATAGCTGTACTTGCACAAAGCAAAGCAAAACTTTTTGTCAGGTTATTAAGTTTCATTTTATTTTCGTATTCCCTATTTCCGATAACTTATTAATAAACATCTGATATTACAATAACACGAGATGTTTCAAATTTCTTTATAAATAACTGTGTGCCTGTCATATTCATAATACGTTCACGTAAGTAGTCCATAAACTCCATAAAACTTGCTTCGGCTGTAATATTAACACGTTGGTCTTTAATCGACATGTTTTCTGGGGTTAAGCGCCATTTAACCTGCCAAGGCCCTGCGTGAGCGGATACTTTTTTAACAATTTCTTCAACCGCTTCTGAAATTTTAATGTTTTCTCTATCTACAAACACCTGCACGTCTTCAATTTCTACAAATTTATCTCCTGATAATGTTTCCATTGTACGAGCTTTAAGGGCTTCAGCTTGATCTGATATCATGTACACTTCAGCTTGCTGAGCCTTAAGAACTTCTTCTTGCTGACGCTTTCTCATAAACTCTTCTTGCTTTTTCATGATTTCAGAATAATCCATTGCTTTAGGTTCTTCTGGCATTTTCGGATTATCAGCATTGCGGTTATGTCGTTCTAGCTCTAGCATACGTTCTACATATTGGCGTAAGTTTTCATCTATACGCATATTATGTTGTTTAAGCTCTGCTTCATTTAACCCTGTTGCAGAATCTTTTGAATAGGGGCTTAAAATACGTTCATCTTTAGCTTGTTGCCTGTGCTCTTCTAGCACTTGTTTACGCATATCTAGATATTGGCGCTGTGTAATACCCGGTGCAATTTCACGATCCATCGGGTCATCTGGCTGCAAATTAAGCGCCATAACGCCTGGGGCTGTAAAAACAAGGCTAAGAGACAAAATGAGTAATCGCATGAGTATCCACTACTTAAATTTAAATATAATTTTCCAGCGTTTATTCTGCCTAATCTGCTCCATTTTAGCAACAGATTGTCGCCATATGTATATATTAGATAAAAACCTCTGTTGCAAAATCCCCCCAGTTTAAGGCATACTTTTAAACACTTTAAAAACAAAAAAGGGCAAGTATATGACGGCTAATATAGAGTCTCGCATTCAGGATATGGGCGCTTCGCTCATCGAAAGTTCCAAAAAAGCAAAAAAATCTGGCTCTGTTGTGAGGCGCATTTTAGACGCGATGATGGAAGATGATGCTTTTCGTATTGCGGCTCTTAAATTTACAGACGTTGCCCCTACTTTAAAAACAGATGCTGCTGTGATGAGTCATTTTGATGCTTATTTTAAAGATATTCCGCTAACGGCCATTATTGGTAAAATACCTGCACAAAAACTTATTGGTATCTTTTTAAGCCCTATTATCCGTAAAAGCATTCAGCAAATGGCGCAAACCTATATTGTTGCTGAAAATATGGAAAAAGCAGCAGAAAAACTTGAGGGTTTACATAAAAACAATATGGCAGTATCGGTTGATTTATTAGGTGAAGCCGTTATTTCTGAAACAGAAGCCAAACATTTTTTTGAAGCTTATGAACAAGCGATTGAAACACTAAGTGCCGCTACTCAAGTATGGGAAAAACCAAACTACCCTGAAGCCGATGCGATTGGGATTATCCCGAGAGGGAATCTTTCTATTAAACTTTCAGCCCTTTATGCGCATATGTCGGTTTTAGACCATGAACATTCTAAAAATATTTTAGTGCAACGTTTTAGCCGCTTACTTAGCAAAGCAAAGGCTAAAAATGTTTATATTCATATCGATATGGAGCAGTATACCCTGCTTCCGCAAACCTTAGATATTTTTAAACAAACCCTTATGCAAAATGATTTTAGAATGCATAAAGAAGTAGGCATTGTGGTGCAAGCCTATTTAAAAGACAGCCATGCTATACTAGAAGATTTAATTCAATTTGCACAAGAGCGTGGCACACCATTTTCTATTCGTTTAGTTAAAGGCGCCTATTGGGACTATGAACAAGCGCATGCCGAACAAGAAAACTGGCCCTGTCCTGTGTATGATAATAAAGAAGAAACAGATGCCAATTATGAACGTTGCTTAGAATTACTATTAAAAAGCTATCCTAAAGTACGTCCGCTTATTGGTAGTCACAATGCAAGATCTGTTGCTTGCGCCATTGCGCTACAAGAATCTTTAAACCTTAAAAAGGCAGATATTGAGTTCCAGATGCTTTACGGCATGAGCGATGCGCTGGGTAAACAGCTTGCTGATTTAGGGTATCGTGTACGTGTTTATTGCCCTGTGGGGGAATTTATTCCGGGTATGTCGTACCTTGTGCGTAGGCTTTTAGAGAATACCGCAAACCAAGGTTTTTTATCGCAACAACAGCAAAAAAACAACCAAGGCCTTTTACTCAAAAAACCAGAGATTGTTTTAAATAACGATGAAGAGCAGCACGAACCGCAAAAACAAACAGGCTTTAAAAATGCGCCTTTATTAGATTTTTCTAAACACCCAAATCGTATCGGTATGGAAAAAGCTATCAATCAAGCTATTTTACAGAAAAACAAAGCCGTATTCCCTATTGTGAATGGTAAAGAGTTTAAATCCGCTATTAACGGATATAGCCATATGTGCCCATGGGATAAATCTACCATAACCACAAGAGTGCACTTTGCAACAAAAGAAGAAGCTATTAAAGCTATTAATGCTGCTAAGCACTCTGCATGGTCTGCAACAACTTTGCAAGAGCGCGTACAAGTATTACGCAAAGCTGCAGAACTCATGAAAGCGCGCAGGCATAGTTTAGCTGCAACCCAAGTATTTGAAGTTGGCAAAGATAGAATAAGTGCAGACGCAGATGTATGCGAAGCGATAGATTTTTTAACTTTTTATGCTGATGAAGCTGAAAAACTAGGGCAAGCACCGCGGCGCCTTTGGGGTGAACACAACGAAGTTATTTACGAAGCGCGTGGGTTAAGCGCTGTGATTGCGCCGTGGAATTTCCCTTTAGCTATTTCATGCGGTATGGTAAGCGCCGCTCTTGTTATGGGGAACCCTGTTTTATACAAACCCGCAGAACAAAGCTCTTACACCGCTAAGCAGTTTTACGACATTATGATAGAAGCAGGCCTGCCTAAAGATGCCCTTGCCTTTTTACCAGGCCTAGGTGAAGAAGTGGGCGCCTTTTTAGTAAGCAACCAAGATATTGCGCAAATTGCCTTTACAGGATCTAAAGATGTGGGGCTACATATTGTTGAACAGGCCGCTAAAAAACAGCCTCAGCACAAACAGATTAAAAAAGTTATTGCTGAACTTGGTGGTAAAAACGCCATGATTATAGATGAAGATGCTGACTTAGACGAAGTATTACCAGCGCTTGTGCATTCTGCTTTTGCCTTTCAGGGACAAAAATGCTCCGCTTGCTCACGCGCTATTATTATTGGCACAGCCTACGACACTTTATGTGAACGCCTTAAAGAATATGTAAACGATTTACGTTTAGGCTCTCCGCTTGATACAGCAAACGATATTAATGCTGTTATTGATAAAGAAGCCTTTGATAAGATTAATGGTCTTATTTCTGAAGGTTTAAATAGTGGTAAGCTTTTAGCTCAAAGCCAAAGCACAACAGAAAGTGGGTATTTTATTCCGGCAACTGTGTTTACCGATATACCCTTAGATGCCACCTTAACAAAAGAAGAGGTTTTTGGCCCTGTGCTTTGCATTTATAAAGCTAAAAATGTAGATGAAGCTTTACAAATGGCGCTGGATTCTGACTTTGCGCTTACAGGGGGCTTCTTTAGCCGCCATCCTGAACATATTGAACAGGTAAAACGTCAATACAAAGTAGGTAACTTATACATAAACCGTGGCATTACTGGCGCTATGGTGTCTCGTCAGCCTTTTGGCGGGGGTAAACTTTCTGGCACGGCCGCCAAAGCTGGTGGTGCGGATTATTTATACCATTTTGCTGAGCCACGAATTATTACTGAAAACACCATGCGTAGAGGCTACGCGCCTAAAGAGGATAGCTAAAAATGAACTACCCTAATGGGCTTAAACAAGGCGATAAAGTTGCGCTTATTTCTCCGGCTCGATTTGTGCATAAAGAAGCAGTGGAACGTGCCGCTGCAAAAATTGAAGCACTTGGCTACAAAGCGGTTATTCACACACAAAATTATGAGAATCATTCTGCCTTTGCTGGCACGGATGAACAACGCCTAGATGCCATTCATAAAGCTTTTTTAGACCCTGAAATTAAAGCCATTTGGTGCATGCGTGGGGGGTATGGATGCTCAAGATTATTAGAGCGTATAGATTATACTATTATCAAAAAGAACCCTAAAATATTTATTGGTTCAAGCGACGTAACAGCTCTGCTGGCTGCCTTTTATACACAAGGTGCTCTTATTGGGCACCACGGCCCTATGCAAATGACCTTTGAGTTAAACAGCTTAGAAATTGCTGAAAATGCTTTAAAAGATACTTTAGAACAACCATTTGCACCTATCAAACTTGAAGGGGTGAATATTATTAACGGTGCAGGCAGCACCACAAGAGGCAAGCTTATCGGTGGCAATTTACATTTATTGCAAACGCTTATTGGCACAGCTTATCAGCCTGATTTTAATAATGCGCTACTTTATATAGAAGATACTCATGAGCCGACATATGCTCTTGAGCGTATTTTATACCAATTTAAGCATGCTGGTATTTTTGACCAAATAAGCGGCTTAATGGTTGCAAAAACAGAAGGCCTTACTGACTATAAACATGGGTTTGATTTTTCCGAGCAAGATATTTTTGGTCAGTTTGTGGCGCACAGGGATATTCCTTATATCTTTAATGTGCCTTGTGGCCATGGTGGGCGGATGCTGAGCATACCCTTTGGGGCGCAGGCAAAATTAGATTTAAGCAATCAACCCTTAATAGAGATTATAAGACCTTAATAATAATACATTTTATATACATAAAAGCCCTTTCAAGGGCTTTTTTTATAGGTAAATAGCCCTCATATTAAAATTGTACTAGCCATATAAAAAATTAGGTGTGTATAATTTTATAAAACAACTTTAAAGAGCGGTTATTTGTTATGGATAAAAATAAAACACAGATACAAAAAACGAAAAATATGCCCCTTATATGGGCTTGCATAACCGCAATTATTACCTTTTGCTGTTGTGTTTTTGTGAGCATTCTGAGTTACCAAAACCTAGCAAAAGAAGAACTTAAAAACACTCAGATTTCCATTAGTAATATTGCCACAAATAACCCCGACAGCTGGAAAGAGCACCCCCAAACGCTTGCAGCCTTACTTTCTGATAATAAAAACATTATTCATTACATTGAAACACCTACAGGTGAATATATACCTAACAGCGGGCAGTTAAATACATCTGGTATCCATATTAAACTCCCCCTTTATACGCCTGATGGTTTAAAAGGGTTTATTCATAGTTATTACGACTATAAAATTCTATTTAGTAATATGTGGTTATTTTTACTTTGTAGCTTTATATTTGCTGCTTTCGCCTATGCATTCTTGAAGTACACATGCTCGGAAGTTGAAAAAATTATCAATAAAATTGATGGCAAACGCCTGCAAGCAGAAACCGCAAATGCGGCTAAAAATTCATTTCTTGCGCATGTATCACATGAACTCAGAACCCCTATTAACGGTATAACAAGCCTTAATGATTTATTAATGAAAACAGAACTTTCATATGAACAGCAAGAGCTCACACATTTAATGAAAGGTTCTGGGCGTATTTTACTTTCTGTCGCAAATGATTTGCTAGATATTACAAGGCTGGAATCTCAAGGCTTAACTATTGAAAACAGGCAAATTAACTTAGAGCGCATTATTGAAGATATTGGTATTTTAATGGCAACCGATGCCAACGAAAGAGGCTTACAACTGTTTATTAGTTACGACCCTAATTTACCAAGTATGTATATTTCTGATGCTTCACGTATTCGTCAAATTGTTATGAATCTGGTAAGTAACGCCATTAAATTTACACACTTAGGCCATGTGTGCTTAACCGTTGAACGCTCCCCTATTACATTAAACCAGTCAGACAATATGATAGCTGTACGTATTAAAGTGGAAGATACGGGTGTAGGCCTAGACCCTGTTGAAAAACAAGAACTTGAAAGTTCATTAATGGATATGCCTTACAAAGCAAACAGGAACCTTGAAAGCCATGCGGGGCTAGGGCTTACTATTGTACACCAAGTGACCCAACTTTTAGGCGGTGTTTTAACAATTGACAGCGCTGTAGGTAAAGGAAGCAGTTTTACCGTAGACTTACCTCTACAAGAAGACGTGGCACATCAACGTGCTCAAAACCAAACAAGCCCATTTGAAAACCTGAAAGTATTATTAATTGACGATCACCCTATTCATAGAGATATTATTTTAGGGCATTTAAATGCTTGGCATGCACAGGTAACATTTACGACAGAAGAACATGCTGTTAAACAGCTTAAAGAAGCCAAAGATGCTGGTAAGCCTTTTGATGTAACGTTGTTCCATGAATCTATTCAGCAAGCATCGGGTATGAGATTTGCCAGAACAGTTAAAACTGAAGCTTCTTTAAAAGACGAAAAGCTCATTTTAATTGCCGATAGAAAACAGCTTTATTTAAATAATGAGTCGGTGCATAAATCTTTCTCTATTCTTATTGGCAAACCTGTAAGACCTTCTGAGCTTTATGATGCTTTATTTAGTATTAGTAACAATTCTCAATCTTTAGAAACGACAATTAAAAGTAATAACCAGCTTGCAGAAAAACTCAGTAAAAAAATAACTGCCTTATTAGTTGAAGATAACCACCTAAGCCAACAGGTTGCTAAATTAAATCTGGAAGTTTTAGGCTGTGAAGTTGATGTTGCAAATAATGGTGAAAAAGCCTTACATCAAGTGCGCCAAAAAGACTATGACATTATATTTATGGATTGCCATATGCCTGTTATGAATGGCTTTGACACAACAGAGCGCATTCGTAAACTTGAGCGCGAAGGCTACGTAAAAGCAACGCCAATTATAGCCATTACAGCAGAAGCATTAATTGGTGATAGGGAACGTTGCATGCAAGCAGGCATGGATGGGTATATATCTAAACCTTATGTGCAGCAAGACTTACGAGATGCGATAGAAATGTGGGCAATTCATTCTGAGCGCAGAATTGAAAAGCCAGAAACAGGCGAAACAACTGAAGCACCGCAGAAGCATGAAAAAACAAATGATCTTGACGCAACAAAGTTAAACTCTTAAACTAGGCTCAAATTACTTAATAGACTATTCATTTAAATAGGTTAAGCCTTAGTGACTGCACGTAACAAAACTATTTTATTTCAATTTATGGCTCTTATGGCCTTAGGCTTGGCTCTTTTGGCGATTCTTTCTCTTTACATACCTCTGCC
>JAAZVW010000055.1 GCA_018623135.1 Pseudomonadota bacterium
CCTGCAGCGCCTGCGCCACAAATAACAATTTTAACGTCTTCTTTTTTCTTACCTGTAAGTAAAATAGAGTTTTCAAAAGCAGCAGCTACAATAATAGCTGTACCGTGTTGATCATCATGAAAAACAGGAATATCTAAACGACGAGAAAGCTCTTGTTCAATATAAAAGCACTCTGGCGCCTTAATATCCTCTAAGTTAATGCCGCCAAAGGTTGGCGCTAGGCGCTCTACTGTATCAACAAATGTTTCAGGGTCTTCTTCATCAACCTCAATATCAAAAACATCAATACCAGCAAACTTTTTAAATAGAACGGCTTTACCTTCCATAACAGGCTTAGAAGCTAGAGCACCAATATTACCTAAACCAAGCACTGCTGTACCATTAGAAATAACACCTACTAAGTTACCTTTGGCGGTATAACGATAAGCGCGCATTTCATTTTCTGCGACTTCTGTACTAATTTCAGCAACACCTGGTGAGTAAGCTAAAGAAAGATCATCTTGAGTGCTTAATGGTTTCGTTGCACGAATTTCTAATTTACCAGCATTAGGGTAACGGTGGTAATCTTGTGGATTTGCGTAAGTTTTTTTATTCATCTTTCTTTGCCACTTTTTATATATTTATTAAGTTACGAAAGTATAGCCATATTCAAGTCTTAAAACAACCGCTTTAGCTTTATTTTGAGCTAAAAATATGCTTTTTAGCACCAGAGATCATATCATCTACATTTAAGCTATGACCAAAGTGCCTTAAATAATTACCCTCTTTATCCATTAAATAAATGTACGAGCTATGGTCCATCATATAAAACTCAGGGGCTTCTTTATTTTCTCGTTTTGCGTAATAGACTAAATAGTTTTTTGCAATTTCATCAATTTGTTCAGCGCTACCTGTTAGCCCCACAATTTTTTCATGGAACATATCTGTATATTCTTTAACAACTTCTTTTGTATCTCGTTCAGGGTCTATTGTTACAAAAAACATTTGCGTTTGTTCTTGTGCTTTTTGAGGCAATTCTTCATAAACAGCAGCAATTTTACTTAAACCAATTGGGCAAACATCTGGGCAAGATGCAAATCCAAAAAACAAAAAGGTGTATTTACCTTTTAAAGCATCTTGAGTTACTGTATTGCCATTTTCATCGGTAAGCGTAAAGTTACCACCAATTTGCGGAACACCCGAAGATACAACCTTAGAAACTGTCGCTTTTTCCTTTAAAAACAACGGCACAATGTTATCTCTACCATGATAAAGATTAACAGCCATAAAAGCACCTAAAGCAATAATAAGAGATAAAAATGTATAGCGTAAACGCTTTTTCGCATGTTTAGATTTATCAATTTTATTCTTTTCTGAGAAATGCTCATCAAATTTCATAGGCTATCCCTTTTTATTTTTTTACATACATTTATATTAAATGGGATTCCATTAGAGCGCAAAGGCGTTAAAAAGCCAAGTAGAAAAGTAATGCCTATTTATTAACTATAAACCCCATTCCAAATCATTTTTAATGCAAGCACCTAGGGATTTTTTAATTTCTTTTCTATTGAGTAACCTTTGTAGGTGATACGGAAGGACAATCCTTAGATGGTATTGTCCATTTTGATAAACTAAATGGTTAGCCATATGATCCATCTCCTAAAATTCAACGTTTTAGGTAATCTACATTTATGTACTTTTATCGTCACCTACATGTACATTTGCGATTTTCTTAGGATTACTAAACGACGAGACCCTAGTAAATCCCAGGGTTTTCGAAAGATTGGTGCCGACGAGAAGACTCGAAAGGCCCGTTATAAAGTCACCATATATCAAGCAGTTGCACTTGGATGGGTTTGTGTTTGTCTCACTTAGTTGTATCACTTTTTAATACGTAGTCAATAAAAAAGCCCCCTTTTTATTCAGGGGGCTTTTCTCGATAACTCAAATCAACACTTCAGCCAATTTGTCTGTACTCACAGCACCAGTGGATGAAAGCACAAATAATACTTCTGCGTTTTCAACCTGTTCGGTACCATTTCTGTAGATGTTACCATCTGCACACTTGTAACCCATAAAGATACCAATATCATTCTGGATCAAACGAACAGAGAGCTCTTTCCACGACATACTTTCAACATCACAATAACAGTGAGTGAGTTGATTGCCGCCTCCTTGCTGAAAGAAGTCTTCTACTATATGTTGAGAACCTGGAACAGCAAGAGCTTTTAATAGAATTGCAGGGTAATCATTAGAAGCACGAACAACTTCTGATGCACCGTTTTTACTAATGAAGGCTCTTTTGCTATCAGAAGCACTTTCTGCAACAACAATAGCTTCAGACGCCAATTCATCCGTTATACGGTAAACAATAGCTGCTGTAATGTCATCTGCTTCAGCCAAAGACTCATCAGGACAAAGCACAACAACATGTGATGCTTTATCAATATGAGCTTTAACAAGATCATCAGAATCTGATCCACTCCCCTTTAAAAAGAAAAAGCCACGATTAGCAATCTTTTCAGGAAGCTTACCATCTTCATAAGGTAAGCTTTTAGCAAGAATCATCACGTCTTTACCATTGAACTCAGGATACAAACGTAACTCCTCTGAAAACAACTCCAAATAACGCTCTGGTGCATTAATTGGTAGCCCTACTACTAATATGTGGTTTTTCATATTCCATTCCCATAATCCGGTACGTTGAAGTTCATGCTTCTGGCGACGATATTCACCAAGGTCTGTAAAAACACTGGCGAAGAAAAATATCGCCCCAAAATAAAGACAAAAGATAGTTGAAAGCTGACCATAAAACGTAGATGCAGAAACATCTCCATAACCAACCGTTGTGATTGTGGTTAGAGTAAGCCAAATTGATTGCCACAAATCAAGCCCTTCAAACACCTGCATTGCACATACATGCAAAACAAATAGACTCAATAGTATAATAATATTTTTTTGGATACTTACCTTTAAATTCGCAACACGTACATAACGGTTACGACGTTGTAACAAACTTATAATAAAATTCATAAGCTCTCCCTAACAAAAAAGCAAAGGGGGAATAAATCCCCCTCGCTGTTTACGTTATTTAGTTACGAATGATATGTGGGATATAACGTGAGGAGTCTTTCGTAATAGCCGAATTATCTTCACGAATACCCATACCAGCAGGTTTACCAGCCACGACCCATGAACCAATCACTGTATGATTACCATCAAATTCAGGTAAAGGTTCTAAGGCCTGAACAATGTAACCTTCTTCCCCGTAGCCACCTTCAGCTACTTCATGGATGCCATTATTGAATAATTCAACATTAGCACCTTCACGGCTAAAAATAGGCTTACGCGCATAGCGGCCTGTTGCCTTAAGCTTCTGAGATTCTTTGGAACCATCATCAAAATAAGATTCCAACAGGTTAGGGTGATCAGGGTACATTTCCCATAGCAAAGGTAACGATGCTTTATTTGAAAGGATTGACTTCCAGATAGGTTCAACGAATTGACAAGCTCCTGATTCAACCGCTCTTGCAGCTGCCAAACCAAAACCTTCACGCATCATATTTTCCCATGGATAAAGCTTAAACATAAGCTCTATCGACGCACCTTCAAGGTCGACAAATTCAACGTCATTATGTAGGCCAATATCTTCTACATAAATGAACTTAACTGTACAACCAGCTTGCTCAGCACAATCCATTAAATAACGAACGGTACCTTCATCTTCTGGCATATCTTTAACCGAAGAGAAGTAAAAGACTTTACCTAAAGATGCAAAGTATTCCAGAGCTCCTATGAGTTGTTCCTGTACAGAATTGAATTGATCATCGTCTTCTGGTAGCTTGCCTTCAGCTTGCATTTCTTCAAGCCAAAGCCATTGAAAATATGCCGTTTCCCACAAGGATGTAGGTGTATCAGCATTATATTCCAGCATTTTAGCTGGTCCTTTACCTGAATAACTGAAGTCATAACGACCATATAAGTTACGGTCACCACGATTCCAGCTTACACGGATAGCATTCCAATATGCTTCTGGGATCTGAAGCTTGCGAAGAAGCTCATCTGATTCAGGGGAATTACAAACTCGATCTACCAATTGATAGCAAAGCTTTTCAATTTCTTCAGTAGGATCTTCAATATCATTTTCGATCTGTTCCAAAGAAAATTGGTAGAACACTGGCTGGTTCATACCTTCAACCCAGTACGGCTCTCCATCAATCGTATGGAAAGCGAAGCCAAGATGTTCAGCAGTCGCCTGCCAGTTATTACGAGCAACAAACGGTATACGTTGCATACACAGATTCCTTAGTATATTAAAAAGAAAGCCACCTGAGTTACTCAGAGTGGCTTAAAATAAGTTTACAGCTGCAAGGTTAACCATTAACCGCCAAAGCTACCCGAAGATTTTCCTCCGAAACCACCACGAGCTGCTGCTGCAGCTTTACTTGGTGACATAGCAGAAGCTACTGTTGGTGCTTTACCAGCAATCGCTGTTGGAACAACTGCGTTACCGTAGCTTTTACCAACATTAGCGCCAGTTCCTGTTACAAAGCCTGAGCTTTTGCGATCGTTATATAATGGCTGAGCTTGGACAGCACTTGAGTTAGAACTCAACATGCTACCCATCATATAACCCATCATCATTGGCATAAATGTACTACCACCGCCGCCACTGGATTGTTGTTCACCACAATAGCCTTTACCATATTCAGCTTCACACTCTTCGAGCTTACTAAACTTTGGTGCGGTTTGTTGGTGAACAATTTCTGCTTGCTCAAACTGATTTTGGCATTGATTGAAATCGTTACCAGCAGCAACACAGGATTCTGCATCTTTATATAAAGATGCCTCTGTAGTGCTTGGAGAGCAGCCCGTAGACAGCATCGAAATAGCTAAGGCTAAAGGTGCAACAATCATTTTTTTAGGGGACGCAATTGTCCCTCTTTTTATAGTTAAGTTTTGAGAACGTTTCATAAAATGACTCCTGTCATTTATATAATGAGTTACCCTCTGAAAAAGAGAGGGGGAAAACGGTATAACTACACTGCCCGTAAGGCAATGAATACAGCGCAAGAAATATAGTCATGTATACACAAAAAGTCAACGATTTATAATGATAATTGTTTTTATAAAGATGGTGCGACGAGAAGACTCGAAAGACCCGTTATAAAGTCACCATATATCAAGCAGTTGCACTTGGATGGGTCTGTATTTGTCTCACTTAGTTGTATCACCTCGCCTAAGCTTTAGCAAGGGCATATAACAAAACCCAACTCAATCGAAGCATAAATACATCATACCTAGTCATGTTTTTTGCGTGTTTTGTTAAAATTTTGTTGAAAAATGTAAAAAAAGTGCAATAATCACAATTATCTTGACTGCCAAAGGATGTATATAAAGGATAAGCACAATGTTAATCAGCTACAGCATCAGCAATTACAAATCACTGAAAACAGAGCAAACACTGTCTATGTTACCTGTAACATCTATGAAAGAATATGCAGATAACAATATTTCTCTAACAAAACTTAATGAGAAAAGCATGACTAAAGTTCTCAACTCCGCTGTTGTATACGGCCCCAATGGATCTGGCAAATCATCTTTCATTGAATCTCTTCAATGCCTCAGAAGATTTGTTCTAACCTCTTCTAAGATGAATCCTAGTGATAGCATTCCAGAACTTATTCCCTTTCAATTTACAGAAGAGGTCTCTCCTACCAGCTTTGACCTTATGTTTATTGTGGATCACGTTCGCTATCAATACAAATTGAGTACAACAAAACACTATGTTGTCTCCGAAGAACTTTACTCATTCCCTAAGAAGAAACTTTTCTCTAGAATGCGTGATAGCAATGGTAATTATGATTACACAGTAAACCGCACACATGTTGCAGGTAAGTCTACTGCCGATGTATGGGCCGAAATGACAAGGGATAACGGCCTTCTTCTTTCTACAGCTATCCAACTAAACAACAAAACATTAAAGCCTGTGTTTGATTGGTTTAAGCATACGTTACATACATCAATGAATCTGCTTTCTTCCTTCAATGAAACATCTGAAGCCTGCTTCGAGTCAGATTCATTAAAAGAGAGGGTTCTTACATTATTAGATAAAGCTGATACAGGAATTACTAATATCTCAATTACCAAAGAAGAAATTGTAGAAGAAGAGTTCTTTAGTCAATTAAAAGATGCTCCTATTCGTGATGAGATGAAAACGGTTATTCGAGATGCTTTTATGGAAGATGAAGACAAGACCTACCTCGACACAAAAATGAAACATGGTTATAACATCCCAAACAGCATGCTGGACCTTTCTGAAGAGTCGGATGGAACAAAGAAGCTATATAGCCTATCCGTACCCCTTATTAAAGCATTAGATGAAGGACAAGTTGTTGTTATTGACGAACTGGGCGAAAATTTACACCCTCTACTAGTCAAAAGAATTATTGAACTGTTCCATTCACCTGAAATTAATAAAAATGGTGCACAACTTATCTTCTCATCTCACGACCCTATGCTAAAAGATTATGCAAGTTTACGCCGAGATCAAGTTTGGTTTACAGAAAAAAACCAAGAGCATGCAACGGAATTATTTGCGTTATCCGATTTTTCCGTTCGTTTTTCGAAGAACTTTTCAAAAGCGTACCTATTAGGAGAGTTTGATGCAATCCCTCACATTAACTCAAAGATTTTGATTGAGCAGTAAATCATGTCTAGAGCCCCTAAACACACAAGACGAAAGCCTTTAAAAGAAACCGCTAAATCAACGGTATTCATTTGTGAGGATACAACGTCTTCTCCACCGTACATTAAGTATGTGTGTGAGCTATATGGGTTGCAAAACTAT
>JAAZVW010000026.1 GCA_018623135.1 Pseudomonadota bacterium
GGCATCGCATCCATAAGGGTGCGGGCATCTTGCGTATAAAGGCGGATGTTTTTTAAGTTATTGGCTTTAATGTTACGGGCGATTTTACGCAAACCATTGCGGTACACCTCACAGCCAATAAAACGCGCTGTAGTTTTATCTGCCATGGCCCGGGCAAAAAGTTGGTCGCCCATACCCATGCCTACTTCCATAAGCAAAGGGCCTTCAATATCTTTAGAAAATAACTCTGAAAGACTAAAAGGTTCACCTTCCACAACTTCTGGCACTTCAATATCTTTAAGCGTCTGCTCTAGCTCTTTTTGGTCTTCTGGCGACATATGAGATGCCAAGCGCCCAAAAGAACGCAAACGACCTTCTTTAATTTTAAGATATTCGGAGTTATGGTTTTGCTTTTCAGCCATGGTCTTTCCCTTTATTCATTCATAGGACTGAAATATAAGAAATTTGACAAAAAATGCAAGGCATAAAAAAACCACCCGCAGGTGGCTTTAATATTATGTAGGTAAATTTGCTTTAAGCTGATCAACCAAATCCGTTTTCTCCCAACTAAAGCAACCATTCGGCAAAGGCTCTCGACCAAAATGCCCATAACTTGTTGTATGAATATACATAGGTTTATTAAGCCCTAAATGCTTACGGATACCACGGGGTGTGAGCGACATGCTTTTACGGATAGATTCAACGAGCATTTGTTCGGTAACCCCTTGCTTAATTGTGCCAAAAGTTTCCAGATAAATTGCTAAAGGCTCTGCAACACCTATGGCATAACAAAGCTGAATCTCACAGTCTTCCGCAAAACCTGCTGCAACAATATTTTTAGCTAAATAACGCGCTGCGTAAGCCGCTGAACGATCTACCTTTGTTGGGTCCTTCCCTGAAAAAGCACCGCCACCATGGCGTGACATGCCACCATAAGTATCTACAATAATTTTACGCCCTGTAAGACCTGTATCCACCGCTGGTCCACCTTCTATAAAAGAGCCTGTTGGATTAACAAGATATTTAGTATCTGATGTAAGCCAACCTTTAGGAAAAATACTTTCACAGAGCTCTTTAAGCAGTGTTAACAAATCATCTTGAGTTGTTTCTGGCGCATGCTGATGAGAAAGAAGAACTGTTTTAACAGATTCTGGTCTGCCATTTACATATTTAAGTGTCACTTGTGATTTAGCATCTGGCCTTAGGGATTGATCCCCCGCTTTACGGCGTTTAGCGCATTCTTCTAGAATTTTATTGGCATAATAAATAGGTGCGGGCATTAATGTTTTTGTCTCATTTGTTGCGTAGCCAAACATAATACCTTGGTCGCCTGCGCCTTCTTCCCCCTCATGGGTATCGTTTTCATCAACACCTTGGGCAATTTCTGAAGCCTGTTCATGCAAATGATTTTCAATACGAACTGTATCAGGGTGAAAACGTGCATCATCGTAACCAATATTACGAATTTCTTGGCGTACAATTTCTTCTACAGCTGGGTGCCTTGGCGCACGCACCTCCCCAGCTAAAACAACCAAATTTTCTGTCACTAAGGTTTCTACTGCCACACGTGCTTCTGGATCAATTGTCAAATAAGCATCTAAAACAGCATCGGAGATACGGTCGGCCACTTTATCGGGGTGACCTTCTGATACAGATTCGCTTGTGAAATAAAATTCTTTATGTGACATAGATACTTACCTTATAGAGGTTAATTTAATGATGTATATTTTCTTTTTAGCATAGAAAATATTTGATCTCCTGTCCAACTTATGGCAGACAGAAAAGACAAACAATTGTTAAGGACGTGACGCAATGAGCACAGAAACGGCGCTAATTACGGGAAATATATCCCTAGAAATACAAGATGGAACTTGGGATATTGACGAAAGCTTTGTCTACCATATTTCAACTGAAGTATTAAACACAATAAGCCCCACAGCTCACAAAGGCCAAGATTATAGCGTACACATATGCCTCACAAATAATGCGCAAGTGCAAGAGCTTAATAAAGAGTACCGCCATAAAGACAAACCCACCAATGTACTTACATTTGAGTACGAACCAGATGAATTTGATGCCCTTGAGCCTGAAGTGCAGCTCGGGGATATTTTTATTGCCCGTGAAATTGTAAAAGAAGAAGCTTTACAGCAACAAAAAACCTTTGAAGCCCATGTTGCACACTTACTTATACATGGTCTTTTACATAGTTTTGGCTACGATCATATTCATAACGATGAAGCTGAGGTTATGGAAGATTTAGAAGTACGCATTTTACATAAACTAGGGTATACTGACCCTTATAATCCGATTACGGATGAGCAAAAAATTTAAATAACACAAAGGAAACAGCAACATGGACGACAGTCCGTCGATATTTACAAAAGTATTTTCTCTTTTTAGTTCTCGTAACAAATATATTGGAGAGGAAGTACAAACCCTTTTAGAAGAACGTGAAGAAAATAACGAACCTTTAACGGAAGAAGAGCACAGCCTTATGGCCGCCGCTCTGCAATTTTATAAAATGGAAGCAAATGATGTTTCTATTCCGCGTTCTGATATTATCTTTTTAAATATTGATGATGACTTTGAAAAAACATTAGCTGTTTTTAAAGAATCTCGCCATTCTCGCTTACCTGTTTGCGGCAAAGATAGCGACGATGTTTTAGGTTTTATTACCCTTAAAGATATGATCCAGCATATTGGTAATGAAAAAAACTTTAAACTCCGCAAGGTGATGCGTCCTTGTACTTTTGTACCAGATACTTCTTCTGTTTCTTACATTTTAAAAGAAATGCAAAAATCAAGACGACAAATTGCCATTACGGTAGATGAGTACGGTGGTACATCAGGCCTTATTACCCTTAAAGATATTCTAGAAAATCTTGTTGGTGATATTGATGATGAAAATGATAAAGACGATAAACTGATGATTATGCCTTTACCAGGTAATAAATATCGTGTGGATCCGCGTATTGAAATTGATGACTTACAAACACGCCTTAATAAACCTTTATTTGTAGAAATTGATGGCGAAGCTGTAAACTTTGATACACTTGGTGGGCTTGTGCTCCACCTTGCCGGCCGAGTTCCTGAAAGTGGTGAAGTCTTCAAATCTGGTACAGGGCTACTTTATAAGGTGCTTGAATCTGACGGCAGACGTATTCATCGTATAGAAATACTACCTGCGATCAAAAAACAAAAGAGTACGCCTGTAACAGATGACATCGATTAAAAACTTTATTCAACAAAAACCAAAACGCACCCTAATGGGTGCGGGTTTAATTTCTGGTCTTGTTTTTGCTCCAACGTACTTTTTACCTGGGCTGCTTGGTTTAAGTATTTTAGCCTATTGTTTGTATTTTTCTACAAGTTCTAAACAAGCCTTTTTATATGGCTATTTGTTTGGTTTTGGACACTTTTTGAGCTCTTTATGGTGGGTTGGTAAATCACTTATGCTCTTTAATGTTGGGGCGCTTGCCCCTTTATTACCTATACCCGCAGCCCTTATTATTGCGGCCATTTGCGCTTTATACATTGGTTGCGCTACTTATTTAACCTATCTTAGCTGTCGTAAGCGCCCATTAATGTACTGGGGTGTTTGCTTAAGCTTATTTTGGTTTGTACTTGAGCTTGTTCGTAGCTTTGCACCACCTTTTTTCCCTTGGAATTTAATGGGTTATAGCCTTGGTGCGCATTTATCCCTCATACAAACAGCTCATATTTGGCAAGTATGGGGGCTAAGTATTTTAGCGCTAATAATGGGCAGCATTTGGCTTAACGCAAAAGGAGCTGCAACAAGCTTAAGTATTTTGGTTTGCTTATTTGTGTATGGTCAGCATCGCCTAAATAACACAGAAGATATGCACAAGACCAAAGAACAACCTTCTTTAACGGTTCAGCTTGTGCAAGCCAATATTCAGCAAAGCTTTAAATGGCACCCGCAAGAACGCGTTAACCATATTTACAGCCACATTGCCCTAAGCCAAGGCGATGCAGATGTTATTATTTGGCCCGAAACTGCTGTGACTTTTTTAATTAACAATCAACCCAACATTATTAAACAAATTCAGCTGAATATGAAACCCCATCAGACTGTTATTTTAGGCAGTATGACGGTTGAAGATTCTGAAAGTATACCTAAATATTATAATTCAATTGTTAAAATTAATAAGACAGAAGGCATTGTTCAAAAATATGACAAAAAGCGCCTTGTTCCCTTTGGTGAATATTTTCCGTTAAGGACTTATTTTCCAGAGTGGGTGGATAATTTAATCCCCGGCGGCGCAGATTATAGCTTTGGTAAAACAGCTGTAGAATTACAGCTTGCAGATGGCATAAAAGCCTTACCGCTTATTTGTTATGAAGCTATTTTTCCTTTTTTTGTTAAGAAGTATTTAAAAGACCAAAAAGTTTTGCTAAACTTAACAAATGATGCTTGGTTTGATGGCACTTTTGGGCCTTACCAACACTTTGCTATGGCACGTATGCGCGCGGTAGAAAGCCAAAAACCGCTTTTACGCGCTGCCAATACAGGCATAACCACAGTTGTGGATAGCAAAGGGCGTATTGTAAAACGTATTAAAACAAAACAGGAAGATGTTCTAAAATTGGACATTGGTGAACTAATTAACAGAACAGCAACTGTCAATTAGTTTTTAGCAATTAGCGGTTGTTGGGTTGGCTAATCAGACAATCAAAAGTGCAATTTTGTCAGTAATTTAGCCTTTTTCTTTGCACGAATGGCAAGACTAGGCTATAACACTTTAAACAGAATTATTATACAAATTGCATAAATATAAGTGAATTGGTCTTGCATTTGCACCACCAATAGCATGAACAAAATAAGGATATGACCGTGATAACGCATTCTTACAAGGAGACTCAGGCAATGAAACCGGCTAAATTACATTCATCATCTAACCCTGATCCTGTAGATATTCATGTTGGTGGCCGTGTGCGCCTACGCCGTACACTTTTAAGCATGAGCCAAGAGAAGCTAGCTTCTGCACTTGGTATTACTTTCCAACAGGTTCAAAAATATGAAAATGGCACAAACCGTGTAGGTGCGAGCCGTTTATTCCATATTGCTAAAGTACTGAAAGTACCTGTATCTTTCTTCTTTGAAGGTTACAACAATATGTCAGATGACAGCGCTCAGGTAGCTGAAACACAAGAGGGAATCGAAGCTTCTGACATGCTTAACAAAAAAGAAACAGTTGATCTTGTACGTGCTTATTACACAATTGAAGACCCGATTGTTCGTAAAAAATTCCTAGAAATGATTAAAACTTTCGCTAAAACGCAAGCTTAATCACTCAGGACGCAACACAACAAACAAGAAAGCCTCTGCAATGCAGAGGCTTTCTTGTTTTCTTATCGTTAAATTTTCACAGATCCCTTGGGCTTCCTTGTATCCCCATAGAATAACGGGAGATCCAACGTTCAAAAGCACGACAGGTTTCAGCCTCTTCAATAGGCTTATGGCCACGGCGCGCGCCTTGAACCAGACGTGTTTCATTAAAGATTTCTGGTAACTGAGGCGCAGATGCACCAAAATACCAAAATCGACGACTTAACAAAACATAAGAGCTGCTTAAATGCTTTTCCAGTTTATCTGGCCTATTTGCGTGCATAGCATGGGGGCTTACCACCAACCCAGAAGAACTGTTGACAAAGATATTATCATTGTTTGGTTGCTGCTTTGTTGGTTTTTTGCAGTAGAACTCGGGCTTTTTGGCATAGATGGCGTAAGATAACTTACGCTCGACAGGCATAACATAAATCACCCGATTTGCACCATGAGTAGAAGTAGACATGCCAACAATCCAATCTTCTCCTGGCACAGCAACACGGCGCACAACAGGCTTACACAAGGCAAGAGAGCAGATATTTCCTGCAATATTAGGTGCCATACCATCATCGGAGGCCACCACATAAACAAGCAAACGCTTGGGATGAAAAAGGGACATAAATATTCCTCTTAAAAGAAGACATTATATAATCAGGTAACTTTTGTATACTATCCATAACCTGAAGACAATAAAAAAACCGCCCAAAGGCGGTTTTTTTAGATAATACATCACTTAAGGATTGAAGCTATTAATATTCTTCTTCCTCTAATTTCATCTGCATCTGGCGTTCGTGTTGATCGTAAGCCTGAACAATACGACTTACAAGATCATGCCTTACGACATCGGTTTCTGTAAAGCGCATCACCTCAATATTTGGTAAGCCTTCTAACACCTGAACAGACTGCTTAAGCCCTGATGTCATATGTTTTTTAAGGTCTACCTGAGAAAGGTCACCCGTAATGGCCATACGTGAGCCCTCACCTAAACGCGTTAAAAACATTTTCATTTGTGTTGTTGTTGTATTTTGCGCTTCATCTAGCAGCATATAGGCATGAGAAATGGTACGACCACGCATATAGGCCAGCGGTGCAACTTCGATAATATCTTTTTCCATAAACTCTTTTGTTTTTTCTGGGCCAAGAAAATCATACAAGGCATCAAACAAAGGTCTTAAATAAGGATCAATCTTTTCTTCTAAAGTACCTGGTAAAAACCCAAGGTTTTCGCCTGCTTCCACCACTGGGCGTGTAAGGATAATTTTTTTAACTTGCTTAGACATAAGCATATGTACAGCAACAGCTGCCGCTAAGTAGGTTTTACCTGTACCTGCAGGCCCCACACCAAAAACAAGATCATTTTTAAGAAGTGCATCCACATAGGCTTGCTGTGTTACAGAACGTGGGGCAATTTTTTTATTGGGCGTTTGAATAACAGATTTGCCTTTAAGCACTTCTGCTGGACGTACATTTGTGTGCAACAAACCATCTGTCACACGCAAGGCGGCATCTACCTGCGCGATAGAAACAGAACTTCCTGAACTCAAAAGCTCATAAAGATCTTCTAAAACCACTTTTGCTTTTTCAGCTTGATCTTTATTACCAAAAATCGCAATTTGGTTACCGCGCGTTATCATCTGAACGCCGAGGCGCTCTTCTATATGTACAAGGTTTGCGTCGTGACGGCCGCAAAGTTCCACCAGCAATCCATTATCTTCAAATGAAAGAGATATTGCTTCTGCTGTTGGCTGCTTATCTGTTTTAGAAGTCATTCATTGCCCTTTATTATTTTTTATGATCAACCTCTACCTATTATGGATAAGCTAATCGACAAGTTCAATCTCACCAACCAAAGAATTTGGTCTTACCTCTATTATTTTCACATTTACGACCTCACCAATCAAGCGTTTATTACCAGAAAAGTTTACAGGTACATTATGTGGGCTACGTCCACGGAGCTGACCTTCTTCTTTTGTTTCTGTTTCTACCAATACAGGGAGTGTTTGCCCCATAAATTGGCTATTATATTCTTCTTGTTTGGCTGTAATAAGCGCCTGTAGCATGGCTAAGCGTTCTTTTTTAACAACTTCATCAACCTGATTTGTAAGTGCCGCAGCAGGTGTGCCCGGGCGTGGTGAATATGCAAAAGAGTAGGCACTATGGTAGCCAACTTCTGCAACTACAGCCAAGGTATCTTCAAAATCTTCTTCTGTTTCGCCAGGGAAGCCAACAATAAAATCAGACGACATGGCAATATCCGGACGAATTTCTTTAAGCTTACGAACAATATCCATATACTCTTCTATTGTATGGTTACGGTTCATCGCCTGTAAAATACGATTAGAGCCGCTTTGAACAGGTAAATGGAAGTACGGCATAAGCTTTGGTTCTGTGCGGAAAAGATCAATCAATTCAGCTGTTGTATTATTAGGATGCGATGTCGTAAAACGAATACGCTCTAAACCTTCTACCTGCGCTAAGCGACGGATAAGCTCTGCAAAATCAAGCTCCACATTATTTGCATCTACACCATGGTAGGCATTTACGTTTTGACCTAATAGCGTGACTTCCTTAACGCCTTGAGCAACAAGGTCTTGAGCTTCTTTAAGAACATCTTTAGCAGGGCGAGAAATTTCTGCCCCACGCGTGTAAGGCACAACACAAAAAGCGCAGAATTTATCGCAACCTTCTTGAATTGTTAAAAAGGCTGTACCGCCTTGCGGTTTTTGTGCTGGTAGCGCATCAAATTTTTCGAGCTTAGGCAAATCAATATTAACAACACGTTTTTGTTTGCGCTGTACTTTTGCAATATATTCTGGCAGACGATGATAGGTTTGTGGCCCAAAAACAATTTTAACCTGAGGTGCACGCTGCATAATACGCTTGCCCTGTGCTTGACCAACACAGCCACCTACAGCAATAAGAGGGTCTTTTTTACGTACTTTTCTGTTACTTTTAAACATACGCCCTAAATCAGAAAATACTTTTTCATCGGCTTTTTCACGGATATGGCAGGTGTTTAAAACAATAAGATCTGCCTCTGTATATTCATCTGTATGCTCATAGCCAAAAGGTGCAAGCAGTTCTTGCATACGCACAGCATCGTACACGTTCATTTGGCAACCATAAGATTTGATATGCACCTTATAAATAGGATTATCCACCTTTGGCAGCTCAAAATTATCGTGCTGAATTTGTACTTGTACTGTCATGACACCACCTATGTTCGTCTATATTTGATTTTGTTTTGAATTTCTGTATGTGGAGAAATAGCTTTTTTTGCGCAAAAAATCAAGTATTTAAGGGAAAAATACTTATGAATTTAATGAATATTTAAATAAAAGCGCATCTTCTTTAACCTTAGTATTTTTAAGCGTATAGTAATTTTTACGCAGATCATAAGCTAACATACCTATGTTTTGATAGAGTTTTTGTGCAGCAAGATTAGAGGCTCTAACTTCCAGAAACACCTCATTTACAGCCTGAACACGCAACTCTTGCAGTAAGGATTCCATAAGTTTAGCGCCATATTTTTGGTTACGTTTATCGGGGTGCACTGCCAATTGAAAAACTTCCGATTCATCGGCCACAATTGAATAAACAAGATAGCCCTGTAGATTCTCATCATCTTCTAACACTAAGCAATGACTAATAGACATGTTAAGGAAGCTTTGTAAATCCGTTTGTTCATCTATAAAACAAAGCGCTTCCAGATGCTGACACCTAAGCAAATCTTCTGGATAAAAAGGGCGTATTTTCATCCTTTAAATGACTCCAGTGGCTTGCCCGTCTTATCGTAAGTTTTACGATAGGTAAGTGGCTGAATATATAAAGGTTCTACATCTTGCGAAAGTGTCTCTGTAAAACTTGGCACAAAATGAGCTGCAACAGGTAAACGTAAGCTCTCTTCCTCCAAAACAAGACTGACGGCAGATTCTGGCGCTTGCCCATATAACTTAAGGGCAGATTGACCAATAATAAGATCATCCGCTGATATTTTTTGCGAAAAGTCTGTTAAATAATCTGTTTCTATCTCTGTTAATGCTTGGGCATCGGATGAAAATTTTTGGGTAAAAACCTTATCTCTACCCGCTTCTAACAGCACCCAAAAGTCTTGATCTATTTTAAATTTTGCATAAAAAGCAACCGCCTCTAAGGTTGACAGGCTGTAAACAGGTATGTTTTTCGCTAAACTCAAAGCTTTAGCAACAGCCAAACTTAAGCGTACACCCGTAAAAGAGCCTGGGCCTTTTGTGACCATAATTGCCTGAATATCATCTACTTTAAGTGAGTGTTTCTGCAGCATATTTTGTAGCTCGGGATGTAAAAGACGCGCCTGATCCCGCAAAACATCGCTTTGGTATTCAGCAATTAATTTTTGCTGTTCAGTATCATATAAAGCTAAAGACAAACCCTGAAAAGAGGTATCCAACGCTAAAACCAACGACAACATAAAACCCTTTATTTTTGTACACATTTACCCTGTTTTTTATAAAAAAACATATAAAACAACAACCTACAACCTTTAAAAAGCTATTTTAAGCTTGAATTTTATACAAATATACACCATTATTAAGGTAAGTAGTAGTGGGTCCGTACATTTTACGGACATAAATTTAATGGAGGCTAGGTCTCATGAGCCAATTACTTGATAATGCGCTATACACATCTGTTCGTGGTGCGGAATCGAGTGCGCGCCAAGTCCAGTCTTCAGCAGAGAGTCTCTTGGGTAACTTCTACACAGGCCAAAATGATGCGGCGTTACGTAGTGGTTGGGATCCGATGATTTCACAAGAGTATCCTGTTGAACGCGAAACTCTGTTCGAAGATGCACGTTTGTCGCCAGCGACATTTTCTGCATCTATTGATAGCAGTGTCGTTTCTGCTCAGAACCAAACTATCGAGCAAAGCTTTACAAATATGATTGCTGCACAGCAAACTTTTAAAGCTAACCTTGATGCGTTTAAAGTAGCAGACGAGACAGCGCAGGCAGCGCTTGATTTAATCGCCTAAAGTATAGGTGTGCAAACAGGTAATATAGGTTTAAAGCGGTAATTTACCGCTTACCTAAACTTATTTTCTAAACACAGCCCGACTACCGGGCCTAGTGTTGTGTTTTAAACCATCCTTTATTCTATAAAGGATGGTTTTTGTATACATCCTGTCTTTTTTATGTTGTAATACTTGTAACAACTACACCCCTTCCTTTTATTAAGCCTTACCTTTAAGGAGGTAACTTATGCAAAAAGAACATGTTCTGGCAACTCAACAAAAAATAGAGGCAGAATTTACCTCTGTTTTTCAGCAACCCTCTTTATCTTTACAAGGTAACCCTAAAGATTTAAAAGTTGAGCTCCCTGTAGATGAGGAAACAACCTTTAATCTTATCTTAAATATAGAGTTTTTTGATTACAATCAAGAAGTGGCCCGTAATGCTGTAACCACGGCAGCCACATCCGCCGCACTATTAAGTGCCACTCTTAACCCCAAGTATGTTATAGAGCACCCAAAAACAATAGCTGAACTTTACCTTAAAAGTGAGCCTGTGATTCTTGAGTTACTCTCAAAACTGATCAAAGAAACAACAGAGCTTTTTCTGGTGGATATTCAGGAGCACTGTCTCTCTTGCGATGATGACAATGAAATTGCTGCATTTGCCTTTCCTTTATTTGACACGCCTTACCAGCTTTGCGCATGGGTACAAAATATTGTTTTTTGCCTGATGCTATTAAAGCGCGCTGGAGCTACTGAGCAAGAAATGTCAGATATCGCAACGCAAACATTAGAGCATATCGATTTCTCTTACTTTGCGGCGCATAAAAGTAGCGATTTTCTGTTATCTCTTGCACGACGCTTACCTGGCTACCCTTAACGAGAAACCTTATCCCTACCCTACGTGGTAGGGGTTTTTTATTTTTGCCATACACATGATATGTATCATCTTTGCAAAAAAGGGACAGAGGGGTTAAAAATCCGTCTTAATTTAATGCAAAAGGCTGAAATTATCTTATTTTTATGCTTATATTAAAGGTTAAGAAAGATAAAAATAAATTTCTTTAAACGTAATAATAATTTAAACAAAGAACTAAGGGTGCCGTTATGGTTAAATCTTCCCGCACAGAAATCACTGAAGTTTTATTAAAAGAACTTGATAAAACAGATAAGTATAAAAAAGAACAGAAAAAACTTTCTGCTTTTATCAAAGCTTATTTTAAAGGAAACTCTGCGTATGATTTACGAAACCATACGGTTGAGAATTTGCTTGAGCAAGCCTATGCCAGCATGACTTCTTTTAAACATAATAAACCCCAAAAACCTATTGTGCGTGTACACAACCCTGAATATAGCTACCATTCCGTTGCTGAAATTCATGCCGCTGACATGCCGTTTTTAGTGGATTCTTTATGGCTTAATCTAACAGAACTTGGCTACGACAGCCACCACACATTCCACCCTGTTTTTGAAGTTGAGCGCACGGAAAAAGGTGACCTAAAAGAGTTTAAAGAAGCTACAGAAGAAAGCTTAAACTTTAAAGAAACTTATATTCATATTGAATTTGATCGTGAAGAAGATAAAGCAGCACTAGACCGTATTAAACAACGTTTGGAACGTGTGTTTTCTGATATCAACATTATGGTTGAAGACTATCAACCTATTATGGCAAAGCTTTCTACCCTTTGTGTTCATGTGGAAAATGACAATAAAGCCCACAGCATAAACCATAAAGAAGAAGTCGAATTTATTAAGTGGCTTTACGACGGTAACTTTATCTTTTTTGGTTACAGACCTTACGATGTAAGCAGAAAAAAAGACGACGTGTTCTTGAAATCTTGCCAAAAAGAAGCTTTAGGGTTGTTCCGTAAATACAAATCTGAATCGGCAGAAAAAGAAACAAATATTAAAGAGCTTAAATCTAACATGACACGCTTTATTACAGGTAAAGAGCGTATTGTTATTTCTAAAGCCTTAACCAAATCAAACATCCATCGCCATGCAAATATGGATTACATTGGCATTAAAGAATATAACCACAAAGGCGAAATTGTACGCGAACACCGTTTTACAGGGTTATTTACATCCCGCGCCTATAATTCTTACCCAAATGATATTCCGTTAGTGCGCAATAAAATTACCCAAGTTCTTAAAAAAGAACAAAATGCCGGCGTACAAAGCCATGACTATAAAGGTTTAATTAATATTCTGGAAACTTATCCGAGAGATGAGCTATTCCAAATTTCAGTAACAGACCTACACCGTATTGCAACAGGTATTTTAAGCCTTAAAGAACGCAAACAAGTACGCGTATTTTTACGCCATAACCAGGATGAAAACCTTATTAGCGCCTTTGTGTATGTGCCGAGAGATCAGCTTTCTCGTAACTTACGCTTACAGGTTGAAAATATTTTTGCAAAGAAATATCAGAGCTCAGATATCGACTATGCTTTATTTGTAGGTGAAATGCCATACGCACGCATGTTCTTTAGTATTCGTGTTGAAAATGAACAGGCACACCAAGTAGATGATAAAGAAGTTGAAGCAGCTATTATTGATGTTGCAGAACATTGGGATGACAAGCTTACAAAAGCATTAAGCCACACATTTGGCGAGCATAAAGGCATTAAACTTGGTAAAAAATATGCACAAAGCTTTAGTGATTCATACAAAGCCTATGCAGATTGCCAAGATGCACTTTCTGACATTAAAGCCATTGAACAGATGCTCAGTGAAAAAGAAAGTTTCCATATTACCATTCAAGAATCTGCAAAAAACAAAGGCATTCACCTAAAACTTTTTAATAAAGGTGAAAAGCTGCCGCTTTCTCGTATGATGCCGATTCTAGAAAATATGAGCCTACATGTGGAAGATGAATACCCAACACCTGTAAATGTAGGTGATGAAACAGTTTGGATACACGACTTTACCGTATTACAACAAACAACAGCTTTACGTGCCATTACAGAAGAAAAGGTTGTGGACCGTATTACCTTTGCCATGCGTGAAATTTGGTTAGGTCGTATGAGTAATGAGCCTTTAAACGCATTACTAACCGTTGGTAACTTAGGTGTAGAAGCATTAGTTACTTTACGTACCTTAGTGGCTTATAATGGGCAGGTGCGCTCACGTTTTTCACAAGGGTTTGTTCAGCGTACACTTGTAAAATACCCAGATATTGCTGGCAAACTTTGGAAACTGTTTGATGCACGCTTTAACCCTGCACACAGCATGAAAGAAGCGGAGCTTAAACAAATCGCCCTTATTGATGAAATCGAAACAAGCTTACAACAAGTAGAGCTTTTGGATGAAGACCTTATTTTACGTCGTCTGAAGGGGATTATCCAAGCCACTGTACGCACAAATGCTTATGCACGTAAATCAGTAACAGATACATTGGCGCTTAAAATTGCCTCTGCTCTTGTGCCACGTATGGTTAAGCCTTATCCGCGTTTTGAAATTTTTATGTACTCAAGCAAAATTGAAGGTGTGCACTTACGCTCAGGTATGGTTTCTCGTGGTGGTATCCGTTGGTCAGACCGTCAGGCAGATTACCGCACCGAAATTCTTGGTCTTGTTAAAGCACAGAAAACAAAGAACGCCGTTATTGTGCCAGATGGCTCTAAGGGTGGCTTTGTGATTAAAGGTGATATGCCAGAATTTAAATCACGTGAAGAATTTATATCTTACGGTGAAACAGGCTATAAAGAATTTATCCGTAACCTACTTTCTGTAACAGATAACCTTGTAGAAGGTAAAATTGTTGCCCCTACAAAAGTACGCCGTTACGATGATGATGATCCTTACCTAGTTGTGGCTGCCGATAAAGGTACGGCCACGTTTTCTGATACAGCAAATAAAATTGCTCAGGACCATGGCTTTTGGCTTTCTGATGCTTTTGCATCTGGTGGTTCTCAAGGGTATGATCATAAGAAAATGGGTATTACAGCCCGTGGCGCTTGGGAATGCGTGAAACACCACTTCCGCCGTTTAGGTAAAGATATTCAAAAAGAAGATTTTACAGTTGTCGGTATTGGCGATATGTCGGGTGATGTCTTTGGTAATGGTATGTTACTTTCTAAACATATTCAGCTTGTGGCTGCCTTTAACCATAAACATATTTTTGTAGACCCAACACCTGATGCAGCAAGCTCATTTAAAGAACGCCAGCGTTTATTTAAAAACCCACGCCTACAATGGTCTGATTATAAATCAGAACTTATTTCTGAAGGTGGTGGTATTTTTGAGCGTAGTGCCAAAAGCATTACCATAACACCACAAATGCAAAAAGCTTTAGATATTAAAGCCAAAACACTTAGCCCAGATGAGCTTATTTCTGCCATCTTAAAAGCCAAGGTAGATTTATGGTGGAACGGTGGTATTGGTACTTATATTAAAGCAACAACCGAAGATCACCTTAAAGTGGGTGACCGCGCAAACGACCAAGTGCGCGTAGATGCACCAGAAATTCGTGCAGCGGTTATTGGTGAAGGCGGTAACCTTGGCCTTACGCAGCTTGCACGTATTGAGCTGGCTCAAAATGGTGTTATTGTAAACATGGACGCCATTGACAACTCTGCTGGTGTTGATTGTTCGGACCATGAAGTCAATATTAAAATCTTACTGGGTCAGGCGATTGAAAAAGGTAAGCTGACAGAAGAAAGCCGTAACAGTTTACTTATGGATATGACAGATGAAGTTGCTGAGCTTGTGCTTAAAGACAACTACTTACAGTCTGAAGCGCTGACACAGGTTCAAAACCTTGGCAATATTGATGAACAACAACAATTGATTCGTGATTTAGAGCATAAAGGTTTATTTGAGCGCGGTATTGAATATTTACCAGAAGATGAAGAAATCGAAGAGCGTAAAGCCAAGAGCAAAGGCCTTACACGCCCTGAACTTTCTGTGCTTTTATCATACGCGAAGATTGATTTATACAACGCCTTAGTTGAATCTGACCTTGCGCAAGAAAAAGCACTCACACAGCGCTTGTACAATTACTTCCCTAAAGTACTGCAAGAAAAGTACAGCGACCTTATGGAAGAACATCGCCTGCGTGATGAAATTATTATCACCGAAGTAACGAACGAAATTGTAAACCGCTTAGGTATTAGTTTTGTAAACCGTATGCGCCATCAAACAGGACAAACAGAAGCAACAATTGCCCGTGCTTACCTGCTTGCAAAAGAGTTATATAACCTAGATGACGCTTGGGCACGTATTAGCAGTATGGACCATAAAGTTTCTATTGAACTACAAGATGAGCTATATGCGCAGGTACGCAAGCTTGCTATGTTTGTGACACTTTGGTTCTTACGTAATGCTAAAACACCAATTTCGGTAGATGCTGAGCTTAAACAACATAAAGAGGTTATTGCTGATATCTTTAAACATGTGAAAGAGCATATGACAAAAAGTATGGAAACACGCTTAACACGTATGCAAAAAGATTGGCAAGAGCATGGTTTAAACAGCAAAGACATTAGCTTCTTTAGTGGTTTGTTAAACATGCAATCCGCACAAGATATTAGTGCAATTGTGCAAACAACCAAAGCCTCTGTTGCTGAAGTTATCACCACGCACTTTATGGTAGATGAACGCCTACACTTGGCAGAGCTCCACCGTAAAGTACACCAAGTACCAATGTTGAACAATTGGCATCGTGTGGCAACATCTAGCATCATTGATGACTTATACAACTGCCAAAAAACCATTACAACACGTGTAATGGAAAGCAAAAACGGCCATAAAATTAACCAGCTTAATACTGTGTTAGAGGACTACCTTAAACATAAAGAGCAGATGGTACACCAGTTTGAACACATGGTGGATGATATTAAAGAATCACCACAAGTGGACCATGCTATGTTTAATGTTGCCCTAGGCCAACTTAAAGGTATTTTGCATTAAGCCTAAGTATTGCAAAAAAGGATAAAAGGCCACTTAAAATAAGTGGCCTTTTTTTTATCTCTATGGCAAGATGTGCCTCATATACTTAACCCCCAAAACAAAGGGCTTGGCAGATGACGATACTCCGCAAAGATTTACTCGATATGACTTTTGCAGCCATACTTATTTTGCTGTTTATTTCTGCCCTTGTTGTTGGTAACCCTAAATACACAGCAACCATTGTTCTTTTGCCAAATATTATTGTATTTTTACCGCAGTTTAATCGCACAGTGCTTAAAGGTGATATTGCCGGATTAAGCCTAGGCTCTATGCTTCTATTAGGCTTGGGAACTATTTTATTTACGCTCGCGGGGTTTTATTCTCAAGAATTTGGCATGATGGCTGTAAATGCAATATCTCTTTTATTTGTGTTTGCTATTTGCTTAAAACTCCATAAAAAAGGTTCTTTAGCCTTACCTTTTGGGGTTTTGTTACTAACCCCGCTCTCTATATTAGCTGTTGAAAACAACATTATAGATGCCAATGCTTTTTTATTTTTAGGGGGCTGGGTTTCTAATATTGGGCTTATTCAGCAAGCTATTACCATTCATAAAACAAAAGAAACACATGGTATAAGCTTTAAAACCTTTATGCTTATTTTATTTGTATGCGGCACTTGGCTTTACTGGGGAATTCAATTGAATTTTTGGGGCACCATGCTTAGCAACTCTGTTGGTGCTGTATGCTTGCTATATATCTGCCTTTATAAAATTAAAAACTGGCGCAAAGACCACCCGATAGCTCACCCATAAAGACCTAAGCCTGAGTGGCTTAAAGCATTAATTAAGGCTACCTAAAAGCTGGTTACGCTCTTCTTTTTGTAGGGCTTTTTTATCATACATAGCTTTATCGGCACGTTTAAGCAGTATATTTGCCTCTAAGTTTTCACCTAAACCAAAAGGTTCAACACCAATAGAAGCACCTACTTTAACCTGAGACCCATTATATTCAAGGCTCATGTTTTTAATCAGGTCTCTTAATTGCATGGCTTTATGCTGAGCTTCTTGCTCTGATACATATTGCAGAATAATGGCAAATTCATCACCCCCAAGGCGAGCTGCCATATCAGAATCACGGATACTAAGTTCAATAAGGCGAGACACCTCTTTAAGCACTTCGTCACCCGCTTCATGCCCTAAAGTATCGTTAACAATTTTAAAATCATCTAAATCAATATACAAAATAGCACCGCTTTGATTATAGCGCTGTGCTTGCTTAATATAACGCTTAAGCGCATCTTCAAATACCATTCTGTTATAAAGACCTGTTAAATGATCTTTTGTCGCTAACTTAATAAGGCGTTGCTCTTCTTTTTTACGATGTGAAATATCTACCGCCTGTAAAATAAGATAAGGCTTAGCTGTAATATGCTCTTGAGACAGAGACATACTTAAAGAGATCCACTTATCTTCTTCCATCTCATCACTTAACAAGCGCAAATCCATGCCATCGTAACTTCTATGGCCTGAAAAGACTTTGTCCATCGCTTTTAAAAACACAGGTCTGTCTTCTTCATGGATAATATCCTCTAGCGCATGACTACGCAGAAAATGAATCGGACGCCCTGTTACTTTTGCAAAAGCTGGGTTTACCATAAAGCTTTTGTGTTCTTTATCAATAAAACAGACGCCATTTGGTGCATACTCAAACACAGAGCTAAAACGCTCTTTAAGATTTTTATTCTCTGCACCTTGCCTACGGGTTTCTGTTTTTTCGTGTAGAACGCCCATAATACCTTGCAAGTGCCCTTCCTTCATAAGCGGAATAAGGCGCACATCCATAAAGCGTTCCTGATCTTCTGCATGAAAGTGCGTATCTACCTGAAAATTAATTAGCTGCTGAGTCTCTGCAACTGTTTGGAACTTCTCTTTAAGCTTATCATACTGGTAAGGCAATAAAATACGAGACATAAAGCGACCTTCAAGCGGTTGCTTGAAAAGCTTAACCATTTGGTGATTGGCAATAGAAATAAACCAGCCCTCACCTTTTTGCTCGACAACAAATACAGCATCATAAGTATGCGATAAAATCGCATCTAATGCCGCTTGCATATCAAGATCAAAGGCTTGTTTATGAACCTCCATGAAATCACCCCTTAATTAAAATGTGATAAATAATATAAGGCTCTGAAAAATAACTTCAAGTTATTTATATGTTATTTTTATCACAGGGGGTTAAAAAGCCGCCAAAAGGCGGCTTTTACTAAACAATAATGGTTGTTTTTACTTTAAAAGTTAAGTGAGTTTAAATTATTACCTATTAAATTCACGCCTTTTAAATTTACAACACGATCAGCTAACGTTGGTACAAACTCATATTTACGTTTTAAATAAGTTTGGTCTACCACCAATACCTTATTATCTTGGTCTACGGCTGTACACACACCATCTATACAGCTTGCAGCAGAGACATCATCAGAATCTTCCGTTGTATCACCACCTTCTGCAACATCTGGTGTTTTAAGCTTAGCTGTAAATACATTTTGCTCCGACTCTTGCTTTTGTGCTAGAACAGGCTCAGCTGTTGCCACTTGCTCAAAGGTATTTTGAGAACCGTCACCAACTTGCTCAAAAAATGTATCTTTAACTTCTTTAATCACTTCTTTAGTTGGGTTTGCTACAATATCATCTACAGTAGGCGTTGCTGCAGGTGGTGTACCACCACCGCCACCACTAACGATGGTTACATTTTCTGCAGATGCGCCCGTTGCAACAGAACCTGTTACATTATAATTGGCAGCTGTTATATTCAAATCACCCATACCCGACATATTAATATTACCTGCAATATTAACATCACCTGTTGCTGTTAAGCTAAGTGGTGCTGTTTCAAATGTGCCTGGCGTCGGGTCTACAAAATACCTCCATGCTACAGAAGGTGCAGGTTCATAAGAAGCGGTTAGCATAAAGTTACTTGCCGTTTGACTACCTGTATAATCCAAATCTGTATTTATATTAATTTCTGGCGCAGAAAGATTTGTTGTTACAGCAATATAAGCATCTGTCACACCCGCAACCATGTTTGGATGAGACGCCGCAGAATATTTATTAAGCCCCACATGCCCTACATGCACATGACCAAATTGCCCAGCGGCATAAGTTTCGATACCTGATAATGTTGAGAAGTCTATATTTGTATTTTCAACATTTAAACTGCCAGATTCAAGCGCAATTGTTTGCACCCCATACGTACCTTCCATAAAAAGTCCATCAATGGCAGAACCCGTATTAGCTGCAATGTCATTAATAATAAGATTTTGCCCTGCACGAATATTCATAACATCTGCACTTGAATGAAACTCATCTATAAATAAGTTACCATCAACATCCATATTAAGTGTACGCTGGGTCGCAGGCACATTACCGGGACCAAAGCTTACAACAACAGGGCTTAATATCACGTCACCTTGAATAATCACATGCCCTGTTGTTTCAATATTAACCGTTGTATCATTACCTTGGTCTGACAATGCACCAAAATAGTTCATTTGATCAGAACCTATATCAACAGGGCCACCATCTAAGTTAATAATAGATGAAATATTCTGCGCAACAGATACTGCTTTTGCGATAATATGCGCCTCATTCCTCATACCAAATCCAAAAATACTACCACTATCTAAGCTTATTGCTGAAATACCAAGGTTTTTGCCACCCGGTACAACAACATCTGGCTGATTATCTGGCACATCCAAAACAGGATCATTATTGGGGCCTGTAAAGGACAGAGTTGCTCTGTTTGCTGATGCAAGAGTCCCATAAGCAGCCTCAATTCCAGCATCGTTCGTATCTGCAATAAAAGAAATATGTGGCGATAAGAAAATAAAGTTGGTTAAAGGATAAGCCCCTGAAGTTGCCATACCCGTTGAGTTTACAACGATTTCGGCATACTGAGCAGCATCTGCTTCGGCATTAAATGTATCAATTGTGCTGGCATAAAAGCTCGCCGCATTAAAATTAGCTAATCCATTAAAGTTTAGGCCATTTTCATTAATAACGTATACTTGACCATTAGAATAAATATCCCCTGCAATATTAGAGGGCATGCCCGATGTGACGCGGTTTACAGTAACCGATTGTGCACGTGGCACATTAAATCTCACATCTTGGCCTACGGCAATATCAAAATCTGTCCAGTTAATTTCTGCAAAATCTGTACTCTGGTTAATTGTTGTTTCGGTTGCAGATGTATCTACAATTGTTGCAGTACCTGAAATAACCGTACCATTTGCATTACGGGGCAAAGCTTGTGCTGTTGTGATATGTACAGCAGAATACGCCAAAACGGCTAAACTCATACAAATATATTTAGAATGTTGTTTCATAACTTAACAGCCCCTTATAAAATAACGCATAAACTCAATAGAAAGTTTACACTCATATACTTATGTGAGTAACCATTAATACGTACAGACCAAAAAACAAACATATCCTCTGTGTTAAAAAAAACACCTGCAAGCAATCAATTCCTTACAAAATCAGGCCACATTGATCAGACAATTGAATTTTTATTTCTATTAAAAACAGATAGTTAAAAACAAAAAAACCGCTAGTGATAAAACTAGCGGTTTTTTATGGTGCACCCGGGAAGATTCGAACTCCCGACCTTTTGATTCGTAGTCAAACGCTCTATCCAGCTGAGCTACGGGTGCGCCGTGGAGATATATGTAGCAAAAGATTCACACCTATGCAAATAGAAAATGAATTTTTTTTAAACTTTCTTGCACATTCTATTTTTGGCAGGTAATATACGCTTAAGTTTTAATGGAATAAAAAGCAATAAAACAAACGGATCTGAAACGCATGTTAAAACGCAAACTAATAGTGGCCGCTCTTTCTTTAAGTTCAGTTGGCCTTTCTGGCTGTATCACTTGGGACAACAGTGTCTCTAGCGCAATTGAAAAAAGTCGCAACATTATGGCCGATGTAAACGATGCTTATGTACGTAACTCTATAGACATACTACGTACCGCTGGGCAAGATATGGATGAAACGTTAAATGCGCGTAATAACCGTTTTAATGATCATAAACAAGAAATTCGAAATTCTGCACGTACCTACTTAGATGTCATTGCAGATATTCGTGCAACATTACAAGTAGGCACAACACCTGGTAACCCTGTTCTTATGGATAACCTACGTGTGGCAGCTTCTAACATGAGCACACTTGCAACAGAAGTTGAAAAGTTACAAGACCTTTCAAACCAAGTCGCTAAGGATATGACTCAGGTAGCCTTCCTACAACGTACAGTAAACAATGCGATGCAACTTGCTGGTGGTACAGATGAAGACCATAAAGAGCTAGACCGCATACGTATTGCATTTGATAAAAAAGCAAATGATCTTGTACTTATGCAAGGTTCTGTAAATTCTCTTATTGCACGTCAATTAGGCTTACAAGATATTCACCGTAAAGAATTTAACCAACTTACAAAACTTGTTCGTAAGGGTGTAAATACACATAGCGTGGTTTCTCGCCCGCTAGATACGCCTGAGATGGTTGAAACTGTGGGAAAGCCTATTAGCGGTGTTGAAACTCCAGATCTTCAAGTTTCTGCAGCAGCGCCGCTACAACCCGCTCTGTTTGTTATGAAACCAGAAGAACGTAACTTCCAGCAATCTTTATACGCTGTTGTGGCCTCTGCTTATGCACAAGACCAAAACATTCAGTTTAAAATTGTAGGTGTTGCCTCTGTTGGTAATAATGTAAAAACAACTGCCCAAAACAACAAAAAAGCACGCGCTGGCGCTGATCGCCTACTTGAAGCTTTAGTTGAGATTGGTGTACCTGCAAGCCGCGTACAGATTGAAACACTTTCTGACACATCTGTATCAGAAACAGAAGTACGCCTTTATAAAGGATAATAGA
>JAAZVW010000056.1 GCA_018623135.1 Pseudomonadota bacterium
CTATCATCTTCTTTATATTCTGCACGCTTAATATTAAGCTGGCCAAGCGTTGTAAAAGCATTGCCTTTACGAGCGTTACGTGTTGGTAACACACAATCAAACATATCTACACCAGCTTCAACTGCCTCAAATATATCAATAGGATAGCCTACACCCATAAGGTAACGAGGCTTATCTTCTGGCATAATCGGCGCAACTTTATGTGTCATCTCATGCAAAATTTCAGGTTCTTCGCCTACAGCTAAGCCGCCAATTGCATAACCTTCAAAATCTAATTCTTTAAGCTTATCCATGCTTTCTTGGCGTAGGTTCATATACATACTACCCTGAAGAATACCAAATTGAGCGTATCCTTCGCGTTTTTGATAAGCATCACGAGATCTTTTCGCCCAACGCATAGAAAGTTCCATAGATTTTTTTGCAACCTCTTCTGTTGCTGGGTAGGGTGTGCACTCATCAAAAGCCATGGTAATTGTTGCATCTAAGCTATGCTGAATTTCTGTTGAAAGCTCAGGGGTGAGCATATGTTTAGAACCATCGTGATGAGAGCGAAACTCTACGCCCTCTTCGCTCATTTTACGCATATGCGTTAATGAAAATACTTGGTAACCACCAGAATCAGTCAAAATTGGATGTGGCCAGTTCATAAATTTATGCAAACCGCCACGGCGTTCAACAAGTTTATGACCCGGTTTTAAATATAAATGATATGTATTACCCAAAATAATATCGGCACCTAAGTTACGTACATCTTCTGGCTTCATTGCCTTTACTGTACCTTGAGTACCCACAGGCATAAATACAGGTGTTTGGATTTTGCCATGAGCCGTCGTAATCTCACCACGGCGTGCCTGCCCATCTTTTTTTAATAATTCATATTTAAAATCAGCCATAAGATACTCTTTTCTATTGTTTTTTTAGTTTAAGAAGGCAACCATCACCATAAGAATAAAACTTAAAATTATTCTCTATAGCTGTTTGGTACATGCGCATTGTTTCATCGTAACCAATAAAGGCAGAAACCAACATAATAAGTGTTGATTTTGGTAAATGGAAGTTTGTAATCAGCATGTCTGCCGCATTAAATGCAAAACCAGGCGTAATGAAAATATCGGTTTCACCAACAAAGGGTTTAATCTCGCCCGATTTAGCTGCGGTTTCTAGCAAACGTAAAGACGTTGTCCCAACGGGAATAATACGCTTTCCTGCCGCTTTAGCTGCGTTTAAAACATCTACATTTTCTTGTGTTACCTCACCCCATTCTGCATGCATGACATGTTCTTCTAATTTTTCAGCGCGTACGGGCATAAAAGTACCTGCGCCTACATGTAGGGTAACATACTCTATACGTACACCTTTTTGAGTAAGTTTTTCTAATAGCTCTTCAGTAAAGTGTAACCCTGCCGTGGGTGCAGCAACTGACCCTTTATGAGCCGCATAAACGGTCTGATAATCTTCTTTATCTGCCTCTGTTGAACCATCAGGACGCGAGATATAAGGTGGTAAAGGCATTTGCCCTTGTTTTTCTAAAAATAAAAACATATCCGCATCTGTTGTTACAGAAAATTGTAAAGTTACTTTATCTTCATTTTTTTCTATAACTTCTGCTGTTACGCTAGAGCCTTCAAAATGTAACACATGCCCTACTTTATAACGTTTAGCAGGTTTAATAAAAGATTCCCAACAAGTGCGTTTTTTATTTACAGATTTATGTAACAAAAGTTCTGTGTTTACAAGACCTTCTGCCTCAGTACGTTTGCGCCCACCATACAAACGAGCAGGAATAACTTTTGTGTTATTTAACACAAGCACATCACCTGCATTTAAGTAATCAGGTAAATCTTTAAATGTTTTATTGAGCTCAGTTTGTTCTGCATGCACCAGCATACGTGCAGAATCTCGTGGTTCTGCAGGCTGAATTGCTATTGCCTCTTGAGGCAAATTAAAATCATAGTCACTTACACGTTGCATTTAACTTTGGTACCTTTGGTTTAAACATAGTTATCCCCGCCATTGGCGGGGATAGGTGTTCTTCTAGATAAAGATATATAAATCAGAAAAACAATAAAATCAACTACGGACGTTCAGTTAAAACTTTAAGTTCTAACATTTTATCACCTTGTTGGATTTTATGCATAATATCTAAACCTTCTACAACTTGGCCAAATAAAGTGTATTGACCATCTAGGTGTGGTTGGTTATCTAGCACAAGGTAAAATTGGCTACCTGCTGAATCAGGATGCGCAGAACGTGCCATAGCAAGAGAACCTTCTACGTGGTTTTTATCGTTAAATTCAGCTTTAACACGGTAACCTGGGCCGCCCATACCTGTGCCTGTTGGGTCACCACCTTGAGCAACAAAGCCAGGAATAACACGATGAAAAACAAGACCGTTGTAAAAGTCTTTAGCGATTAAGCTTTTAAAAGATGCCACATGGTTTGGCGCAACTTCTGGATAAAGCTCAATAATAATAGAACCATTATCTGTTGTTAGTTCAACATATTTACCTTCAGGAACTTCTACCTGAGAGGCATCGAAAAAGCCTTCTGCTTGCGCGGCTGTACTCATTGCTAATACTCCTAGTGCTAAGGTCTTAAGACCTGTTAATAGTTTCATTTTATTATCCTTAATGGTTAAATTTTTCTTTTAATACAAAAGCTATATGTTTAGGTACAAATTGCTGAAAATCTCCGTTTAAACTAGCGATTTCCTTAATATTTGTAGACGAAATAAACGTATATTCAGCCCTTGCCATTAAAAAAAGCGTTTCTACAGGTGGTTGCATATTTCTATTAATAGCCGCCATCTGGAATTCATATTCAAAATCTGCTGTCATTCGTAAACCTCTTACAACAACATCTGCCTGTTCTTGCTGGCAAAAGTTTGTAAGTAAGTTTGTGAACCCTTTTACCTCAACATTATCTATATCTTCTAAAGCTTTTTGCATAAAAGAAATGCGCTCTTCTAATGTAAATAATGTTTGTTTTTTACGCCCATGGCCGGAAACGGCGACAATTAACTTATCGTATAGTTTTGCCGCACGCTTCACAATATCTACATGGCCGTGGGTTACTGGGTCAAAAGTCCCAGCATAAACAGCGATTTTAGCTTTCTGTTGGCTCATTTACAACTTCCTCTGCTGTGTCGGCATCTGTTGCCATTTCAGCTGTTGGAAGCTCTGAGTTGTCGCCAACTTCCGCATTTTCCATATCCTCTTCTTCTGCTTCTTCCATTAAAGCAGCAGGGATACGCGTTACCGTATAAGCTGTAGAACCTTTATCTACCTTAAACAGACGCACACCTTGTGTGTTACGACCGATTGTAGAGATATCTTCTACACGTGTACGAATAATTTGCCCATCAGATGTTACCATAATAATGTGGTCATCTGCAGCAACAGGCATAGATGCAACAACTTGGCCGTTACGCTCTGTTGTTTTAATCGCAATCACACCCATTGTGCCACGTCCCTTAGTTGGGAATTCTTCTTGGGCTGTACGCTTACCATAACCATGTTCTGTTACGCTTAAGATATACGGGTCAGAATCTTGTACAATAGACATAGAAACCACCGCATCTTTATCTGAACGTAAAGTTACACCTTTAACACCGTAAGCTGTACGGCTAGAAATTGGGCGCAGAACCTCTACAGGGAAGCGAACCGCGTAACCATCTTTAGTAGAAATGAGTACATCACCTTGGTTTTCAGGGGTTATTTCGACAGAAATAAGTTCATCACCATCATTTAACGACATACCTTTAATACCACCTGAATGCACATTGGCAAATGCCATAAGTGGTGTTTTACGGATGATACCTTTAGATGTTGCAAACATCGCTACCTTATCTTCCCACTCTTCTTTTTCACGTGGGACAAGAAGAACACGCATTACACGCTCATCTTTATCAATATTAAGGAGGTTAATAAAGGCTTTACCGCGGGCACCAGAAGAACCAGTTGGGATTTCATAAACTTTAAGTTTATGCACCTGACCTTTAGATGTAAACACAAGAAGTGGGTCATGTGTATTAGCAACAAACAATGTTTCTAGCTGCTCTTCATCTTTCATCTTAGATACAGATTTACCACGACCGCCACGGCGTTGCGCACGGTAATCATCTAATGGTTGGCGTTTTACATAGCCATCCGTAGAAATTGTAACAACCATTTCTTCAGGCTTAATAAGGTCTTCCATATTAAAGTCACCAGAAGCATCTGAAATTTCAGATTTACGTTCTGTACCAAACAAATCTTTCACCTCAAGAAGTTCTGATTTCATAATATCCATCAGCTCGTCACGGTTAGAAAGGATAGAAAGTAACGCTTTAATTGTGTCGCCAATTTCTTGCGCTTCTTCATTAATTTTATCACGTTCTAGACCCGTTAAGCGGTGTAAACGCAAATCAAGAATACCCTGTGCTTGCGCATCTGAAAGTTGATATGTCTCTGTCTCTAGTGTTTCACCTAAAAGCTCAACAAGAGACACCACATCACCAGAAGCCCAAGTACGAGACATTAACTCGTTTTTAGCTGTTTGCGGGTCTGGTGCATGACGAATAATTTTAATAACTTCATCAATATTAGCAACCGCAATAGCAAGACCAACTAATAAGTGCGCACGTTTACGTGCTTTATTAAGGTCAAATTTTGTACGGCGTGTAATTACTTCTTCACGGTGTGCAATAAAGGCATGTAAAATATCCATTAAGCCCATAAGCTTAGGACGCCCTTTATCAATTGCCAACATGTTAGAAGAAAATGATGATTGCATTTGTGTATGCTTAAAGAGTTGATTTAGCATAACTTCTGGCTGAGTATCACGGCGTAGTTCAATAACAACACGTACACCATTTCGGTCAGATTCATCACGCAAATCGGTAATACCATCAAGCACTTTATCACGTACCAATTCAGCGATACGCTCAATCATTTTTGCCTTATTTACTTGATATGGAATTTCCGTAACAATAATAGCACGTTTACCTTCACGCACTTCTTCAACATCTGTTTTAGCACGCATAATAACAGAGCCACGGCCTGTCTCGTAGGCTTGACGAATACCTTTGCGGCCTAAAATTTGCGCACCAGTTGGGAAGTCTGGACCATGCACATGTTCCATCAAATCATCTAACGTCGCCTCAGAGTTATCAATTAACGTTACGCAGGCATCAATGATTTCAGATAGGTTATGTGGCGGGATATTTGTTGCCATACCAACGGCAATACCAGCAGTACCATTTACAAGTAAGTTAGGGAAACGAGAAGGAAGAACACGTGGTTCTTGTTCAGAACCATCATAGTTTTCCTGAAAATCTACTGTTTCTTTTTCTAGGTCATAAAGCAAGTAATGGGCAACGCGCTCCATACGAACCTCTGTATAACGCATGGCAGCAGCAGAGTCACCATCCATAGAACCAAAGTTACCTTGGCCATCTACAAGTGGCACACGCATAGAGAAATCTTGTGCCAAACGCACCATAGCATCATATACAGCACTATCACCATGAGGGTGATATTTACCAATAACGTCACCAACCACACGGGCAGATTTTTTGTAAGCACGGTTCCAATCGTTACCTAAGCTTTTCATTGCGTATAAAATACGACGGTGTACTGGTTTTAAACCATCACGCACATCAGGTAATGCACGAGAAACAATTACGCTCATCGCATACTCAAGGTAGGAATTCTCCATCTCCTTTTCGATGCTTGTAGGCGCAACATTATGTTGTTGTAGAGAATCAGTCATTTTCTCACTTCTTCTTTTTTTATCTATTAGAATATTTACAAAATAATTGTAACACATTTACCCGGTCTTTACCTAACCTAAAAACATAAAAAAGCCCTCAAAAAGCTTCTGAGAGCTTCTGAGGGCTAAATCGATGTTCAAGGTTAGTTTTTACTAACGCGACCATAATTGAAAAGGAACGTTATTTCCAAAGGCATTTAGACCTTGTGAAAAATAAGTCATAAACCGTTCGGTTTTTTCAATATTTTCCGTGCGCAAACTGCCTACGTAGGCCGCAAGTAAGTAAAACAAAGGGTTACCCTGCTTACAGGCAGCAGTGCTCACGTTGTAAAGTTCTTGCACCTTGTTAGAAGTGAGCCTACCAATGGTTGCTACCGTGAAAAAACCATATAAATAGTCCGCACCATTTTGCTTGAGCTTTTCTAAATTTACCTGATCAAAGGACGGATCTTCTTTTTGCGAGCGCTCTGCAAAAATAGGCGTAAGAGATTCAATAATGTTTTGAACATCATCTGCACTCAGCTCTTGCTCAAACACGTTGAGATTTTTGCAGCTATCTAAATACTCTGTACGCCCAATAGCGACGATCAAAACTTCCAATGCAGGCTGCGGAAATACATGAAAAAGCGTGTGAAACTTTTCAACATCCGATGTTGTTGCATACTGCCGTTTATGCGCATCATCAAGCTGATATCGCGCACCACGTGCAAAAATATAAGCCTCTTTAATAAAGGTATGGATAGCATCTACTTTGTTTTTCAGTTGATGCATATTCGCTTCAAGCGCAGCTAATGTTTCCATAATAGCTTCCTCAAATGTGTAGA